>JALSUU010000285.1 GCA_027071075.1 Sulfurimonas sp. | reverse complement strand
AAATTATAGACCTCATCTAAGATATTTGAGTAGTGCGGATTATCCTGCATCGTTTGAGGAGAACCTTGCATATGCATGATAACAACTTTTGCCTTATACTTTGCAGCGACTTCACATACTGCATCATTTTGCAAACCTGTAATATCATTGACTAGAGTAAAGCCTGATTCTAAAGCATACTCTATAACCCGAGGTTCAAAGGAGTCTATGCTAAACGCAACTTTCTCATACAGTTTTTTCTCTTTAATCGCATCAAGTATAGGTTTTACCCGTAAAAGTTCCTCTTGGGCACTGACACTTTGAGAGTTTGGAGCAGAGGAGACACCACCGATATCTATGATGGAAGCACCCTCCTCTATCATACTCTCTATTTTTTTCACTGCATCAGCATTTATAAATCTACTACCCGCAAAAAAGCTATCATCATTTGCATTGATAACACCCATAATCTCTACAGTTTTGACTTCTTTAAGAGAAACAATAGTTGAGAGTTTTTTCGCTAAATCTTTGAGTCCAAAAGGTTGTGCTAACTCTTTTTTAGATAATTTTTGCAGCTGTGCAGTTGTTGCGATGAGGATGCAGTTTACTCTTGGTTCTTTAGCGATGACTGTTCCTCTAGGAACTGCTAAGTCCGCCCCAATAGAGAGTGCATCTTGCTTGAGAATATTTGCAGCACCCACATGCATATCTTTGATGCTAATGATATGTATCTTCGCTTTTTTACTTAAAATAGCCACTCCACCACTATCTACATTGAGTGCTTTAAGATGTTTTTGTATATCTATACTATTTGAGAGTTGTTCTATTATCATTCTATTATCGCTCTCTTGCAAAACTCATCAACAACATGGCTAAAACACTCTGTGCTCTTGAGTTTAGATTTAAAAGTCTATATGCCTTGTCAAAATTATCTAACTGTAAGGGAGTAAGTATGAGTCTATCTGTAACCGTTGCACGAAAAAAGAGTGCTTCAACTAAGACTTTTGCATCCTCTTTTTTCACTCTTGCATGCTCTTTTAAAAAGAGAAAAACATCTTTATAATCTAATCGTGCTAAGTTTATCTCTAGTTCCCCAATATTACTATGTGTATCTACTTTTAGTATTGGTAGACGAGAGCGAACTGTTGGGAGAAGGTTTGATTTTGTGGGAGTGATTATTATAAACTCTATATGTCTTGGCGGTTCTTCAAAGAGTTTTAAAAGTGAGTTTTGTGCGATATCTGTAAAATCTTGTGTTCCAATAACAATATACTTTGTTTGGGATTCACTAATGTAGGACTCTTTTAAAACAGCCTTAGCATGCTCTATCTTAAAGCTTTCATCAGTGACTAAAAAAGGAACTACTCGAAAAGGTTTTAACTCCTCTTGAAGTCTACTAAACTCAGCATCAATCTCTGCTGAGATAATAATATGCCCCTTTATTTCACTATGAGCTTGCATCAACCTCTCCAAACATTGCAGCACTCAAAGATGCATCAAAGAGTCTATAGAGTTGTAACAGTTTTATATCTATATCTTTATCATACGACTTCAGAGTAAAAGCATTGTTAAAATCTTCGTCAAATATCCAAAAGTAACTATTGTCTTTTCTTTTAGCAATATCTGAGCGTTTATCCTCACCCTTTCCGATGTACCAAAAAAAGTACTCATCTTTATAAGAGAGTGATATCATATCATCCACAACATCAATCATCTCACCACCGCTAATGCTATTGTAATGAACGCAGAGATTATCTATGCTTACTATTGGAATAAGAGGACGCTCTAAGGCAGCCGTATTAATAGAGGAGAGAATATAACTCTCCAACCATTTGCGTTTCTCATCAGTAATGAGGACAACAGTTTTTCCTTGCAATATCTGCTCAAGTGCATAAGCGGTTGTTTTTGACCACTCAAAGCGTTGCTCTTCAAGCCAACTAAGACTTCCACCCTCTTCTCGTATAGTATCTAAACTCCACTGAGCAAAATCAAGTTTATCTGAGTATGGCATATAGACTTTCTACTTATCAAGTTCGTAAGTGTCATGAAGTCCACGAACAGCAAGTTCTGCGTACTTCTCATCAATTACCATAGAGATTTTAATCTCTGATGTTGATATCATATTGATGTTTATGTTGTTATCCGCCATCGTAGCAAAAGCACGCGCAGCGACACCCGTATGACTTCGCATCCCAACACCTACTACTGACACTTTACAGATATCTTCATTGTAAGAGTCTGCCTCTATTTCGCCATCTTGAACAAAACCATCTACAATAGACTTTGCATCATGTAAGTCATCTACAGGAACAGTAAAGTCAATATTTGTCGCGCCATCATGTGCCTTGTTTTGAATAATCATATCTACATTTACTTCTGCAGCTGCTAACTTGTTAAAAATATCAGAAGCAATTCCTGGTCTATCTTTTACACCCATAAGTGAGATTCTTGCTTGGTTTCTATCTAATGCGATTCCGCTTACTAATGGTGCTTCCATGATATTTTCTTCCTTTGTTATTAATGTTCCCTCTTCATTTGAAAAGCTTGTTCTTGTTACTAAGTTTACATTGAGTTTTTTTGCCATCTCAACTGAACGGTTTTGTAGTACTTTTGCCCCTAATGATGCAAGTTCTAACATCTCATCATAAGATATCTTCTCTAACTTCTTTGCTTTTGGCTCAATGCGAGGGTCTGTTGTATAGATACCACTTACATCCGTATATATCTCACACAAATCAGCCTGAAGTGCTCCAGCGATAGCAACCGCTGAGAGATCACTTCCACCACGACCAAGTGTTGTTACATCTCCATTGGCATTAACACCTTGAAAACCAGCAACTACAATTATCTTTCCCTCTTTGAGAGCAGATTGCATCACTTCAGGATTTATCTCCTCTATTCGCGCTTTAGTATGGTGTTTATCAGTAACTATACCCGCTTTTCGCCCTGTCATTGCCGTTGCACTATGTCCCATCTCTTGAAGAGCAATAGAGAGTAGTGATGCAGTTACACGCTCACCAGCACTTAGAAGCATATCCATCTCCGCTTGTGCAGGATTTTTGGAGAAGTGTTCAGCATATCCAACAAGCTTGTTTGTTTCACCACTCATAGCTGAAACTACAACTACAACATCATTTCCAGCTTTTTTACTCTCACTTACACGGTTGGCAACATTTTGAATACGCTCTAAGTCACCAACACTTGTTCCACCAAATTTTTGTACTATTAACATCTAAAGGAGTCCCTCTTCTTTAAAATAATTTATCACTTTCTCATACACAGGTTTTTTAAAATGTGCCGTATGATCTAAAACTTCAGTAGCACTTACAAATTTATAATCGCTAAATTCTGGATGCTTTGTAGCAAGATTTATCTTTGCATCCTTTCCTAATTTCATTAAAAAGTAGCGTTGTATTTGTCCCTTGTAAGGTCGCATTTTATCCGCTATCTTTGTCGGAAAATCATAAGAAATCCACTCTGGGTACTCAGCAATTATCTCTGCATCCGCACTCCCTATCTCCTCTTCCATCTCACGAAAAAGTGCCTCTTTAACTTCTTCACCCTTATCTATGCCACCTTGAGGAAACTGCCATATATTTAGAAGATCATTACGCTGTGCTATAAAAATTTCTTTTTTCTTTGGGTATTCATCCGATACAATAATCATCGCCACATTTGGACGATAGTCACTTTTCTTACTCACTTCTTTACTCATATGTAAGCCTCTATTAAATTAACGCGATTATACAAAAAGTGTCATTAAAAAAAGATAATTTATCTCTTTTTTAATTCAAAATTTCGTTATACTTACAAAATGTTATTATATATCCATATTCCATTTTGCGACTCTAAATGCTCTTACTGTGCCTTTAACTCTTATGTTGATAAGTTTCATCTCAAAGCAAAGTATATGCAAGCCCTCCTTTTACAACTCAAACATGAACTTCAAAGGTTTGATGTACAAGAGAACTCAATTGAGACTATTTTTATAGGGGGAGGGACTCCCTCTACTGTTGCACCCGAACTTTACAAACCTATTTTTGAGCTTTTAGAGAAGTATCTTCAAAAAGATATAGAGATAACAAGCGAAGCAAATCCCAACAGTGCTACTTATGAGTGGCTTAAAGGAATGAAAAAACTTGGCGTAAACCGTATTAGTTTTGGAGTGCAAAGCTTTGATGCAGAAAAACTCAAACTACTTAACCGTGCGCATACCCCGCAAATGGCAATAGAAGCGATACAAAATGCTAAAAAAATTGGCTATGAGAACCTCTCACTCGACCTTATATATGCAACACTAGGCGATACAAAAGAGCTCCTACAAAAAGATATTCAAACAGCATTTACCCTCCCAATAAATCACATCAGTGCCTATGCTCTCACCATCGAAGAGGGAACTGCTTTTGAGTCAAAACCACAAATGAGTAGTGAAGAGTTAGAGTTAACTACTTGGATTTTTCAAAAGATTCAAGAGCATGGATTTATTCAGTATGAGATTAGTAATTTTGGAACCTATCACTCACAACATAACTTAGGCTACTGGCTCTATAAGGATTATATAGGTGTTGGAGCAGGTGCTGTTGGGAAACTTGGTCTTAAACGCTATTATCCACAAACAGTTATAGAAAAGTATATTAAAGA
>JALSUU010000284.1 GCA_027071075.1 Sulfurimonas sp. | reverse complement strand
TTATGAAATTGTAGCAGATTACTATTCGTTTTTCTTGTTGCAACATTTTAATTACTCAAAATGTTCGTTTATCACTTACAATAAAGAACTATTTTCTGTTACACTTTTTTTAATACTATTAAAGGTTGAAATATGAAAAAGATTACATTACTCATCGCAGGGAGTCTGCTTGCAACTTCACTGCTACAAGCACAACTCACAGTAGATGACAACAAGTATATAAATGCTTACAACAAAGAGATAAATGCGCTCAATAGAAATTTTGGAGCTTTAAGAACATTAGATGATTATAAAAATCCTCAAAAAAGAGCCAAGGTGGAGGAGAATTTTAATAGAGTACGCAAGGTAATTAAAAGTTTTTCAGATCAAAAAGATAGACAAGTAGTCTCTATGCAAAGATCATATAAAAGTATGGTGAGTACTTATAATAAAAATCTCAAGATAGCAGGTGTTACAGCTAAGTCTCCATCAAAAACGAAAAGCAACAAATCGACAAGAACTTCAGAAGAAACACTCTCCTCCTTACGCTCTGCATTTAACAAAAATCTAAGAAGTGCAACAAATGCAGTCAATGGTATGCGTTCACCTGCAGACTTTGCATCAGATACAAAACAAAAAGAGCTCAAAAAATATCATACAGAACTTAAAAATATTCTTGCAAAAATAGAAAAAAAAGATGCAAACACTTATGCATCGGCTAAACGAAATTTTGCAAATTGGGAGAGTTACTATGTTGATTTAGCGAGAGATTTCACAGGTCCGCATGCAAGTGAAAACAGACTATCAGGAGCGAGTAGTGCATCAGATGTTATGACATCAACTGATAAGTATAATCTTAAAAAGTTTCGTAGTGAGTATATCTCTAATGATTACCTCTTTCGTAGCATAGATAGTGTGGCTCTGCAAGATCCAAAATATAGAGCACAGTTTGAGACAGCTTTAAAAACACTTCAAAACCTTTTAAACCCTATGCGAAGTAAGACTTTTGATAGAGGTGTAGCACGGGCAGATAGTGATTTGAAAAAACTCGAAGATGCTTATGCTCAAGCAATGGCAAAAAGTAAGAAGCAAGCAGCTGCTGTAACGGGAGATGTATCAAAAGAGCTCAAAGCTATACAGAGTGTTTTTAATCAGCAAAACTTTGATCCAAGATTACTTAGAAACTATATAACGAGTGAAATTTTACCACTTAATCAGGTAGAGAGTTGGGCAAAAGAGATGAAACGATATAAAACACTCTATCCTAAAATGCTCTCATTTTTACAAAATGTGCAAAACAATAGTGTAGAAGGTAGAAAACCCGAGTTCTCTCGATATGCGTACTGGTTTGAAACACAAGTTGTAGATAAAATAAATGGAGCTATTACAGATAAAAAAAGAGAGTTAGATACAGAGATATTTAATGGAATCACAAAATATAGAAATTACTCTAAATCATATATGAACCGTATCTTTTCAAACATCAATAGTGCTCAAAGAGATATTACAGAGATGTTAAGTGAGTATCACCTAGGTAAAAAAGCACTTGAAAATCTAATGGTAATTGAAAAAACTATAGATGGTGCTCCCTCAGCGAAGAGTCTTCAAGCTCAAAAAGATTATGCTCTGTATGGAAAAATACTTCAAAAAGCGAAAAGATTAAGTTTACAAAATCAGAAGATGCCAAGAGCTGCAACAAATGATGCAAAACTGATGGCAATAACAAAGTCTCTACTCCCATCCTCTGTTTTTACATCTGATGCAGCATTAAGAATTACAAACGATGTAAAACGATTTAGAAGTTTGGACTACTCACAGGCTTTGGGTTGGCATATTATGGATTACTCCGCATTTGCAGTGGCATATGCAAAAAAAGAGGGAAGTACATACCGTATAAAAACGGTTACATTTAGAAGAGATAATCCTGAACATTATAATAGATCGCATGGAGGGAAATGGTACTTAAGTTCACAAACACCAGCGGGATATGGAATCGAAATACCAAAAGAAAATATAAGATAAGGAGAGAATGATGCAAGAAGAAGATAACAAATATATAGAGATGTATAATCAGGGTGTATTAGAGTTAAATAAGGCTTTTGCTAATTTACAAACATTGGAAGATTATCAAGATAGGGCAAAGTGTGCAATGATTGAGGAAATATTTTCTAATTTTTACACACTTTTAGATATGTTTTCAGATCAAAATGATGCACAGGTAATAAACCTAAGAAAAAACATAGACTCTATGAAAGGGACTTATGATCAGAACTATCAAATGGCAAATGAGCAAGAAGAGAGTGTTGAAAAGCCAGAGGGTGAGAGTCTCAATGATCTTATCAATAGTTTTAATGCACAAATGAATGAGGCTGTTTCAGCATATAATAACTCTGAGCCAGAGAGTGTTTTTGCTGAGGTCTCTAGCAGAGTAGAAGCGACACTAACAAAGATAGAAGCTCTTGATGCAGAGACTTATGCAAGTGCAAAAGGAAATTATGAGAATCTAAAAAATACGTATAATAAAAGTATAGCCAAAGAGTCTGCAACACTTCACCGTGATATGAGTGCAGATGAAAGAGTGAAAGAGTTTCGATCTATTTATATCTCAGAGGAACCAATGTTTCGCTCTATCAATGTGATAGAGTTTCAAGACCCAGCATATAGAGCGCAGTACGAAGAGATTATCACAAAATTGCAAACTATTTTAAATTCAGTAAGAGAAAATACTACATCTCCTGCTATAGTACGGGCAAGTGAAGAGTTACAATCTTTAGAAAACATCTATACCAATGCGCTCTCACAGAGTGAAGAGTTAGCAGGAAGTGTTACAGGAATTGTTGAGGAACTAGAGGTGATTCAGAGTGCTTTTAATCAAGCTGAATTTGATCCAAGACTACCAAAAGATTACTTGAATGATGATCCCCATACTCTTGAAGAAGTGCGTATGTGGGCAGAAGAGATTAAAAGGTACCAAGATTTACTTCCTGATATGTTAGTATTTTTAGATAAGGTTTATAACAATACACTAGAGGGACAATCCCCAGAGTTTCTTAGCTACTACTCATGGTTTACAAACAGTGTAGCGGATGCTCTAGAGGGTGCTATTCGTGATGAGTTTCAATCATGGGAGCATGAGATATTTATAGGGGTAAATAGGCTAGAGTACAAAGGGAATGGTTTAGAGTATCAGTTAGAGTCTCAAGAGAGTGTTAGAGAGATGTATGAAAATCTTGAGCTGGGTAAAAAGATACTTACAAATAAGATAGAGTCAGAGAAAATTTTGTATGGTGCAGCGAGTGATGCAAGTGAAGAATATATACAAAAATATGAGGAGTTAGAGGCGATTTTACAAGAGGCAACAAAAGAGTCTCTCTCAAATCAAAAAATGGCAAGAGAGGTAAGTGATAACCCAGAACTTTTAGCAGTAGCAAGAGAGCTTATTGCAAAGGAGCCAAGAGAGATGGGTGAAATTTCGCACTTAAGAATAGTGACAGATTTAGCACCTCGTTCAGAGATAGATTTGATGGATACTGGGACAAGAAAGTATTTTGCAAAACAGAGTTGGGAAATATTTAATGTGCAGTTTGTAGAAGAACATGAGGATAAATATTACATTGTCTTTGGCTCTTTTAGAAGAAATATCCAAGTAAGCGATGCCTTTGAAAAATATGGCTATAATTGGTTTACGAATGGTATCAATAGTGTAGAAACTTCTGTAGAGATACCAAAAGAGAATCTACCAAGTGAGTAAAGGGGGTGAATGTGCCACAGTTGATAAAAAAAGTTTTAGGATTTTTACTACTTTATATGGCACTCCTTATTACTAGTTTTAAAGGAGTTTCTGATTTCTTCTAATAACGAATTTTCAAGTGCTCATCGCTATAAACCACAAGAGAGTGGCTCATCTACGAGTGTGAAACCACCACTGCTTTTAGGTGCTTTTTTTCTCTTTATTGCCTTAGATTATTTCACTTTTTCTCTTATCTCTTTAGGTGCTGGTAAGGTCTTCTCTTTTTTACTCTCTTTGGGTTTAATGGGAGCTGTTTTACTCTCCTTTGTTTTGTTGCGAAAAGGTGAAAAGTTACACTTAGAGTATAAAAACTCAAAGTATGCAAAAGCGCCACTGTACCCTTTAAAACTTATTGGCGCACTACTTTTGAGTATAGCTACAACGCTCTCTGCCTATTTTGGTGAATATGATTTTATGGGTTCTATGATGTTAGGGGCTTCTGTCTTTGGAGGTTGGTATCTTTACTATGGATTTGATGTAACAGAAGATAAGTTAGCAGGATATAGCAGTGATGCAGCAGCGCAGAGAATCATGACACTTATTGTAGAGTCTCAAAAAAGAGTAGAAAATATTCGCTCTTATTCGAGAGCATTACCTTCAAAAGATATTGGGGTAAGGATGCAAGAAGTAGCGGATTGTTTTAGTAAAATTATAGAGCATATAGAGTTAGAGCCTGAAGATTATGATGTAGCGAGAAAGTACCTTGTGAGTTATCTAGGGGAGATTGAGACAATGAGTGAGATTTTTTCTAAACTTGATAGAAATAATAAAAGTGCAGAGATGCAAAAAAGTTTTCGTGAACTTTTAGAGATTACTCGAGAGAGACTCAATAAACAGTACGATAAACTTTTAGATGA
>JALSUU010000283.1 GCA_027071075.1 Sulfurimonas sp. | reverse complement strand
CAAAATGCAGGTTTTATAGAGCTTTTAGAGACAGATAAATGGGAGTTACAGGCTGGAGAGAAGTACTTTGTGACTCGTAATGACTCTAGTGTTATTGCTTTTACCTACCCTAAAGAAGAGAAAAATTATGTAATGGTGGGAGCGCATACTGATTCACCAAATCTTAAACTCAAACCAAATCCTGTTATAAAAGAGCATGGAATGGTAAAGTTTGGGGTTGAGTCTTATGGTGGGCTTTTATTAACACCTTGGTTTGATAGAGACCTCTCTCTTGCTGGACGCATCTCTTACTTAGATATGCAGGGTGTTTTACAAGATGCACTTATTGATGTGAAAAAGGCTATTGCTACTATTCCTTCACTGGCTATTCATCTTGATGATAAAGCAAACAAAGATAAAACGGTCAATAAACAGACAGATGTTTGTCCTATACTTACAACAGATGAAGAGTTTGATTTTGATACTTTCTTAAGGTGGCAGCTTAATAGAATAGGGCGACCCGATGTTAAAGAGATCTATGCAAGTGAGCTCAGTTTTTATGATACACAATCTGCATCGTATGTAGGGCTTAAAGATGATTTTATATCAAGTGCAAGACTCGATAACCTACTCTCATGTTATGTTGGGATGCTTAGTATCTGTAGTGTTGATGCAAGCAAAGCTATGCTCTTTGTTGCATCAGACCATGAAGAGGTTGGGAGTGAGTCTACAAGTGGTGCGGCTGGAAGCTTTTTAGAGAGTACTTTGAGTCGTATGTTTGGAGATATAGATGCATATATGAATATGATACGAAGTTCTATCATGATAAGTGCAGATAATGCCCATGCCATCCACCCTAACTTTCCATCGAAGCATGATGCAAAACATTCCCCTTTTATAAACAAAGGTGTAGTTATAAAAATAAATGCAAACCAGCGATATGCATCAAACTCTACAACAATCGCAAAGTTTATGGATAGTGCAAAGAGCATAGAAGAACCGCTCCAACACTTTGTAACGAGAAGCGATATGGGATGTGGCTCAACAATAGGACCAATCACGGCAACAAGACTAGGCATCGAGACTATAGATGTAGGACTGCCTACTTTAGGGATGCACTCTATCCGGGAACTAGCAGGAAGTGATGATGCACACTCACTTTATAAGATACTTGTAGCTTTTAAAAACTAATGTCCACAGTAACCCCAGAAGAGTTAAATCTCTTAATAGAACAGACTTACAGGGTTGAAAATGAGTTTAATGAACTCAAAGCTTCTTATGCACACCTGCAAGATACAGTAGAGAAAGTTGTTGAGTTTTTACCAAATGCTATTTGGATTGTAAATACTGACAACACTATCTTTTTGCAAAACTCAAGAGCAAGGGATTTGTGGGAACTTCTAAAACTTTTAGAGTATAAAAGTGAAGATTATGAGCTGAAGTTTAATGAGAGTTCGTATCTTATAAAAAGCTCTTCCTATAAAGATAAAATAATGCTCTCTGCAACAGATATCACAGAGCAAAAAAGAAAAGAAAATCTTGCGACAATGGGGCAGATGGCTGCACATCTCTCACATGAAATACGCAACCCTATAGGGGCTATTTCACTGATGAGTTCAACGCTGAAAAAAAGGGTAAAACCTGAAAATATTGCCATCGTAGAAGAGATTCAAAACTCTGTGAATAGAATTGAGCGTATTATTAAAGCTACTTTGATGTTCTCTAAGGGTGTTCAAGCAAATAAAAAAGAGTTCTCTTGGAGTAGGCTCAAAGAGTCTATTGATATATCTATCAGTTATTATGCGTACTCAAAGGATATAGAGTTTATTTTCCCTAGTGATGACTTTATTTTAAATGCAGATATTGATCTTTTAGATATGCTTTTTTCAAACTTTATTATCAATGCTATTGATGCAATAGAGTTAGATGATAATGAAGAAGGTGTTATTGAGATTAGACATAGAAAGGATGTGAATTTTCATATATTTGAAATATATGATAGTGGTGTAGCTATAGAGAATAAAAAAGATCTTTTTGAAGCCTTTAAAAGTAGTAAGATAAAAGGAAATGGACTTGGGCTTGTTCTTTCACGACAGATTGCTCAAGCACATAATGGTTCGGCAGATTTACTAGCAAGTGAGAAAAAATGCTTTGAAATAAGGATAGCTAAGTAAAAATTGGATAAAATAGCAATATAATTTCAAAAAATTAGGAAATTTCATTGCAAGCAAAAATTGAAACAGTAAAAACCCTCCTTGATGCACTGCCATTTATAAAAGAGTTTCGTAAAGAGATTGTCGTTATAAAGTATGGTGGTTCTGCACAAACTTCCCCACAACTTAAAGAAAAATTTGCCGAAGATATTTTACTTATGCATCTTGTAGGTATTAAGCCTGTTATCGTGCATGGTGGGGGTAAAAAGATTACGGAAATGCTTGATGCATTGAGTATTGACACAAAGTTTATAGAGGGGCAACGCGTTACTACCAAAGAAGTTATGCGCATTGCTGAGATGATTTTGAGTGGAGAGATTAACAAAGAGATAGTTTCTCTTTTAAACTCTCACTCTGCTAAAGCGATAGGTATAAGTGGTAAAGATGCGCACTTCATCACTGCCCAAGCAAAAGATTTTGCAAAGTGGGGTCTTACTGGAAATATCACAAATGTAAAATCTGATGTTGTTTGTAACTTGATAAAAGAGGGATTTATTCCTGTTATCGCTCCTATTGCTGCTGGTGAAGAGATGGGGCATCCTGGTTTTAATATCAACGCTGATTTGTGTGCATCATTTGTTGCAAAATCAATAGGCGCAAATAAAATCATCTTTTTAACAGATACAGAAGGTGTCTTAAACAATGATAAAGAGCTTTTTACAACTCTTACAAGTAGTGAAGTAGAGGCACTCAAAGTCGATGGAACTATTAACGGTGGAATGGTGCCAAAAGTAGATGCTTGTTTAGAAGCTATCAATGGTGGTGTTCAAAAAGCACACATTATTGATGGAAGACTAGAACACTCTATGTTACTTGAACTTTTTACATCTGAGGGTGTAGGGACTGAGATAGTTAAGTAGTTTATGCGATCTTTTTTCTTAAGTTTTATCATTCTAACTCTGCTTTTTAGCTTGAGTGAAGCGAATGACTTTGCAGATACAAAAACGATAAAACTCAAAAAAGATGAGATGAAAGAGATTCTTGTAAAGTACAGCACTTACAAGAAGTACTTTAAGTTTAGATGGACACTCTATAAAAATGAGGGTTTAGTGATGTTTTATTCGTATGGAACGAAAGTGATGCAGAACATTCTTTACTTAAACACAACAAATCAAAGTTTTAAAGTTTACCTAAAGACTAAAGGTGCAGATTTTTATGAGCCACCTTACTTTTTACTAAAGTTTAAAGAGTTTGATTTTAAAGAACACAAGGCTGTTTTTGAGCTTTTTTTAGCAGATAAAAGATCACAAATGAAAATAGAGTACAAAAAAAATAAGAAGTAGAGTAGATGCAAAGAGTAGAAAAAGAGATAGAGAGATTAATTAACGAGATAGATTATGATGAAGTGAGTAAGCTTTTCTCAATGCTAAGTGGAGGAAAACGACTGCGTGCAAAGCTCATCTTAAAGATAGCTTCTGAGCATAACGATGCACCTCTTTTAGCCGCTATAGTTGAGCTGATTCATGCAGCATCACTGTTGCATGATGATGTGATAGATGATGCAATGACTCGCAGAGGTGTAGCCTCAGTAAATGCAACAGATGGAAGTAAAACGGCTGTAATGCTTGGAGATATTCTCTACTCTAAAGGCTTTACAGAATTAGTCGCTTTTGATAAAGAGGTAGCAAGAACAATAGCTGCATCAGTTACAGCACTCTCTAAGGGTGAGATGATGGATGTAAAGATGGCTGAGAGTTTTAACAGTGATGAAGCACTCTATCTTGATATGCTCTATCTTAAAACTGCTACGCTTATAGAAGCTGCTGCAAAGGCAAGTGCTCTTTTAGTGGGTAAAGATGCCAGTAAACATGCACTCTATGGCAAAAATCTTGGACTCTCTTTTCAGATAATTGATGATATCTTAGATATTACAGCGACAGAAGAAGCACTTGGAAAACCTGCTATGAATGACTTTGTAGAGGGAAAATGTACACTCCCTTACATCTATCTTTATGAAGAGCTAAACGATGCAGATAAAAAGCGTCTTATCAAGGCACATGGACAAAAAATTGATGCCGAGGAGTCGGCTTGGATACAAACAAAGATGCAAGAGTTTAAAACAGTTGAAAAGTCATTTCAACTCGCACAAAAACTCTCTAACGAAGCACAAACTGTAATGAGTGATGATGCAGAGTTAGTAAATATTTTAAAATCAATGATACAAAGAAGTTATTAATGCACTATTTAAATATAAGTTTTACACATAAAAATTCGACATTAGAGATACGAGAAAAACTCTCTTATCCAGATAATGAAAATAAAAGAGGCTGCTTAAATGTTCTTTTAGCATGCGATGTAATCTCTGAAGCTATTTTAATCTCTACATGTAATAGAATGGAGATTTTATGTAATTGTCTTGATATTCCCTTAGCAACAAATCATATTTTCCGTATGCTTTCAAAACGCTCTGGCATAACGGTTGAAGAGTTAGAGGGGCGTGCTGATATATTTGATGATAGCTCTGCTATTCATCATCTTTACAGTGTTGCATCATCACTTGATTCTATGGTGATTGGGGAGACTCAAATCGTGGGACAACTTAAAGATGCCTTTCGCTTTTCTTATGATAATCATTTCTGTGGGAAAAAACTCGCTCGTGCTATGAAGTCCGCATTTAAGTGTGCTGCAAAGGTGAGAAATGCTACAGATATCTCTTCAAAACCTGTCTCTATGGCAAGTGTAGCAGTTAATAAACTCAAATCACTCGTAGATGATATAAGTGGAAAAAAAGCACTTATTATTGGTGTGGGTGAAATGAGTGAGATTACAGCGAAACACTTAGTGAGTGCGGGTGCAGATGTCTATGTGATGAATAGAACACAACACAAGGCTGAGGCATTTGCAAAAGAGTGTAAAACACAAGTTATAGAGTTTAGTGCCCTTGCAAATGCAATCAATGAGTTTGAAATTCTTTATACTGCTACATCATCTTATGAGCCGATTATTACAGATGCAATTATTGAACCAAGAGATTTTGATAGATACTGGTTTGATTTAGCCCTGCCTAGAGATATAAACTATAATAAGGGTGAGCGAATTCATCTCTATGTTATAGATGATTTGAAGTTAATTGTGGATGAAAATGTAGCCGCGCGTGAAAATGCTTCAAGAGCAGCACATGGGATTATTGGGCGTGAGATAGTTGAGTTTTTTGAGTGGTTAACAACACAGGATATAGAACCTATTATAAAAGAGATATACCAAAAAGCAGATGCAGCAGCCAAAGATGAGAGTGCTCGTGTTATAAACGCTGGCTATATTCCAAGAGAGTATGAAGAGGAGCTTCAAAAGAGTTGTGAGCAAGCATTGAAGCGATTTTTACATGAATTTACAACAAATATGCGTTCAGCATCATCTCAAAACACACAATCAGAACTACTGAGTGGAGCAATGGCTCTTATGATGAAAGAAAATAACGAAGGATAATTATGAGAAGAAGTAAAGCATTTATACCAACAAGTAAAGAAGCACCCTCTGATGCACAATTAGCAAGTCATATATTTTTATCTCGCGCAGGGTTTGTAAGTCAAACTGCCGCAGGTCTTTATAACTACATGCCGTTAGCAAAAAGAGTGATTAAAAAAATAGAAAATATTGTCAATGAAGAGATGGTGAAAGTTGGCGCACAAGAGGTAGAACTCTCTTTTGTAACACCAGCTGATTTATGGGCTGAATCTGGAAGAATAGAGAAGTTTGGAAAAGAACTTCTGCGTTTTAAAGATAGAAAAGATACACTCTATGTTCTTGGACCAACTCATGAAGAGATGATGGTTGATTTAGTGCGTAACCGTGTTACCTCGTATAAAAATCTTCCTCTGAATCTTTACCAAATAAAAACAAAGTTCCGTGATGAAGCAAGACCTCGTTTTGGATTGATGCGTGGGCGTGAGTTTATTATGAAAGATGGTTACTCTTTTCATGCAACTACAGAGGATTTAGATAGAGAGTTTGAGGCAATGGAAGCGGCTTATAAAAAAGTACTTACTCGTTTAGGACTTGACTTTAGAGTTGTGGAAGCTGATAGTGGTGCTATTGGTGGAAGTGGCTCAAAAGAGATTATGGTTATTGCTGATAGTGGAGAAGATACTATTGCCATCTGTTCAAAGTGTGAGTATGGTGCAAATATTGAAGCGGCGGTTCGTGGTAAAAGAAGTGAGATTCCAGAAGCTCCAGAAGCAGAATTTAACAAGTTTCAGACAGCAGATGTGAAGAGCATAGAAGAGTTAGCTGCATTTTTTAAAGTTGATCCTTACTATACTGTTAAGTGTGTAGCAAAAAAACTTATCTATGAAGAGGGGAGTGAAATCGTTCTTTTCTTTATGCGTGGAAGCGATAATCTTCAAGAGGTAAAAGCAGTGAATGCTGCAGAAGCTTTAGATATTGAAGATGCAAGCGAAGAGGAGTTACAAGAACTTGGTTTGCTCCCTGGTTTTATTGGTCCCCTTGATCAAGATAAAGCAAAACATGTGATTGATATTGAACTAAAAAATGCTACAAATATGATTTGTGGTGCTAATGAGATGGATTACCATTTTGTTGGAGTAGATTTAGGCATCATTAGTGATGTAGCATATTTTGCTGATATCGCAGAGGTAAATGAGGGTGATACTTGTCCACACTGTGATGGCTCACTCCGTTTTACCAAGGGTATAGAAGTAGGGCATATTTTTAAACTTGGTACTACTTATAGCGAAGCTTTAAAAGCAGAGTTCTTAGATGAAAATGGAAAGGCACAGCCTTTTATCATGGGAACATACGGTATGGGAATCTCTCGTTTAGTTGCATCCGTGATTGAGCAACACCATGATGAGAGCGGGTGTATCTGGACAAAAGCCACTGCTCCTTATATGGTAAATGTAATGGTGAGTAATATCAAAGATGCAGAGCAGGTGAAAGTCGGAGAAGCACTTTACGCACAACTCCAAGAGGCAAATGTTGAAGTGATGATTGATGATAGAAAAGATAGATTTGGGTTTAAGATGAAAGATGCAGAACTTATTGGTTTTCCATATACTATCATCATAGGAAAAGAGCTTGTAAATGGCAATGTTCAGATATTTGAGAGAGCAACAAAAGAGAAAAACACTGTATCTATAGATGAAATTTTCTCGAAAGTGATGGAACTCATTTAGATGATTTATTTTCTTATTTATCTCTTTTTAGAAGTGTTGATATCTGTTAATGTCTCCTCTTCTATTGGGGGTTTTATGACCTTCATTGAGATTATATTGAGTGCTTTTGTTGGCATAAGCATACTCATCAATTTTCGAGAGATATTAGTGGAAAATTTAAGAGCAGTTACAACAAATAAAATCGACTTACTCGAGTTTCAAAAACTCAACCTCTTTACACTTCTTGGAGCATTTTTACTTATACTTCCTGGTTTTTTGACAGATATAATTGGGATATTGATGCAGTTTAGTCTCTTTACGAGTATGTTTGTAAATCGTTATGTATCTAATTCTAATGATAAAAATATATATACTACAAAATTAGGAGAAGATTCTGATGTTATTGATGTGGAAATTATTAACGATAAGCATACTATTAAGTAGTTTTCTTTATGGTGTAGATAATCAAACGAAAAAAATAGCTTTGATTATCTCAAATAGTAATTATAAATCGTTCTCTCCCTTAAACATCCCCTCTGTAAACAGTTCACTATTGTTGCAGTCACTTGTAAAGAGAAATTATAAAGTAATAGATATGAAAGATATTTCAAACTCTTTTCTCTCTCAAAAAATAGATCAAATAGTAAAGGAAGTTGCTAACGAAACAACTCTATTTATCTATTTCTCAGGATATATGCTTAATAAAAAGGGAGAAAACTTTTTAATCGCTTATAATTCTAATATAATTGATTTGAATGATGTAAGTGAAGAAGCTATCTCCCTTTCAAAAATTCTCAAAAAGTTTAAAAAGAGTAAAAATATTTTTATTATATTAAATGCATATGGTGTAAAAAGTGTAAAACAAGATAATAGTAATAAATTAGCTCCTCTGTATTATAAAAATGTTCATGTAATCTCTTCCTCAGAGTTTGGTAAAGTTATGAATAGTGATTATCAGAAGTCAGAAAATTTTACACAAAGTATAATAAAAGATTTGGATTCAAATGTTTCTTTAGAAAGCCTTTTTGAAAGAAGAACGAATAAGGGTGATATTTTAGTTAGAAAATATATTCAAGAAAATTTTGCACAAAATAAAGATATAAATATAGAAATAATAAAGCGGATTGAACTAGAAAAAATGTATATGTGGTATGCTTACATTGTAGATATTACATCTTATACTTCAAACCATCTTTCAGTAAAAAAAAGAGAAGTATATTTTAGTGATGGTCGAATGGTTATAAAAAATTTATTAAATCCTGAAACTGGTCGACCTTATTGTGAAACTATATTTACTTTACCTCAAGAGTACTACATAAAGAGAAATCTATTGTATGGTCATGTAGAAGCAAAGCATAAAGTAGTGATTTTTTCAGACCCTATGTGTCCTACATGTAGAAAACTTGTACCACCAGCTCTAAAATATATGAAAAAATATCCAAATAAATATGCTCTCTACTACTACCATCTTCCTGTTGTCTCAGTGCATCCTGCATCGGTTATATTGGCAAAAGCTAATTTAGTTGCACGAAAACAAGGTTTTGAAAATATTGCACTCAATTTATACACTTTAGATATCTCTCCTTTAGAAAAAGATGAAAATATTATTTTGACAGTATTTAACAAACGCTTCGGTACAAAGATTACTCCAAAAGATATTCACACGAAAGAGATAGAAAATATGTATAAAGAAGATATTGCTTTAGAAAAAGCACTAAAAATACGATTTACACCAACATTTTATATAGATGGAAAGATAGACTACTCAAAAGAACTCTATAAAACATTAAAATAGTCAGTTATAGTCTATTTGTTAACTGTTATCTTGTAAAATTAGTTTAGAAGAATACATCAAGCAAGATGTAAAATTAAGATAAAAGGATTCAGATGTCATTGATGTTTAAATTATTAGCAACGACTCTACTTTTAAGTAGTTTTGTTTATGCAAATAGCACTAGTAAAAAGGTAGAGGATTTTTTAAGTAATGAGTTTGGAGATAATCCCAGAATTAAGAGTATAACTGTAAAAGTAGAAGAGGTGAAACCTTTAAAAGATGTTAAAGGATGGGATGCTTATATAATAAATATTGAAGCATATTTAAAAGATAAACCAAAAAATAAAATAGAACAGAAAATGATTTGGTTTTCAAACGGTGTTGCAATTACTAAAGAGTTCACAAATCTTAACAATGGTGACAATTATGTGGATGAAGTAAAGCCAAGTATAAAAAAAGTTGAGTATAAAAAAGAGAACTTAATATATGGTAATGCTAATGCAAAACATAGAGTCGCAATATTTTCAGATCCTTTATGCCCATTTTGTAAAGATTTTGCTCCCGCAGCACTTACATATATGAAAAAATATCCAAATAAGTTTGCTGTATATTATTATCATTTTCCACTCCTTAGAATTCATCCAGCATCAGCAATTATTACCCGTGCTGCAGTTATAGCTGAGAAAAAAGGTTTTAAAGATGTCGCTATTAAAATGTACGATATTAAAGTAAATCCAAGAGAAAAAGATGTATCGAAAATATTAGCAGCATTTAATAAGGTTGTTGGGTCAAGTGTTACTGAAAAAGAGATAAAAGATCCAAAAATTTCTGCAGTTATTAAGCATGATACTCAATTTGCAAGTAATCATTTTGTTAACGGAACACCAACTATCTACTTTGATGATAAAATAGATAAAACAAGAAAAAAATTCAAAACTGCTAAATAGATAATGAAATTAACTATAGCAACAAGAGTTTCAGATTTAGCACTTTGGCAAGCGTATCATATTAAAGAGCGGGTAGAGGCTTCTTACTCTGAGGTAGAAGTAGTTTTAAATAAAATAGTCAGTAATGGGGATAAGGTTTTAGATAAACCTTTGGCACTTATTGGTGGCAAAGGTCACTTTACCAAAGAGTTAGAGGATGAGATGTTAGCTGGTAATGCTGATATTGCTGTACACTCGCTCAAAGATGTTCCCACTTATATCCCAGAGGGTTTGGAACTTGTTGCAGTAACACAGCGTCAAGACCAGAGTGATGTTTTTCTCTCACATAAGTATGCATCATTAGATGAACTCCCTCAAGGTGCTGTTGTTGGGACTACAAGTTTGAGACGAAGAATGCAACTTTTACAAAAGAGACCTGATTTAAAGGTAAAAGATTTAAGAGGAAATGTAAATACTCGTTTGCGAAAATTGGCTGAGGGTCAATATGATGCAATTATTCTTGCTTGGATAGGTCTCAATCGCCTTGATTTACTCAAAGATATTCCTTTTACAGAGAAACTCTCTTTAGATATGATGATTCCTCCAATGGGTCAAGCAGCACTTGGAATAGAGATAGTAAGTGCTGATGCAAAAGTGAGAGAGATCGCTGAGTCCCTTAAAGATGAAGATACTTTTATCTGTACACAAATTGAGCGTGATTTTATCTCTAAAATCGGAGCAGGGTGTTCAGCACCGGTTGCTTGTAATGCCGTGAAAAATGGAGATGAGATTACTTTTAGAGTGATGTTAGGTTTTCCTGATGGAACAAACATCATGCAAGAAAAAGTTGTCAAGAATGTATTAGAGTGTGAAACACTTGGCAGAGATATCGCTCAGAAAATGATAAACAACGGTGCCTTAGAACTCCTTCAAAAAGCAGAGAAAATCGCCTTTAAAGATGAGATGCCACAAAGATTGTAATTTAATGTTACTTTATGAAAAAAGTTATTTTTTCCCTATTGATAAAAATTTTCCTTTAAGTTTTATCACTATATAATTTAGCACATATGGTGATAATAAAGGATATAAATGTTAGTTATACTCTCCTTTTTAAATAATGTTTTTGGACTTAGTTTTCAAGACAAAGAAGTTGAAAAAAAATACCAAGAGCAATATTTTAAAGAGCATTTAGAGCAAAATGTTTTGGCAGCAAAAATTGCTATTTTACTCTATCTTGTTTATGCTCCTCTTACATATTTTATTATTGGTAATGAAGTTTCACTTTTACTTTCTGTTGTAACATTTTCTACAACAGGATTACTTTTTTTAATCACTATTTATAAAAGAGAACTATTTGTCAAATATAGGTGTTCTTTTCTTTATATAGTCGCTGTGATAGCTGCTCTTGGACCAATTCTTTTTTATTCGTTTACACATAATGATAGAACAATATTTCAAGTAGATATTGTAATCCCTATTATTGCTATTTTTACAATGTATGGAATAGGATTTTCACTTGCTTTATTAGTTTTCATCTTTATTACATCCATTTTACTTATTCTTGCTTACCTTGTAAATATGCCAGAAATGGATTTGTTTATGGCACTCTATGTCAGTCTATTTGGATTTTTAATGAGTGCTGTTTCTGGATACTTAATAGAAAAATCTAAACGAAAACTGTTTCTTGCTAAAATGCAAAGTGATGAGTTTAAATTTATCATAGAAAATTCTAACGATGCAATTTCTATTTTTGATATAGAGAGACGATTGTATTTGTATGCAAATCAAATAGCCCTACGAAGAAATAGTAAGAAATTAGAGGAGATTATAGGCAAACATGTATCTGAAATACATAGTTATTTAGATGATAGTGTTATTGATTCTATACTGAAAAAACTTGATAGGGATGGTATATTTAATGATGTCTTACATCTGCAAGATGAGAAAGGGAACTTTTACTATGTACACTCTATGATTCAGTATGGGTTTTATAACTCCAAAAAAGTTCTTATTAGTGTATCGAGTGATGTAACTGAGTTGAAAGAGGCTGAGTTAAGAATTCGTGAGATGGCATTTAAAGATCCTTTAACAAAACTTTTTAATAGATATAAACTTGATGAATACTCTATCTTAGAATATGACAGATTTCAAAGAGAGGAGCATGATGTCGCTCTTATTATTTGCGATATTGATCATTTTAAAGCAGTCAATGATACATATGGGCATCTAGCAGGGGATCATATACTTAAAAAAATTGCTCAACTGCTTCAAGAAAATGTACGACAAACAGATATCGTGGCAAGATGGGGAGGAGAGGAGTTCGCTATACTTCTTTTAAATACAGATAAAAATAAGGCACTGAGTATCGCTAAAAAATTAAATGAAATAGTGGGTGCTATTATACATAAAGATGTTGGGAAAGTTTCTATATCGTGTGGTGTTTCAGAACTGAGAGTTGGTGACACACAAATAGAGTGGTTCTCTCGAGTAGATGATGCGCTTTACGAGGCAAAAGAGAGTGGTCGAGATAGAGTAGTTTACAAGTAAATAAATACTCTATATGTTATAATACTTCAAATTTGAGTTAGGAAAAATAACTAAATATGAAAAAAACTATAGCACTTTTAAAAAAACAAAATGAACTCTCTGTCATTGATGCAGAGTTAGATATATACTTAGAGATTCCTCATTTAGCATACGCTGAAGTAAAAAAAGAAGAGGGTGGAAAAGCACTCCTCTTTACAAATGTTGTTGATAAAAAATCTGGTAAAAAATTTGCAGAACCTGTATTGATGAATGTATTTGGTTCTTATAAAAGATGTGAACTTCTTTTTGGTAGAACTATAGAGTCTGTAGCAGATGAGATAACAAACTTATTGCATATGAAACCACCTGCTGGATTTATGGACAAGATAAGTATGGCAAAAGAGTTGTTCTCTTTAAAAAATATTTTTCCAAAAAGGCTCAAAGGTGAGGGTGCGTGTCAAGAGATACAGTTTTATGAAGATGAGATTGACTTAACAGCTTTACCAGTTTTGACTACATGGGAACAAGATGGTGGTCCTTTTATAACTATGGGTCAGGTTTATACACACTCCCTTGATGGTGAGATGGTAAATCTTGGCATGTATAGACTCCAAGTGTATGATAAAAATCATCTTGGAATGCACTGGCAGATTCATAAAGATAGCTCTCACTTTTTTGATCAGTATCAAAAGGCAGGAAAAAAGATGCCTGTGAGTATTGCCATTGGTGGAGATCCACTCTATACTTGGTGTGCTACAGCTCCTCTTCCTTATGGTGTGAATGAACTACTTATGTATGGACTCATTACAAAAAAACCTGCACAACTTGTAAAATCTTTAACAAACGACCTTTATATTCCTAAAGATGTTGATTATGTGATAGAGGGTTGGATTGATACTGAGATTTTAAAAGTAGAAGGTCCTTTTGGGGATCATACTGGTTATTATACCCTAGAAGAACCTTATCCTGTTCTAGAAGTAAGTACTATAAGTATGAAAAAAGAGAGAACTTTTTTAGCTACTGTAGTTGGAAAACCTCCTTTAGAAGATAAGTATATGGGATGGGCAACTGGTAAAATATTTTTTCCTTTGTTAAAAACGACTGTTCCTGATTTACTTGATTATCATATGCCAGAAAATGCAGGTTTTCACAACCTAATACTTGCAAAAATGCAACCACTCTATAAAGGACATGCAAAACAGTTTATGCATGCTTTTTGGGGAGCAGGGCAGATGAGTTTTGTTAAGCATGCTATTTTTGTAGATGAAAAAGCACCTTCATTGACAAACTATGAATCTTTTGCGACTTATATTCTCGATAGATTTACTCCAAAGTCTCTCTTTATTACTGAAGGAATTTTAGATGCTCTTGATCACTCTTCTGATGAAACTCTAGTAGGTGGTAAGCTGGGGCTAGATGCAACTGCTGCAAATGTTGTAGAAGCACCCAATTTACTCGGTGATGCAGAGTTGTTTGAAAAGGTGCAAGAATTGTTGCCTGAGGCTACCGGTCTACATCAATATATGAGACGAACAAATAATCCAGTTACAGTGATAACACTCCGTAAAAACAAAAGTGTAAAAGAGTATTTTGAAGCTTTAATTCCACTCAGTACTAATATTCGTATAGTTGTTTTTGTAGATGATGCAAAAAATGATGTTTTCAACTCTTATATGCTTATATGGAGAGTAACAAACAATATTGATGCACTGAGAGATGTTTTTATCTCAGGACTTATGGTTGGTATAGATGGAACAAATAAATCACAAATAGATGGTTTTGTTAGAGAGTGGCCAGATGATGTAGAGTGTACGCAAAGTGTACTAAAGAGTTTACAATCAAGAGGTTTGTGGGATTTAAGTGAAGATTTCAACAAAAAATTTCAATTATAGATACTTTATAAGGAAAGTATAATATTATCTAATGTAATATTGATATATAATTTTTAAAAGGCTATTTATGAGTAAATTTATATTTATTGTTTTATCACTTGCTATATTTACATTGACATCTTCAAATGCAGCTATCTATAAAGGGCAGAGGATATTTGTAAAAAAATGTTTAAAATGTCACGATAGTGGACAGGCTTTTGTCGCAACATATAAGATGAAAAAATGGAAGAAATGGATGAAAAAGAAAGGGAAACCTTTAGCTGATCTTCATCTCAAAAGTAAGAAGGCAAAAAAATCACATAAATACTTTAAAAGTAAAAAATATAGTAAAAAATCAAAACACTTAAAGCAGTTCCTTGTAGAGTATGCAAAAGATAGTGGGAATGTTCCTGCTTGTAATTGAGTCGCCTCTTTTAAGTAAAAGCAGAAACTCTCTGCTTTTATAAACTTCCCTTCTTTTCTTTGTAAAATCACCTTATTTCGCTAAAATACAAAACTTTTTAAAATCGGAGATACCCAATATGGATAAAATGTGGTCAGGTCGCTTTAGTGCGAGTGCTTCAAATTTGTTAGATCAGTTTAATGCTTCTATTATGTATGATAGAAAACTCTATCGTGAAGATATAGAGGGTTCTTTAGCACATGCAGCAATGCTTGCTAAGCAGGGTATTCTTACAACAGAAGAGTTGGTTTTAATCACTGATGGACTCAATCAAGTTATGAAAGAGATAGAGTCGGGTGAGTTTGAATGGAAAATATCTGATGAAGATTTGCATATGGGAATTGAGAAGCGATTAACTGCAATCATCGGTGATGCAGGAAAGAAATTACATACTGCTCGTAGTCGTAATGATCAGGTAGCTGTGGATTTTCGCCGCT
The DNA here is from genome assembly GCA_027071075.1 of Sulfurimonas sp. GTDB lineage: Bacteria > Campylobacterota > Campylobacteria > Campylobacterales > Sulfurimonadaceae > Sulfurimonas. The sequence goes on along the minus strand of JALSUU010000283.1, from coordinate 1,096 downwards.
TCGTACTTCGTAAGAATTTAGAGATAGTTGATGCTCTAAAACTTATGATGCAAGAAGTTTTAGTGGTGGCAGAGAAACATACACAGACGCTTATCCCTGGTATGACACACCTGCAACATGCACAACCTATTAACTTTGGATTTCATTTAGGTGCTTATCTTTCTATGTTTACGCGTGATATAGCAAGATTTGAAGACTCATATAAGCGCAATAACATCTCTCCTCTTGGTTGTGCTGCACTTGCTGGGACACCTCATAATGTAGATAGAGAGATGACTGCTGAAATACTTGGTTTTGATTCGGTGAGTGTAAACTGTTTAGATACTGTGAGTGATAGAGATTTTGCTTTAGAGATCCTTTTTAATATTTCAACTATGATGATGCATATCTCTCGCCTGAGTGAAGAGATAGTAATGTGGTCAAGTTATGAGTTTGGCTTTGTTGAACTAAGTGATGCGTACTCTACAGGTAGCTCAATTATGCCTCAAAAGAAAAATCCTGATGTTCCAGAACTATTGCGTGGAAAAACGGGTCGTGTCTATGGTTCACTTATGGGTCTCTTAACCGTTATGAAAGGACTTCCATTAGCATATAACAAAGATACTCAAGAGGATAAAGAGGGTGTTTTTGATGCGGTTGAAACGGCAGAAATCTCTTTAGAAATTTTAAAAGAAGCTATAAAAACTATGGAAGTAAAAGCACATAATATGGAGTCTGCTTGTGCAGTTGGACACCTATCTGCGACTGATTTAGCGGATTACTTAGTAGAAAAATGTGACATTCCTTTTCGTGAAGCGCACTTTATAACAGGTCGTGCTGTAGCAAAGGGTGAAGAGATAAATGTAGATCTTTCTAAAATGGACTTTAAATACCTTAAAGAGATAGATGAACGCATTAATGAAGATGTAATGGAGTACTTAGGACTTCGTCACTCCATGAATGCTAGAACATCTGAGGGTGGAACATCTTCTAAGCGTACAGAAGAACAGCTTGCGTATTTTAAAAATTATTTAAAAGGAAAAAAATAGATGAAAATAACTGTAACACATAAAGATGCTATGAAATTTGAAGCAAAAACTGCAAAAAGTAGTTTTAT
>JALSUU010000282.1 GCA_027071075.1 Sulfurimonas sp. | reverse complement strand
TTGCTAAAGAGTTAACAGAAAAAGAAGAGACAATAATGTCTGAACTTTTAGCCGCTGAAGGAAAAGCACAAGATATCGGTGGTTACTTCAAACCAGATGAAGCGAAAGCGGAAGCAGCAATGCGTCCATCTGCTACTTTAAATGCTATCATTGACGCAATATAGTATTTAATATGAAACTCTCTCCATGCATTTTGCATGGAGACTCAAAAATAACTTTTTATTTTTCGCTACGCTAATAGTCTGTAGCTAAAAACAAAAAGTTTAGGATAAATTTAAGGGGAAAGAATGGCAAGTAAAGTAACAGTCATTGGAACAGGTAATTTTGGATCTACAGTAGCATTCATTTTAGCTATGCGTGGATCTTGTCACGAGGTTGTTCTCCGTGGTAGAAATATTGATGTAGCGAAGGGAAAAGCACTCGATATGTCCCAAGCAGCAAATGCTGCAAGAGAACACACAATTGTAAAAGCTGCTATGGGTCCAGAAGACATGGTAGATAGTGAGATAGTTGTTATTACTGCTGGTGCTCCAAGAACACCTGGTATGAGCAGAGATGATCTTCTTATAAAAAATGCGGAGATAGTAAAAACATATGCTTTAGAGATTAAAGAGTATGCACCCAACGCTATCGTAATTGTTGTGAGTAATCCTCTTGATGTTATGACTTATGTAGCACAAAAATATACAGGTTTCCCAAGAGAGCGAGTTATTGGTATGGCAGGTATTTTAGATGCTGCTCGTATGGCTCACTTTATCTATGAAAAGCTTGGATATGGAGCAGGGCAGATTCGTGCTACTGTAATGGGTGGTCATGGTGATACTATGGTTCCACTTCCTAAGTTTACGACTGTTGCTGGTGTGCCTATTGATGATTTACTTGACTCTGAGGAGATTGGTGAAATAGTAAAGAAAACTAGAAATGGTGGTGCTCAGATAGTGAATCTTTTAGGTGATGGTTCCGCTTACTATGCTCCTGCAAAATCAACAGCAGTAATAGTAGATGCAATTTTAAAAGATACAAAGCAGATTCACTCATGTGCTGTAATGCTTGATGATGACTATGGTTACTCTGGTATGGTAAGTGGTGTTCCTGTTATGCTAGGTGCTGGAGGGGCAGAGCAGGTTATAGAAATGACCCTTAAGACACTTCAAAAAACGAGATTTAAAAACTCTGTAGCTTCAGTTCAAGAGATGGTAGATGTTCTCTACTCTAATGGCTTCTTTGATGATTGTGAGACAAAATAATGAAAAGTAGAAAAGTTGGAATAATAGGAGCAGGGGCTGTAGGTGCTACTACCGCATATACACTAAGCATGATGGGTACTTGTCATGAGATTATTCTGTTTGATATTGCAGAGGGTGTAGCAAAAGGAAAAGCTATTGATATGGCTCAAGCTTCGTACTACTCACAACAAGGAACTATTATTACTGCTGCGGAGCAGGCGAGTGATATTAAAGATTGTGACATTGTTGTAGTCACAGCTGGTGTACCGCGTAAGGGTGATATGACTCGGGCAGATCTTTTGATGATAAATGCAAAAATCACAAAACAAGTTGTTGAAAACATTAAAGAGAACTCTCCTGATGCTATCATTATCTGTGTATCGAATCCTTTAGATGTAATGACATATGTTACTAAAAAAGTTACTGGTTGGGATAGCAATAGAATTATCGGTTTAGCTGGTGCACTTGATGGTTCAAGAATGGCGTATCAGATTCAAAAACTAACAGGCTATGCTTCAAACCAAACAGGAAGTTTAGTGATAGGAGATCATGGTGAGTATATGATTCCTCTACCTCAAAAAGTATCTGTTGGAGATATTCCTTTGCCAGAATTAATCTCTAAAGAGGATATGCTAGGAATTATAGAACGCACAAAAAATGGTGGAGCAGAGATAGTGAAACATCTTGGGACATCAGGTTATTATGGTCCAGGTCGTGCAATTGCACATATGGTTGAAGCGATATTAAATGATTCTAAAGCTATTGTCTCCTCTTGTACTATCCTTAATGGTGAGTACGGATACTCAGATGTAGCTGTTGGAGTACCTGTAGTTTTAGGTGCAAAAGGTGTAGAAAAGATAATAGAGTTACAACTTGACCCAGAAACGAAAGAAAAATTTGCCATTTCAGTTAAATCTATACAAGATGGTATTAATATACTAAAAGAAAATAATTTTTTTGAAGGAAACTAAATGAATACAAGAATTGAAAAAGACACTATGGGAGAGATTGAAGTACCAGTTGATGCATACTGGGCTGCGCAAACGCAAAGATCTATTCAAAATTTCGCGATTGGCGAAGAGACTATGCCCTATGAAATTACAAGAGCGTTCTCTTATCTTAAAAAGGCTGTAGCTTTAGTAAATAAAGATCTTGGAAAGCTAGATGCAAAAAAAGCTGATGCTATAGCTGCTGCTGCTGATGATATGCTTGCTGGTAAACTTGATGGAAACTATCCATTAGTTGTATGGCAGACAGGTTCAGGTACTCAGTCAAACATGAACAATAACGAGGTTCTTGCTAATCGTGCTACTGAGATACTTGGTGGAAACTTTAGAGAAGAGAAACTAATTCATCCAAATGATGATGTAAATAAATCACAATCATCAAACGATACTTATCCAACGGCACTCCATGTTGCTGCTGTAATCGCTATGGAGACTCAAGTACTTCCAGCAATCACAAAACTCAAGGCTACTTTAGCTGAGAAGTCTGCAAAATTTGAGTCAATAGTGAAGATTGGTCGTACGCACCTTCAAGATGCTACACCTATTACTCTTGGTCAAGAGATTAGTGGTTGGGTTGAGATGTTAAATAAGTGTGAGAAGATGGCGAAAGATTCACTTGAAGCAGTTCGTGAACTTGCTCTTGGTGGAACAGCTGTTGGAACAGGTTTAAATGCTCACCCAGAACTTGGTCAAAGAGTTGCAAAAAAACTAAGCGAACTTACTGGTCATGATTTTATTACAGCACCAAACAAGTTTCACGCTTTAACATCTCATGATGCACTTGTATACTCTCATGGAGCACTCAAAGCTCTTGCTGCAGATATGATGAAAATAGCAAATGATGTAAGATGGTTAGCATCTGGTCCTCGTTGTGGTATTGGTGAGATTGAGATTCCTGCAAATGAGCCAGGGTCTTCTATTATGCCAGGAAAAGTAAACCCTACACAAGCTGAAGCTGTAACTATGGTTACATGTCAAGTATTTGGAAATGATGTAGCTATCTCTATGGGTGCTTCACAAGGTAACTTTGAGTTAAATGTTTATAAACCAGTTATCGCATATAATTTCTTGCAATCTTGTCGTTTATTAGGTGATTCTATCGTTTCATTTAATGATCACTGTGCAGTTGGTCTTGAGCCAGTTGCAGATAAAATTGATCACTTTTTACATAATTCATTGATGCTAGTAACAGCACTCAATCCATATGTAGGATATGACAACGCAGCAAAAATTGCTAAAACTGCACACGCAAATAAATCAACTTTGAAAGAGACAGCTATAGAGCTTGGTCTTTTAACAGCTGAAGAGTTTGACAAGTATGTAGTCCCAGAAAATATGATAGCACCCAAAGCCTAACAGTTAGTGCAGAAAAAAATTAAATTTTTTCTGTCAAGGCTAAAAGCTTTTTTTGCTAAACCCAACTTAAAACAAGGAGAATTAATGAATATACATGAATATCAAGCAAAACAAATTTTTGCTAAGTACGGTGTGCCAACACCAAAAGGTATAATGGTTGAAAGCGTAAAAGATGCAGTAAAAGCTGCTGAAGAGTTAGGTGGTCCAGTATGGGTTGTTAAAGCTCAAATTCACGCGGGTGGTCGTGGTCTTGGTGGTGGTGTTAAACTTGCTAAGACTCTTGAAGAAGTAGAAACTTTAGCAGATGAAATTCTTGGAATGACTTTGGTTACTCACCAAACAACTGCTGAAGGTAAACTTGTTCAAAAGCTTTACATCGAAGATGGTGCAGACATCAAAGAAGAGTTATATCTCTCTGTTGTTCTTGATAGAAAACTAGAGATGCCTTTAATTATGGCTTCAACAGAAGGTGGAATGAATATTGAAGATGTTGCAGCAAACACTCCTGAAAAAATCATTACAGTTCCAGTTGATCCAGCTATCGGTTTTCAAGGTTTTCACGGTCGAGAGTTAGCTTTTGGTCTTGGTCTTACTGATAAAGATGAGCAGAAGAATATTATTAACTTTGCAAAAAAACTCTATAAACTTTATATGGATAATGATGCAGAGATGATTGAAATTAATCCACTTGTCAAAACAGGGAAGGGTGAGTTTATTGCGCTTGATGGAAAAATGGGCTTTGATAACTCTGCTTTAGGTCGTCACCCAGATATTGCTGCGATGAGAGATTTAAGTGAAGAGGATGCAGATGAATTAGAAGCTGCTAAATATGGTCTCTCTTATGTGGCTCTTGATGGAGAGATTGGTTGTATGGTAAATGGTGCTGGTCTTGCCATGGGTACTATGGATACAATTAACTACATGGGTGGAACTCCTGCGAACTTCCTTGATGTTGGTGGTAGTGCAAATGCTGAGACTGTTGCAAAAGGTTTTGAAATTATTCTTAAAAATCCAAAAGTGAAAGCAATTTTTGTAAATATTTTTGGTGGAATCGTTCGTTGTGATCGTATTGCTAATGGTA
>JALSUU010000281.1 GCA_027071075.1 Sulfurimonas sp. | reverse complement strand
AAAAAGAGTGAAGAGATTGAACATTTAAAAGAAGAGTTAGCTATTATATACTCTGGAAAGAGTTGGCAAATGACACGGGTTATTAGAAACCTAAAAAAAATCATAAAAGGCTAAGGGACAAAAGAGATGCATCCATTAGATTATTTTAAATATAAAAAAGTATATCGTACAATAAAAAAGAGTGGTCTATTTGATTATAAATACTACTTATTCACTTATCCTGATGTCAGAAAATCAGACATTGATGCTATAAAACACTATATATTGTATGGGGTTACTGAAGGTCGTAATCCAAATGCTTCATTTGATACAAAAACTTACCTTAATCTTAATCAAGACATAAAAAAAAGTAACCTAAATCCACTTTTTCACTATATAGTATATGGTAAAAAAGAGGGAAGACAAACAAAATATACAATTAGAAAACCCATAAAAGAGGTAAAAAAATCTCCACTTATTCAAGAAAAAGAGCCTAATTTACTCCGTTTTGGTTGCGTAGAGTATGGTCCTATCAACAAAACATTTCGATATGATACCATAGAGAAGATAGAGCTCAAAGACACTACTAAAGTATGTCTTCATTTACACCTGTATTATGTTGATCAACTTTCAGAATTTATTGAATATTTTAACAATATTACATTTTCTTATGATCTTTTAGTATCACTCAATACAGAAGAAGATAAAGATATTTACAAAGACAAGTTACAACATAACCTGAAAAAATGTGAAAAAATATTTATCAAAAATATTCCTATAAACAGAGGAAGAGATGTCTCTTCATGGCTTGTTTTATGGGCTAAAGAGATAGCTAAATATGAACTTTTTTACCATGCACATACTAAAAAATCCTCTTATAGTAGTAAGTATAAAAACTGGAGAAGATTTTTACTCCATAATACTTTAGGCTCAAGTAATATCACCTCTTCAATTTACAAAGAATTTACTAACCCTAACTTAACTCTTCTCTATCCAGCTTATTTTTGTGAAATAAAAAATCAACCACAATATGGTGGAAACAAAGCAATTATGCAAAAGATTTTATCTCAGATAGATGCTCAACAGACCCTTCCCCAAGAGTGTATGGATTATCCTGCTGGATCATTTTTTTGGTGTAGGACTTCACTTTTAAAACCTCTTTTTGATTTGAATCTCAAGTATGAAGATTTTGATGAAGAGGATGGTTCCCTTGATGGTACTTTAGCACATGCAATTGAGAGACTTATAGGGTATCTCCCTGTTTTAGAGAATAAAGCAACTATTTGTAGTAGGGTTGATGTAGCGTTTGATTTAATAAACTACTATAGTGATAAAAGAGAACTTCCAATAAAACAACAAAATACTCAAGAATATGAAACAGAGTATAAAACACCAGATAAAGTTTTAAAAGGAAAAAAAGTAGCAATATATACTGCTATTACAGGGGAGTTTGAAAATTTTATAAAACCTACTGTTATAGATGAGGGTTTTGACTATTATTGTATCTCTGATAACCAAATTTCTCTTCCTAAAGAATATAAACTTATTAAAACAAAATATATAGATTCTAATCCACGCAAAACTGCACGATTTGCAAAACTACATCCTCATTTTTACTTTCGTGAGTATGACTATGTGATTTGGGTAGATGCCAATATATTGGCACTCAATGGCTTTAGTGAGTATTTAAAAAAACATATAGAAAATGGGACAACGCTCTCTTTGATAAAACATCCCAATAGAGAGAGTTATATTCAAGAAGCCAAAGAGTGTATCAGAATCAAAGCTGATAATGCAGAAATAATAGAAGAGCAATTATCCACTTATGAAGCAGAAGATATTGATGCAAATAATCTCATAGAGACAAATGTCATAATAAGTTCACTCAAAGACAAAAAAAGTAAAACTTTTTATGCCACATGGTGGAGCCAAATCGAAAAATATAGTATTAGAGATCAACTGAGTGTGAACTATGCACTTCAAAAATCAAAAGCATCGTATACTCTTCTTTTAGAAGATGGAAAATCAGTAAGAGATGACAAAAATTTTATGTTATTCGCACATAATTTCACTGCAAGAGATGCTGTAATACGCTTAAAGTTAGAGGAGAAAAAAGAATGGATTTAGATATAATAATATGCGTTCACAATGCTTACGAAGAGACAAAAGCCTGTATAGAATCTGTTCTTTATCAAAATATTGAATATATCAATAAAATTATCCTAGTGGATGATTATTCACAAACAGAGACTAAAGAGCTTTTAAGAGACTATAACAAAAAATATGACAAGATTTTTTTACTAGAGACTAAAGAGCAACAAGGGTATACTAAGTCAGCAAATCTTGGTCTTAAAAATAGTACTTCAGAGGTCAAAACACTCCTCAATAGTGATACACTTGTTCCATCAAATTGGGCAGTTAAAATCAAAAACTTTTTTCTAGAGCATAAAGAAATCGCTATCATGGGACCGTTTTCTAATGCAGCGAGCTATCAATCTCTTCCAAATATCAAAGGAACTTCTTCTCAAACGGCTGTGAATGATTTACCTCAGGATGTTACAGTTGAGATAATGAACAAGTACTTAGAAGAGATTAATCACGAAGAAAAGTTTATCTATGTTCCCCTTGTTCATGGTTTTTGTTTTTCTGTAACACAAGAGTGTCTCAACACCATAGGCTACTTTGATGAAGAGAGTTTTCCACGAGGATATGGAGAAGAGAATGATTTTTGTGTACGAGCTGTTGATGCAGGATTTGGACTTGGAATAGACTTGAGAACCTATGTCTACCATGAAAAATCTAAAAGTTACCAATCTGAAGATAGAATAAGATATATGCAAAATGGTTGGAATGCTCTTGTTAAAAAACACAAAAAAAGAAGACTTGTATCTGCTGTCGAGCATCTTGAAAAACAAGTAATTCTGCAAAATATTCGTACACAGGTTAAATATAAATTTTATGAGAAAAAGATTACAGTAAAACCAATCTGTTTTTATCTACCACAATTTCATCCAACTGAAATCAATAATGAGTGCTGGGGAGAGGGGTTTACAGAGTGGAATAATGTCACGAAAGCCAAACCACGATTTGAAGGGCATGATCAGCCTAAGTTGCCTACAAAATTTGGATTTTATGATTTACGATTACCCCTAATCATGCAACAACAATCAGACTATGCAAAGCAAAATGGTATTCATGCTTTTTGCTTTTATTATTATAGATTTGCTGAGAAAAGAGTCCTCAATCTTCCATCTGATAATTATGAAAGTTTATCTGATGTCATCCCTTTTTGCTACTGCTGGGCAAATGAAAGTTGGACACGAGCATGGGATGGTGCTTCGGGGGTAAGTATTTTAGAACAAAAATATGACACAGTAACTTTTAATGGACTTGTAGATGATTTATCTTCTTCAGTCATGAAAGAGCACTATCTCACATCAAATGGAGACCCAATTTTTATTATTTATCAGGTTTCTAAAATTCCAAATTATAAAACTTGGATAAAAGACCTTAAAGAAGCTATCTATAAAAAAACAAAAAAACACTTAATTGTTGCAGGTGTTTATACTGTTGATACAACAGATGATATAGTAGAGTCAATCGACTTTTTGGTACAGTTTCCACCACACAGAATTCCAAGAAAATATAAAAGAAAAGTACTCAACTCTAAAGAAATAGCACCTTTTGAACCCCAAAGAGAAGACTACTTTGAATCATATGATGATGTTATTGATGCAACATTAGATGGACATAACAAATATAAAAAGACTATGTTGGGACTCTGTCCTGATTGGGATAATTCTCCAAGAAGAGAAAAAAATGCACACATCATTATAGGAAGTACCCCAGAAAAATTTTCCAACTGGTTACAACAAGCAATAAAAATAACAAAAGAAAAATACACAAAAGAAGAAATCATAGAACCCTTTATCTTTATAAATGCCTGGAATGAATGGGCTGAGGGTGCAGTCCTTGAACCATCTTTACACAATGCAGAGACTTACATCCAGAAAGTGAAAGAAAATATACGACAATGATAAAAAAACTATATAGGGCTATAGAATCTTTACAAGAAGATGGAGTGGTCATTACCTATAAAAAAACTCTTGATACTCTCAAAAGTTTTTTTATAAACAAGTACACAAATTCATCCAAAACACTTCAAAAAAAAGAAAATTGTTTCAAAAAAATAGATGTTAAAAAAGAGATAACAGTTGCCTTTGCTGTTAGTGATGCAGGTGAGAATGTTGCTGAGGGTGATTTCTTCACAGCCCAAGAGTTAGCCTTTGAAATGCAAAAATTTGGCTGGAATATTTTGTATCTTCGACAAAAAAAAGATGAGTGGTATAAAATCCCAAAAAATGTAGATGTTCTTATTAGTTTGCTAGATGGCTATGACCTTACAAAAGTAAAAAATCCTAATATCATCACTATTGGGTGGGCAAGAAACTGGTTTGATGCATGGGTGAAGAACAATACCTTTAATATATATGACCTACTCTTTGCATCAAGTGAAACAGCATGTAAATATATTACAACACACTCTCAACAAAAAGCTATATTATTACCTATCGCTACTAATGTAGATAGATTTAACCCTAAGCAAGCCCGTCAAGAGAGTAAATATCTCTGTGATTATTGTTTTACGGGAAGTTACTGGGGGAGTAAAAGAGAGATTATTACCTTTATTAATCCTCAGAGATTACCGCAATTCACATTTCATATTTATGGAAAGAACTGGGATCAAATAGAAAAGTTCAAAGCTTTTAATCATGGATTTTTAGACTATAAAGAGATGCCATTTGTTTATGCTAATACAAAGATTGTAATTGATGATGCTAATCATGTAACAAAACCTTATGGTGCTGTAAATAGTCGTGTGTTTGATGCTCTTGCAAGTGGCACTTTAGTTATAACCAACGGTAAACTTGGTTCAGAGGAAACTTTTCAATCAAAGCTTCCCTATTTTACAACAGAAGATGAACTCTATAATCAGCTTCTTTTCTATCTTACACATGAAGATGAACGAATAAAAAAAATAGCAGAATTGAGAGAGATCGTACTAAAAAACCATAGCTATACACATAGGGCACTTACTATCAAAAATGCTCTTAAAAAAAACTATCAAAAGATTTCTATTGCTATTAAAATTCCTGCACCAAATTGGAGTGTTGTCCATGAGTGGGGAGATTATCATTTTGCTGTAGCACTCAAAAAAGAGTTTGAAAAACTTGGATACTGTGTAGTATTACAAGTCCTTGAAGAGTGGGAAAACAGTATCGGTAACAGCTGTGACATTGTCCTTGTACTTCGTGGTTTAAGTAAATATACTCCAAAAAAACATCAGATTAATTTAATGTGGAATATTTCACACCCTGATGCTATAAACACAGAAGAGTATAAGAGCTATGATACTGTTTTTATAGCCTCTCATTTATGGGCAAAAAAAATCCAAGATCAAATAACTACACCAGTAGAGACTATGCTACAGTGTAGTGATACAACTCGTTTTAAACTGACAAAAGAAAAAGTTTCTACTTACTCGAATCAACTCCTATTTGTAGGAAATTCACGAAGAGTGTATAGAAAAATTATTCAAGATCTTTTACCTACTCCTTATCAACTCTCTATCTATGGTAATCACTGGGAAAATTTTGTAGATGCTAAATATATTAAAGGAATACATATAGAGAATAAGGAACTTTATAAATACTACTCTAATGCAGATATAGTTTTAAATGATCATTGGGATGATATGAAAGAGAAAGGTTTTATATCAAATAGAATCTTTGATGTTATTGCTTCGGGTGGTTTTGTTATCACCGATAGAGTAGAAGGTATCGAAGAGATATTTGGCAATTCTATTGTCACATATACTGATGCTGCAGATTTAAAAGAAAAAATTAACTTTTATCTAGAAAATGAAAAAGAGAGAAAAGAAAAAGTTATGCTTGCTCAAAATATAATTGCATCAAAACATAGATTTCAAGATAGAGCTTTACAATTTTCTCAACATATTAAAAAATTAATGGATACAAGAACAAAATGATAGCTATCTGCTTAGCAACTTTTAACGGCGAACTATACCTCAAAGAGCAACTCAATTCACTTTTGAACCAAAGCTATAAAGAGTTTGATATATTTGTAAGGGATGATGGTTCCAACGATGCTACTTTGGCTATTTTAGAAGAGTATAAAAACTCCCTAACAATCATACAAGATAACAAAGAATCCTCCTCAGCACAAGAAAATTTTACTATTTTACTTGAATATGTTTCTAAACTAAAAAAGTATGAGTACTTTATGCTCTGTGATCAAGATGATGTTTGGCTAGAAGACAAGGTAAAGAAGAGTATAAATATGATGCGAAACTTTACTCTACAAAACGAGCATACACCTCTATTAATCCATACAGACCTCCAAGTTGTTGATGCACAACGCAATCTTCTCCATAGCTCATTTTGGAACTACATGAAACTTAACCCATCAAAAAATGCTTTTCATCAACTTCTCATCCAAAACAGTGTGACAGGATGCGCAACTATTATGAACAAAGCTCTTTTAAAGATTGCTCTTCCTATTCCAAAAAATGTGACAATGCACGATTGGTGGTTAGCTTTAGTGGCGAGTCAGTTTGGCAAAGTTATCCCACTATATGATGCAACAATTCTCTACAGACAACATACAAACAATACTATTGGAGCAGAAGGCTTTACTCCTCGCTATATTTTACAGAGATTTTTCAAAAAAAATATTTTTCAAAAAAATATCGTACAGGCTTCCCTCTTTTTAGAAACTTATAAAAAAAATCTTGACAAACAAACCGTCCAAATGCTTCAAGATTTTATAAATCTCAATTCAAAATCTTTTCTAAAAAAAAGAGCTATTATACTGAAGTATAAACTCTTTAAACATGGAATTATACGAAATATAGGGCTTTTGGTAAATATATAATGCAAATCAATGCTAGCATCGTTATCTACAATGAAAATAGGGAGACTCTACAGAAGGCTATAGAGAGTTTTTTAAATATCCCTTATGAGAAAGAGCTTATTATTGTAGATAATTCACCAAAGAACAATTTACAAAAATTTTGTAACTCATTTAAAAACACACGCTATCTTCACACAAATAAAAATATGGGCTTTGGTAGCGGACATAATCTAGCATTTGCAAGCTTTTCTAAGAGTTCTGATTTAAACCTAATCCTAAATCCTGATATCTACTTTAATTCAATAGAAATCAGACAAATGTTAGCGTGGATGCTCCAGAACAAAGATATCGCATTGGCAGTTCCTGAAGTTTTAAATACAGATGGGACGAAGCAACATACCATACGCAATATCCCCTCACCTCTCACTTTGCTCAAACGCCGTCTCAATATAAAAGGCATATTTAATAAATTTGTAGCAGAAGATTCTTATACCAATCATACTTTTAAAGAGATTGAAGAGATACCTTTTGCTCATGGTTGTTTTTTTCTTTTTCAAAGTGAAGTATATGCTCAACTTAAGGGTTTTGATGAAAACTTTTTTATGTATATGGAAGATGTAGATATCTTTTTGCGTGCGAAACAGTTTGGAAAGACAGTGATTAACCCCCACTATAAAATCTACCATGAACATAGAGAAGGTTCCTCTAAAAATATCAAACTTTTACTGTGGCACATAAAATCAGCAGTTACATTTTTTAATAAATATGGTTGGATTAATAGAAAATAAGACTATATTAAAGTATAATCTTCTTCATGAAGACAGATAAATTTAATGCATCTCAGTATATACTTTTTTTAGCTCTAGTTCTCATAGATATATTTGCACTTTTTTTATCTCTGCAACTTGCACTCACTATCCGGTCTAACTATTTTAACGACTACTTGCCCCTTTTTAATATGAGTGAAATTTCTAAATACTATTGGATTGTAATTTTATCAACTTTTACACTTATCTTAGAAAAAATATATTTTGTTCGACATGACTTTTGGGGTGATCTTAAACGCATTTATAAATCACTTTTTTTCTCTTTTTTAGCTGTATTTACTGTTTTAACACTTACTAAAATGTCAGATGAGTACTCCCGTACCTTTATTATTCTCTTTTTTTTACTTGCTCTCTTTGTACTCCCATTTTTTAAAAGAATTTTTAAAAAGATACTCTTTAAATTTGATTTTTTTAAACTAAAAATCCATGTTGTTGCTAAGGATGAAGCAGAGCAATATATCTCAGAAGAGATGGAAGATAACTGGTATTTTGGATTTAAAAATAGTAACGAAAACTATGATATGGTAATTATTAACTCCAAGAGTTTTGACATGCAGGAACTCCCAAAGATTATACTAGAGTATGCGCAAACAACGAAAGATATCTATGTGGTTCCCTATATGAATCATCTTGATTTTTCGCATGCGACTATCATGGACTATTCAAACATTAGACTCTCAGCTATACACATAGAAAATAGACTTCTCAACTACAAAAACATCTTTATAAAGTACTTTTTTGAGAAAATAATAACAATATTTATCTTTCCCTTTGCGCTCTTTCTTCACCTCTTTATATCACTTGCTATCAAACTTGACTCTTCTGGCTCTGTGATTTTTAAACAAAAGAGACTTGGCAAAAATGCAAAACCCTTTAGTTGCTATAAATATCGGACTATGTATGCAGGTGGTAGTGATGCGCTATTAGAGGAGTATTTGCAACAAAACCCTAAAGAAGTAAGTTATTATTCCAAATACCACAAATACCAAAATGATCCCCGGATTACAAGAGTGGGTTCTTTTTTAAGAAAAACCTCTCTTGATGAGTTTCCACAGTTTTATAATATCCTCCAAGGAAAGATGAATCTTATAGGCCCCCGCCCCTATATGTTAAGTGAAAAGAAAAAAATTGGTAAAGAGTATGAGCAAATTATCTTAAAAGTTAAACCAGGCATCACAGGACTATGGCAGGTAAGCGGTAGAAATGAGTTAAGCTTTAAAAACAGGGTACAACTAGATAGCTGGTATATACAGAACTGGTCTCTTTGGGGTGACTTTGTGATTTTAATAAAAACTATAAAAGTTATTCTTTTTAAAGTTGGTGCATCGTAATGACAAACCTAAAACTACTAGAGCAGTTTCGCTCCTTTTATTTTAGAAATTATCCAGATGATATGGAGTTACAAATCTCATACTTTGCCGTATTTGGTGGACTTGGTTGGGATATAGATACATCCAAACCAATAAAAGAGCTTGTGGAGTCTCTTATATTAGAAAATTTTGAACTTCTTAACGCAAAACTGCAAGAATTTACTCTCAATGAACCTACAAACAGACGACTTCTTCAAGCACTTGCTGTTGGAGATAGAAGAATATTTTCAGCCTTTAAAAGAGCTGGATTAAACAATGGAAATGGCGGTTCTGCACTACAGTTTTTACAAGAGGTAGGACTCATTCAGATGGAGTACTCAAGAGAGCAACACCCCCGTGAGAAAAATCCAAATGCAAAACTCAAAAGAAAAGATGCCCGTCATAGAATCTCACATAAGGTTCTCTTCACACACCCTTTTGTACGCTTCTGGTTCTATTTTATAGCTCCTGAGATAAAAAATATAAAAAACAAAGAGTATACGCAACTTTTCTCAAACCTTGAGACAAAACTGAGTAGTTACACAAGCCTCGTCTTTGAAGAGTTAAGTGAGGTGCTTCTTAACTATAATCTTCGAGAAGCGCAAATAATAAGTTCAGGGAGTTACTGGGATGCGAATATTGAGATAGATATTCTTACTATAACCGCTAAAGAGAAAATATATGTTGGTGAGTGCAAATGGAAAAATCATAAAATAAATAAAAAAGAGCTCCACAAACTCAAAGAGAAATGTGAAAAATTAGAGATAATCCCGAATCAAATCATCTTTTTCTCAAAGCGTGGCTTCTCTAAAGAGCTAATACAGATGCAAGGGGCAAATCTTGCTCTGTATAGTGTAGAAGATTTTCATGCACTCTTAAAAAACAGTTCTAAAAATGAACTTATAGAGAACTTAATTAACTAACTACCCTCAGCGCTGTATATGCCTCTTGCAGAAGCTGAAACTTCTGTGTATAGTGCTCTACCATGTGTGGTGTCTCATGAATAATCTTATCTGGATGATACACTTTCGTTAACTTTTTATAAGACTTCTTCAGTGCATCTTGACTTGCTCCTATCGGACATTCTAAAACAGTATAGTAGAGTGTATTTTCATCATTTTGAGCCTTACAGAGATCACCAAAACTGAAGTTCGCAAAATCCGCATACAACTTCGACATAAAGTGATTATCATAAGTATACTGAATCTCATAATGTAAAATATGCCGTTTATTCAGAGCACGCTCTAGCCTTGCCTTTGCCTTAAAATCAGAAACATCTATCACAAGAGAGAGATCAGTCCCCCGCTCAACATAAACTTCAAGCTGAGAACGCATATAGTTTAAAACCCATGAGTTTGGCTCATCTAAGGAGATAAGAACCGTATTTTTATCATAGGCATAGAGATTTACTTTGATAGATTCAGGCTCTTGCAGTCTTTCTAACTCTATCTTAATAGGTTGCGTACCAAACTTGAGCATACTTCTAAGAAAAAACTCATGGTTAAAATCATGGGTTTTTGCATGGTGTTCACTGAGTTGGTATAAAAACTCTTCACGCACATCTGTTAAACTTTCATTTCTAAAAACTAAAACTGCCTTTGGTAAAAAGAGCATTCCACGAGAGTGATGATTTAAAAAATCTTTCATCCAGTTTGTATTTAAAGTCTCAAATCCTGTAGTGATAAGAATGAGATTATTACGCAGTACGATATCCATACATTCTACCTTTTTGGGATATTTTAGAATTTCTAGCAATTTTAGTTCCAAGACATATTAATAGCTAAATATAAAACTTCAAAACTAATTTTTACTCACTTCATTTTAATTATATATATTTTGAGTATAATTACATTAATATTTACTAAGGATAGGTTTTGCGCGAAAATATGAATGAAAAATGTGCTGTTGTTGGAATTTTTGGTCATGAAGAGGCGTCTAAACTCGCTTACTTCTCTCTTCACTCTCTACAACATCGTGGTCAAGAAGCTGCTGGTATCTCTTCATCAGATGGCAAAAAGCTACACACTATAAAAGACCGAGGTCTTGTTATGCGTGTTTTTAATGAAGAAAAACTTGCAACACTCAGTGGATCTGTAGCCATAGGGCATACAAGATACTCAACTGCTGGAGATGACTCTATCCTTGATGCACAACCCGTCTTTGCTCGTTATGACTTAGGTGAGATGGCAATAGTTCATAACGGGAACTTTACAAATGCTGATGAAGTGCGTAACAAGCTCATAGAGAAAGGGGCTATCTTTCAAACCTTTATGGATACAGAGAACCTCATTCACCTTATCGCTAAAAGTTCAAAAGATAAACTCCTCGATAGAATTATCGATGCAGTTGGAAGAATAGAGGGTGCTTTCTCTCTTGTTTTTTTAAGCCGTACAAAGATGTTTGCTATGCGAGATAGATTTGGTTTTCGCCCTCTTTCACTTGGAAAACTCCCTAACGGTGGCTATATAGTCGCAAGTGAAACCTGTGCCTTTGATTTAGTTGGTGCTACATTTGTGCGTGATGTAGAACCGGGAGAACTCCTTATCTTTGAAGAGGGGAAAGAGCCTATCAGTATGCAGATTCTTGAGAAAGTTACACCAAAACACTGTATCTTTGAATATGTCTATTTTGCGCGTCCTGACTCCTCTGTTTTTGGTCAATCTGTCTATCAAACACGCAAAAATATGGGAAAAGAGTTAGCAAAAGTCAATCCTATTGAAGCAGATATGGTGATTCCTGTTCCTGATGGTGGTGTTCCATCTGCTATTGGCTATGCGCAAGAGAGTGGCATACCGTATGAGATGGGTATCATGAGAAACCACTATATTGGTCGTACTTTTATTGAGCCTACCCAAGAGATGCGTGACTTGAAAGTAAAGATGAAACTCTCACCTATGACAGATATCATCAAAGGAAAGCGTGTTATCGTTGTCGATGACTCTATTGTTCGTGGGACAACATCAAGACGCATCATCCGTATGCTTAAAGAAGCAGGCGCAAGTGAAGTGCATATGCGTGTCTCTTCTCCTCCAACAACAGATCCTTGTTACTATGGTGTAGACACTCCAGATAAAGAGCATTTAATCGCATCAAGAATGTCCAATCAAGAGATATGTGACTATATCGAAGCAGACTCTTTAGCATACCTAAATGAAGAATCACTCCTGAGAAGTGTCAATGCAAACAAAGATGAAGAGAAGTACTGTACAGCTTGTTTCACAGGTAAATATATAGTTTAATGAAACAAGTATATACATACGGTGGCTATCTTAAAGAGAAGTTTGGTGTAAAAGTCTACAAGGTTGGTATCAATATCTCAGGGTTTACCTGTCCAAATATTGACGGAACAGTTGCAAAAGGGGGTTGTACTTTTTGTGAAAATGACTCCTTCTCTGCATCAACGGATGCAGTCCAAGAGCTCAAAGGTTTCCACTTAAACTTGGACTCAAAAGAGAACCCTTTTTTAGAGAAGCAACTTCTACAACTTGAGCAACAGTTTGATGCAATCTCAAAACGCCAAGCAAAAGAGTATGGAGCCAAAAAATTTCTTGTCTACTTCCAATCTTTTACAAATACTTATGCACCCTTTGAAACACTTAAAGCTCTCTATGAAAAAGCTCTCTCTTTTGAGAATGTAGTAGGATTAAGCATAGGGACGCGTTCAGATAGCATAACAGAAGAGACGCTTGAATACCTTGCAACTTTGGCAAAAGAGTCTGAGATTTGGCTAGAGTTTGGCATACAGTCTGTCTACGATGCAACCTTAGAGAAGATAAATCGTGGGCATGATAGCGCGAATGTAAAAGAGTGGATTTTAAAGTCTAAAGAAGCGGGTATAAATGTCTGTGGACACCTTATTTTTGGTTTAGCAAACGAAACACAAGAGATGATGCTAGAGACCTCTCGTGCTGCCTATGAGTGGGGTATAGACTCAGTAAAGTATCATCCTCTGTATGTTGTAAAAAGGACAGCTTTAGCAAATGAATTTACGAGAGGAGAGTTCACTCCCATAACAGAAGAAGAGTACCTTGATGTGCTAGTGAAATCACTAGAGATGAAACCCACAAATGTTACAGTCCAAAGAGTAACAGCAGGTATAGATGATGACTCACTCTTAGCACCTCAATGGTGTAGAAATAAAAATATGCAGATTAAAAATATAAATAGCGCACTCAAAAAGATAGGACTGAAATACTAAAAGTTCTTCTTTGAAAGTTCTAATGCCCCCACACTTTTGCAAACTGTGCAGTACTACGAAAGTATGGTGGATAGCGAAAATATACCCGAAAGCTTTTTGCCTTTCCAGGTCCCAAGTTTCTCGCTACGACAAACTCTTTTGTGATAGACTGCGGCTTAAAGTTTAAGTTATAACCACCTGTAAAAAAGTCCATAAATCCACTTGATTTGTAAAAATTTCCACCCTTTACATTTCCTGTCGCATGACCCTTATTTACAAGTTTAATCTCGAAAGTTACCTTTCCTATCTTATGATTTCCCTCATTTTTAACGATGCCTGTATATATAATCTGTTCAGTACTCAAGAGACGCTTATTTTTCATCTTATAGAGTTTTACCACTTTTGTGTACTTATCTACCACTATAACAGAGAAAATAGCTAAAAAGAGTGTGACAACAGTAACACTCAGAAGCATTCCTAGTTTTATCTTCATAGACTCTTGTTTAAATGCACTTACAATTCCAAGAATAAAAAGAATAAAGACTATACTCAAAACAATATAGTGCCAATAGTTAAAAAGTGTCATCTGCAATCTGCTCCGAGAGAAATATTATAATCTTTTGAATATCTAAAA
Organism: Sulfurimonas sp.; assembly: GCA_027071075.1. Taxonomy (GTDB): domain Bacteria; phylum Campylobacterota; class Campylobacteria; order Campylobacterales; family Sulfurimonadaceae; genus Sulfurimonas. The sequence goes on along the minus strand of JALSUU010000281.1, from coordinate 2,608 downwards.
GGTTCGACAATTATTTTAAAATCTCGACTCTCTGATACTCCTATATTCTCTTCAATTATCGACATTTTCTGAAATGGTTTTAATTTTTTGAGGTAGTTTTTGTATTTGTTAGAAGTAACTGCGTAAGCACTTGCTGTTATTATACACTCTTTAAATCTTTTTTTCGACTCATTTGTCAAAGTACCTTTGACAATAACTGCCTCTGAAAATGTTAATTTTTTTTGGCTTGTAAGTGTAACACTATTTTTAAAAAGATACTCATGAAGTTTTACATAGCCAAGTGTTGGACCTAGAAGTAAGATAGAAAAAGCGAGAAGTATAAAAACAATCGCTAAAAAAAGCTTTCTCCTTAAAATAATACCAAGAATGATAAGGAAAATAAAAAGAAGAAAAGAACTCCCAAATAGAAGGTAGTCAAAGGGGATGAGTCCATCTATAAAAGCAGTTACTTTTGCCTTCACTAATCTTTCCTAGAGTTCTTTTCGGCTATACCACTCATGTCAAAACGACGCGCTAACTCTTGTGTAATTCTATCAGGGGAGATATTTTTTACAGCCAATGCCACTAACATATGGTATGTCAAATCAGCAGCCTCATAAATCATCTCACTTTCATCATCATCTTTATATGCGAAACAAAACTCACCAGATTCTTCTACTACTTTTTTCAGTATAGTATTTTCACCCTTGCTCATCAGTTTTGCCGTCCAAGAAGTAGTTGGATCTGCAAGTTTACGCTCTTGAATGGTATGATAGAGTGTATCTATAACTCCATAAAGAGCCTCAGAACTTACCTCAACATCACTATTGCTCTCACCTGACTCTAACTCTGTAAAGAAACAAGATTTACGACCAGTATGGCATGCCACACCCTCTTGCTCTACTTTTATAAGCAGTGTATCATTATCACAATCAATGTTAAAGGAGTGAATAGTTTGAATATGTCCACTACTCTCACCCTTTTTCCAGATACGCTGTTTTGAACGAGAAAAGTAGTGTGCTATTTTTGTGCTAAGTGAGAGTTCTAATGCTTCTTTATTCATATAAGCCATCATCAAAACTTCATTTGTACTCACCTCTTGAACAATAACAGGAAGAAGTTCTGACTTCTCCCAATCTACTCTATTTAAAGCTTCTTGTATCATTATTTAGCCGTAGTTCTTTTTCTAACATCTTTTGTATCTACCCAGATATTTGGAGTAGATCCACCAGGTGTTAAGAAGATTTTTGCATTAGTGTTTACTCGAAGAGCTTCGTTAAACTTGCCTTGTACCTTAATTTGCTCAAGTTGTAAAAGTGGTTGTGTTAATGATTTTGCTATTAAGAGGTTTGCTTTTGCCTGTGCATTTGCATTTATAGAGATAGCATCCGCTTTTCCTTGTGCCTCAATACGAGCCTGTTGTGCTACACCCTGTGCCTCTGCTGCTTTTTTCAATGCATCTTGTTTTGCACGCTGCACCTCTTGTTCTGCTTTTTGTACCTCTTGTTTTGCAATTTGTACACGCTCTATCTGATCTTTTACCTTTTGAGGTAAGAGGATATCACGAAGTTGTACAGATTGTAAAATTGCAGGAGAGTTTTTCAGACTTGCGATATTTGTACGCAGTCCCTCTTCTATCTCTGCAGCAATAGTATCGCGTTTCATAGGAAGTAGTTCTGCATCATACTTACCAACAACATTACGAACGACATCACGAACAACAGGATTTATAATCTTATCTTCCCAGCTAAATCCCCAGTTAGAGATAGTTTGTGCTGCAAACTGTGAGTTAAGTCTATACTGCACTGTAAGTTCTATGGAAACGGGAAGCCCTCTCTTATCGAGAACAGTTATCGCTTTTTTCGCTACAATTCCTGAAGCTATAGTACTTGCCTCAATATGTGATGCATAGTTTATGATACGCACTTTTGTATCTACAACATATACCTTTTGAATCACGGGAATTATGAAGTGTAAACCAGGAAGAAGTGCTTGATCTTGATACTTACCATTTGTACTTAAAATTCCTCGCTCACCCTCTTGAATAATAGTAAAAGGTTTTGCTAAAACAAGCATCACCACTACTGCTATAAGAAAGTAAACAATTCCAGCTTTTCCACCCATATTGAAGTCGATATTTGGCATTTGAGGACCTTTTGGACCTCCGCCTGAAGAGTTAGAAGATTTTTTATATCCCCCACCCTCGCTCTTTTTTTTATTGAAATAGTCATTCATATCTGCTGCCATTTTTATGTTTTCCTGCATCTAATTTTTCTTAATCTATATATGTAAGGTAGTGCTCATATTTTGCATTTCTACCAAACACTATGTCAAAGTATATACTCTGAATCTTTTCAGTTATCTCTCCACGACTACCATGCCCAATAACTCTTGCATCAACATTTGCAATAGGAGTAATCTCAGCTGCTGTTCCTGTTAAAAATGCTTCATCTGCCACATATACTTCTTCACGAGTAATGCGTCTTCGCGTTACGGGGATGCCCATATCTCCTGCTAATTCTATAACCATTTTTTGCGTAATTGATGCAAGTGAGTTATCATTTGGTGGTGTAATTAACTCTCCATTTTTCACCATAAAGAAACATGCCCCACTCGCCTCTGCAACATA
>JALSUU010000280.1 GCA_027071075.1 Sulfurimonas sp. | reverse complement strand
TTTGTAGAGATTTATCATATCAAAAACACTGAAACTCTCTTCACCGATACTTACACTTACATCCCCACTATCAAGAAAATCTATCTTCTCTTTAAAAGATACATTTAGAGTTGGTTTTGTGGTGTTGTATTTGTATGATTTTAACTTTTCACTTCCGAAAAGCTCTGCTTTACCAAGAATAGATTGAAGGTTTTTAAGGATAAACTCACGACTTAACTCCTCTTCGATGACAAAGAGTCCATCCTCTTCACTAAAAGTTGCTGTTTTAATAGCTCTTTTTAAAGCATTGAGTTTACTAAAGATAGTTCCATATATCTCAAATACATCACTAAAATCACACTCATAGATGGAGATTGTTGATTCTATAGCATTTATGAGAACAATTTTAGAGATATTAAAATCGTTAAAAAATTCAGGAGAAAGATTACCAACAGTTGCTGATGTTCGTAAAACTAGCTCATTATCAGCAGTTATCTTCTCAAATATAACAGCTGGTTTTATAACTCTCTTTTCATCTTTAAACTCTACAAGATAATTTTCATATTGTATATCAATATTTTCAAAGTAAGTAACCAAAATGGTTAAAAGCTCTTCTAGCTTATCCTCTGTAACAGTCGTATCAAAACTTTTGAGTTTTTCAAAATTATCACCGACATTATGCACCTGATGTATCTCATTTTGAACTAAAACATAGTTGGGAGTTAAAAATTCAAACGCATCTTGACCCATTACCTGAGAAAATACTAGCAGTTTATCATCTTTTTTTATAACTTTTAATATAGCTGAAGTCACTGTCGAAGTAAAAGTTATAGGAGTATTGTTTTTATCAACAAGCTTGTTGTATTGCCTTAAAAGTTCTAAAAGTCGAGGGTACTTTTTGAGATAGAGATTTGAGCCCTCATCATCCCAGTTTATCTGAAAAAACTCCTCCTCTTTACTCTGCTGTATTGATTGTAAAATTTCCCTCTCAATACCATTATAAACTCTAAAGTCTATATCTTTAAGAGCTTTCATCTTTGCATCACAGACCTCTAAGTAGGCACCATATTTGTCAAACATCAAAACATAATGTAAGGAACTTTTCTCTTTTGCTCTTGTTTAAATATATCTAGCATTTGTTATCACTCTTATCTTGAAAAATATTTTATAAGTCTATCTTAATATCTCTTAATTTTTATTCTCTTTTACCCAAATAATCCTCTTTTGTAAAAACAAGATACTCAGCTTCCCTCCCCTCTATTAAAGCTTCAGTTTTTTGAATAAGTTTATTTTTAACGGCTTCTCTTTTTACACTCTCTTGCCATTTACACTCTATAAATGCGATATTTTTTTCATCAAAAGCGACTATATCAATCTCCTCTTTATTGTTCCACCAACGACCTATTTTAGTCGGAACAAAACTAATATACTTTTTAGGATTTTCTATCAAATCATCCATTACATAATCTTCAAAAGCAAAAGAGACAAATCTATCATTAAAATTTAACTCTATCTCTTCTAAAACCGCTTGAGTCTGCTCTATCTCGAGATAGTTATAGTTTTTGTAAACATAGTAAAACCAAAAATTTAAAAACTTATCTTTGATCTTGTATTGACCAAATTTACTTTTATGTGGATTTTTCTCTGTAACAGGTATCTCTTTTTCAACTATCTCTAATTCTATAAGCTTGAGCATATACTTACTCAGATACGAAGAGTTTACCTCTAAACTAGAGGCTATTTTCCCTATTTTTCTATTTCCATTTGAGATAGATTTTAAAATACTAAAATAACTTGCACTATCATTAATCTCATCTTTGAGTAAAAAATTTCCCTCACTATAGAGATAACTATTTTTATTAAGTATTTTTTTCTCAATATTTTGCATAAATGTAAGGGTTGCATCATACTCATTAAGATACTTTGGAATTGTTCCAAAGGAGCTGTAAACAAACATCATATCAAGCTTATTAATTGTTGGTACAAACTCTTTAATATGCTTAAACTTGATAGCTTTTATGTGAAACTGAGTCGTTCTTCTTCCATATAAAGGAGCATTATAACTCAAAACTTCACTCTGCATCATTGAGAGAACAGAACCACATAAGATAAGATATATATTTGAGTTTTGCAGTGAAGTATCCCACACTTTTTGCAGTTTTGAGGAGAAAGCCTTATCTTTTTGAGTAAGATACTGGTACTCATCTATTACGAACACAAGCTTTTTTTTCATATTAAGTGTAGGCAAAAACGCTATAGCCTCTTCAAAACTCTCAAAGTGCAGATGTTTTGCTACATTTGGATCTACATACTCTCTTATCTCTTGCGTAAAACTTTCAAGTTGAGAAGGCAGATCACTCAGAGTCATATAGAGGTAAATATGTGGTTTGTTTTTTATAAACTCAGAGATAAGTGCAGTTTTACCAACTCTTCGTCGTCCATATACAACACTGAAACTACTACTACTTTTTTTATACTCTTCTTCTAGAGAAGTAAGTTCTTTAATTCTGTTTATAAACATACTGTTTTCCTACATAATTATTTAGAACAGTATTATATACTATTTTCTATAATGTTTTTGTTTACTGTAAAAAGTCTATTAGAAGAGCTAAGACCTGTGCCATTCGCTAACACACTCAAAGTTAGCTTGTCTTGAAAAGGAGCACTCTTGCTTCTCATATCGTTTTGGATGGTATGGAGAAGTGGTACCCTTGTGAAAAATCTATCCCTATCTCTTCAACAATTTCCTGAATTGCTCCATTCTCCACAAACTCTGCAATCACTTTTATATCCATAGAAGAGGCAAACTCTGTAATCGCTTTTGCAATTTTATAGCTTTTAGGATTTGTATCAAGATTTTTAATATATTTTCCATCTATTTTAATGAAATCTACTTCAAGCTCATTGATGCGTTCAAAGTTTGAGTACTCTACTCCAAAGTCATCTATGGCAAGTTTAAAACCTAACTCCTTAAGCTCTTTAAGTTGAATAATACTACTATTTGCTCCACCAGAGCTTACACCCTCTAAAATTTCCAAGACAACTCTTTGTGCATCAATATGATAAAATGCTAACTTTGAGAGCAGATACTCTTTGAGTTGTTTACTTAAAAGGTCATCCTCTGTAATATTTATGGAGATAGTAATCTCCTCTGCTTGTGTAGATAAAAAGGCAAAGGTTTTATCTATCATTATTTTTGTTATCTCAAATAAAAATCCACTATTTTTTGCTATATCTATAAAGTAATAGGGTGAATAAATCTCCCCATTTACCTCAAGCCTTGCAAGTGATTCATACTTTATAATCTTTTTACTTTTATTGTCTCTGATACCTTGAAAATAGGGAACAAGCCGTGAGCCTTGTTCTGAGTAGATTGCATCATAGAGATAACTGTTAAAGCGAATAAAATCATCATTCACTTCAACAGAGTGGTAATACACATAAGATTTATAAGGCTCTTTTTTTGCTTGTTTAAGCGCTATAGTGAGTTTTCTTAGTGCATCACTCTCCCCACCATGAACAACTGAAAAACTAAAGGATACTCTAATGTTAATATTATCACGCGAGATATGCAGGGAGGTATTTCTAAAATATTGCCGAATTTTTTCAATATCTTGCTCTACTGCATCACTTACAAACACAAACTCATCAGAGTCAATTCTATAAATATTTTGCTCTAAAATAGAGTACACTCTTGAGGCTGTGATTTTGAGTACTTCATCCCCAATACTAAAGCCATAAGTTGCATTTACTTGGTTAAAGTTTTTAATGTTGAGCATTACTAACTCTTTATCTCTGTAGAGCTCTCTATCTGCTAAAAATTTCTCCTTTTTATAACACTCTGTAAGATTATCATAATAGACAAGATTAAGACTCTTTTGGGTCTCCTCTTCTACTCTCTCATGCAGAGAGTTTATAAGCTTTCTATTTTTTCGAATGGCTTCAAATCCAAGAAAAGATGTTATTATAAAAAGAATACCTAAAAGAGTAGTAATACTTCGTAGTAAAAGCACCTTAAAGTGTAAACCCTCAGTATCTTGAATAAAAATGAGATAATATCCAATAACTTCATTATCTACCCCTAAAACATCTACCTTAGTTGTAAAATAACCGCTCTTGAAAAAAGAGGTTTGTAAATACTCTGAAGTTTTATCTTTGATAAGTGCTGGGAGACCTTGTGTGTTTAAAAAGTGCTCTACATCTTTATGTAGATGTAGTGTTGAGATATTGTATCCATCTATAAATCTATCAGAAAATGGATACACAAGCTGTTTTGTAAATCTTTTATCAATAACAAGCGTAGTGTAAATGCTATCTTTTGCGAGATATTTTGAAATCGAGTTGAAGTGTGTGATAACTTCAATGACACCTAAAAAAGTATGACTTGCATCATACATAGGCACTGTTCCTTTAAATGTCATATCAAATTTTCCAACACTAATGGCACTCATAGAGTGAGGATTAAGATAGAGTTTTTGCAAATCTTTTCGGACAGAAATAATATTTTTACCAATAGATTTTTTTGTCCAAGAGAGATAACGGTTTATGCCATTTTGATCAACTATATGGAGTGCAACATTTTTAAAAGATTTGAATTTTTTTGCAATTTTAAAAATAGAATCATCATAAAACTTTTCATACTCTTTTTTTTGCATAATATTTATAAGATTTTTATCTAAAGATATTCTTCTTGCTATATCAAAAGTTGTTGCTTTTTTAAGCTCTATGAG
>JALSUU010000279.1 GCA_027071075.1 Sulfurimonas sp. | reverse complement strand
GAGTTTGTAGAGCAAAAAGAGCTAGACTTAGTTTACCCTTTTGATGAAAACAACCGTTTTCGTGTGAATATCTTCTTTCAGATGGATGGTGTTTCTGCAGTATTTCGTGTTATTCCTGTAAAAATTCCATCATTTGATGAGTTGCATCTTCCTGATGTTATTAAAGATTTTACGAAAAAAGATCGTGGTCTGATTTTGGTAACTGGGGTAACAGGTTCTGGTAAATCTACAACACTTGCAGCTTTAATAAATGAGATAAACCTCAATAAAAAACAGCATATTATTACTATTGAAGATCCTATTGAATTTGTGCATAAAGATAGAGGATGTATTATCAATCAGCGTTCGGTTGGACAAGATACAAACTCCTTTGGTAATGCCTTGCGCGCTGCCCTTCGTGAAGATCCAGATATAATTTTGGTTGGGGAGATGCGTGATAAAGAGACGATAAACCTTGCACTTCATGCAGCAGATACAGGACACTTAGTATTTTCAACCCTACATACCATTGATGCAAAAGAGACAATTAACCGTATTATCGGTCAGTTTCCACCAGAAGAGCAAAATCGTGTAAGACTCTCTGTTTCAGGAGTCCTTCAAGGTGTAATCTCACAAAGACTTGTACCAACAGTAGATGGTGGGCGTCGTGCTGCTATGGAGATTTTGGTAAAAACACCAACCATTGAAAAGCTGATTATGGAAAATCGAGATTATGAGATTCGTGATGCAATAGAGGCTGGAAAAGAGCACTATAGGTCTCAAAGTTTTGATCAGTCTATTTTAGATTTATATCAAGATGGTGTTATCTCTCTTGAACAGGCACTGAAAAATGCAACGAGTGCATCTGATCTTAAACTTAAAATTGGTGGTCTTAGTAGTGGTCAAGCGAGTGCAGATGCACCAAACAGTACACAAAGTGATTTTTCAGAAGATGAAATCTTTGATTTAAAGTAGATATTAATATAATTAGAGTATAATTGCAACCATTTTTAAAACACAAGGAATTTATATGTTAGAAGGTATCGTTAGAGAGAGTACTGGTAAAGGTGCTACAAGTGCACTACGCCGAGATGGTTATCTAATTGCAAACATTTACGGAAAAGGTTTAGAAAACATTAATGCTGCATTCAAAATGAATGAGTATATCCGTACAGTTCGTAATAAAGAGACTTTAGCATTCCCAGTAAATGTTGCTGGTAAAGAGATGAGTGTAGTAGTTCAAGGGTATGAGTCACATGCTGTAACAGGAAATCTTTTACATGTTGATTTAATGGTAGCACAACCTGGTGTAGTTTCACACTACCATATACCAGTAGTTCCAGAGGGTGAGGCTCTCGGTCTTAAAAACAAAGGTCTTGTTCACCTTGCAAAAACTCGTTTACGCGTGAAAGCAGCTATTGAAAATGTTCCAAATAGCGTTGTTGTAGATGTTACTCCTATGGATGTAGGTGACTCTAGACTTGTTCGTGATTTAGCAACAATCGAAAATGTAACTTTCACAGATTCTGATCGTGTATCAGTATTAAGTATCATCAAAGCGAAATAATTATGCTCATAGTCGGACTAGGAAATCCTGGTTCCGAGTATGCATCAACACGCCATAACATCGGTTTTATGGTAGTTGATAAACTTATTAGTCGTTTGAGTGCAAACGATGTCTCTTCAAACTCCTTTTTAGGTCAATGTTATAAATTTCAAAATCATTTTTTATTAAAACCACAAACTTTTATGAATCTTTCAGGTGAGAGTGTTATTAAAGTAAAAAACTTCTACAAAATAGAAGATGTTGTTGTAATACATGATGATTTAGATCTGCCTTTTGGCTCTTTGCGTTTTAAACAGGGGGGCGGTCATGGTGGTCATAATGGACTTAAATCCATAGACTCTAAAATAGGTAAAGAGTATATTCGTGTGAGAATGGGAATCGGTAAACCTGAACATAAAGGAGAAGTCTCCTCTTATGTATTAGGTGCTTTTTCAGAGGAACAACAAGAACATCTAGAAGAGTTTCTCTCTTCTACTGCTGATGCAGTTGAGTATCTACTCACCAACAGTATGGAAAATACAAGTTCAAAGTATGCAAAAAAAAATTTAGTCAAAAGATAAAATAAGTGTTAGCCTTTAAATATATTGCATATCACTACTTAAAATACTTTTTTATCATTTTAGCAGCACTTGTGATGTTTATGGTCGGCTTTGACTATATGAGTAATGCTGCAGCGCTCTCCACCTCTGCCAATCTTATTTTAATTTATCTTGTTTATAAATCTTTTTTTGCGATAGATATGTTACTCCCTCTTGCACTTGTTTTTGCAATGATAAGTACAAAAATCTATCTTATACGCTCGAATGCCTTAGTCTCCTTTTTCTCTTTAGGCTACTCTCGGATTGATATTTTAAAGCCTTTTGTTGTCGTTTCAATGGCTGTTATTGCAGTTTTTATCTCTCTTCACTCATGGTCTAGTTTTGCTCGTGGAGCAGAATTTTCAGCAAATATTCGCAACCATGCGCAGTATCTTAATCCTTCACGAGATCTTTTTTTTATCTATAAAGGACAGTATGTATACTTCTCAAAAATGTTACCCCTTCAAGAAAGAGCAGAGGATATCCGTGTTTTTAGTGTGAAAGATAACTCTTTAAAGGAGGTTCTAATCGCTTCATCTGCATCCTATAGAGAGGGGTATTGGCATATAAAGCAAGCCGATATTATTAAAAAACCAGATGATTTAACCTTCTCCTCAAAAGGGATGGAAGTAGCCAAGTCAAAAGATTTGAAGATACTCAAAGGTTTCCGTCCAAAGATTTTAGATCAAGTCTATGAAGGAAAAGTAAACTTTACTATAAGTGAAGCCTTTGAGGCGATGATGCTCCTTGATGCACAAAATATAAATACGAGCAATATTAGAGGAGCACTCTATAAAATATTTATTTACCCTTTGTATGTTCCTTGTCTAATAGTAATTATCTTTTTCTTTGTGCCAATGAGTGTACGCTTTTTGAATGTCTCTCTCTTTAGTTTTGGGGCAATTTTAGCATCACTACTTATTTGGGGGATTTTATTTATGCTCATAGAACTCTCAACAAACAAGACAATACCAAGTGAAATAGGGATTATTACTCCTATCTTGATTCTTCTGTTTGCTGCAATACAACAGCTTTATAGACATAGAGATCCGACTTAAATTAAAACATAAGCACATTTTAGATAAAATCACTTAAAAAAGAATTTGGAATTTTTATGATTGATTTTAAAGAACTTACACAAAAATATAAAACTCCCCTTTATGTTTATGACTTTGATTATATGGCTGCTCAGTATAAAGAGTTAAAAGAGGCATTTCGTGGGCGTAAGTCTATTATTGCTTATGCAGTAAAAGCAAACTCAAATCTTAGTGTTGTTAAACATTTTGCGAAGATGGGAAGTGGGGCGGATTGTGTCTCTATTGGTGAAGTGAGACGCGCATTTTTAGCAGGTATTCCAGCATATAAAATCATTTTTTCTGGTGTTGGAAAGAGTGATGATGAGATTCGTGAAGCGATTGAGAGAGATATTTTATATATCAATGTTGAGAGCGAAGCGGAACTTGGTCGTGTGGAGATGATTGCTAAAGAACTTGGAAAAGTTTCTCGTATCAGCATTCGTGTAAATCCAAACATAGATCCAAAAACACACCCTTACATCTCAACAGGTCTTCATGATAATAAATTTGGTGTTGATTTAGGAACAGCAAAGCGTATGTATATTAGAGCGAATAATTCTGACTTCTTAGATCCAGTTGGCATCCATTTTCATATCGGGTCTCAGCTTACTGAACTTAATCCTATTCGTGAGTCTGCAGAGATTGTTGCTGATTTAGTGCGTTCTTTAGAAGGTATCAACATTGAATTAAAGTTTTTTGACATTGGTGGTGGTTTAGGGATTACTTATGATGATGAGAAAACTATTAAACCTTATGATTATGCACAAGCCATTTTAGGGACACTTACTGCACTTGATTTAACTATACTCTGTGAACCAGGGCGTTTCTTAACTGCAAATGCGGGTTACTTTGTAAGCAAGGTCCTCTATGAGAAGCAAAATGGTACGAAAAAATTTGTAGTTATTGATGGCGCTATGAATGATCTGCTTCGCCCATCACTTTACAATGCCTACCACAAAATAGAGGCTATAACAGAGTCTACTGCAGATGAGCGACCTGTAGATATTGTTGGTCCTGTTTGTGAGAGTGGAGACTTTTTCGCCAAAGATTATATGTTACCAGAGTTAAATCATAATGATTTGGTAGTAGTCCATAGTACCGGTGCTTATGGTTTTGGTATGGGAAGTAACTACAATACGCGTGGAAGAAGTGCAGAAGTGGCGCTAGAGAATGGAAAAGATAGACTTATCCGTAGACGCGAAAGTTTTGAAGATTTAATTGCCTTAGAGCAAGAGTTTTTAGAGAATTAGGAAGATAAATTGTATTTTTTAGATGTGCAGGGGACACTTATTAGTGATGCAGACAAATCACCAATAGAGGGAAGTAGAGAGTTTATAGAAGAACTTAATATACAAAACATTCCTTATATGGTAGTTACAAATAACACGAAAAAAGCATCAAAAGAATTTTATAACTATTTACAATCTATAGGATTCTCTTTTAGTTGGGATAAATATATTGACCCCTTATTGCTCCTTGATACGCGTGTTTCAAAAGAGGGTGTCGCTGCTTATGGTGCTCCTGAATTTTTACATACATTAGAAAAAATGGGATATATTTTAGATTATAAAACTCCAAAAACAGTGCTTATTGCCACTAAAGAGGACTTTTCTGCTGACGAGTATGCGCAGATGATAGACTTTTTACTCTCAGGTGCAGAGTTAGTGGGGATGCATGAAACCTCAATCTATGCTAAAAATGCAAAAAGATACCCAGGTGTGGGGGCAATATTAAAACTTTTAGAGTTCGCTACGAGTTGTTCTTATGAAGTGGTAGGTAAACCAAGCACTGCTTTTTACTCGGAGGCTTTAGCTCTACTTCAAGCACAAAATTCTAAGGCTTCATACAAAGATGTTTGCATGATTAGTGATGATGTGAAGGGTGACTTAGGTGGTGCAAAAGAACTTGGAATGCAGACAATTTTTGTAACAAGCGGTAAGTACAAAAGTGAAGAGGAAATAGTTCCTTTTTTAAAAGAAGCATTACGACCAGATGCTGTTTATAAAAATATGCAAGATATTCTCAATGCAAAGTTATTGGGGTAAGGGGAGAGATTATGAAAGAGCAGAGTGATTGGCAAACTTTAGATGATTGTAGAGCGGCTATAGATAGACTAGATGATAAGATGTTAGAACTCTTAAATGAAAGAATGCAAGTTGTAGAGAGAGTTGGAGAGATTAAAAACGATACAGGTGGAGCAATCTATAGACCTGAGCGTGAAAAAGCGATTATTGAGCGTTTGATAAAGAGGAGTAAAGCACAAAAAGGACTTTTAAATGCAAGTGCTATTGAAGCGATTTACTTAGAAGTTTTTGCAGTTTCTCGTAATCTTGAACTCCCTGAGCGTATTGCATATTTAGGTCCTGAAGGAAGTTTTACTCATCAAGCGGCAGAGAGTCGTTTTGGAGCTATGAGTGAGTATCTCTCTTTGAATTCTATCGAAGCTGTTTTTAAAACCTTAGAGTCTAAACGCGCAAAGTTTGGAGTCGTGCCTATTGAGAACTCTCGCGATGGGATAGTAGGTGAAACGCTTGATTTGCTTGCAAAATCATCAGTAAAGATAGTTGCAGAACTCTATATGCCTATTCATGTTGCTTTTGCGACAAAAGCACAGCACTTAGAAGAGATAACAAAAATTTACTCAAAAGATAAGGGTTTTGGTCAATGTAGAGAGTTTTTGAGTGAACATGGTTTCTCAAACATAGAACTTATTCCTGTTGAATCTACTGCGAAAGCAGCTATCTTAGCAGCTGAAGATTCAAAAGCTGCGGCAATATGTTCGCATATCGCTGCAAAACTCTATGGAGTTCCCACACTATTTGAAAATATAGAGGATGAGTCCGATAATGCTACACGATTTGTCATACTAAGTGACTTTAAAAATGGCATCAGCAGTGAAGATAAAACTTCTATTTTGGTACGACTTCAAGATGCAGTTGAAGCAGGTGCTTTAGTACATTTCTTACAAGATTTTGATGCACAAAAGATAAACCTTTCAAAGATAGAATCTCGTCCCTCAAAAGATAAGGATGGTGGTTTTGATTATTGGTTTTATATAGATTTTTATGGGCATATTGATGAAGAGAGGGTACAAAAAGTTTTAAGAAAACATACCAATGAGGTTACTTGGTTAGGATCTTATGTAAAAGGCGAATCGTGAAATTTAATAAAAAACTAGAAAATATAAGCACTTATGAAGCTGGAAAGCCTATAGAATTAGTGGTGCGTGAGTTTGGGATTGAAGCAAAAGATATAGTGAAACTTGCATCAAATGAGAATCCAAAAGGATGCTCACCAAAGGTACAAAAAGCAGTTGTAGATATTGTGGCAAATATGGCTTTGTATCCTGATGATAGTATGACAAAGCTAAAGAGTGGACTCTCAAAGCGTTTTGAAGTTGGCGATGAAAATATAATCATAGGGAGTGGAAGTGACCAAGTGATTGAGTTTTTGATGCATGCTAAAGCAGATTCAAACTCTAAGATTCTTATCAATAGTGTTACCTTTGCCATGTATGAGATTTATGCAAAACATGTAGGAGCAGAGATTATTAGAACAGCTTCACAAGAGCATGATTTAGATGAATTTTATGCACTTTATAAGAGTGAAAATCCAGATATTATTTTTCTTTGTACACCAAATAATCCAACGGGTGATGCAATTGACACTGCAACAATGATGAAGTTTTTAGAGAAGATAGATAGTGATACTTTAGTCGTTGTTGATGGGGCATATATGGAGTATGCTGCTTTTAAGCAAAAGAGTAAAGAGGTGACTCCAAAAGAGCTGATTGAACGCTTTGATAATGTGATTTATCTTGGAACTTTTTCTAAGGCTTATGGGCTTGGCGGTATGCGTACGGGATATGGTATATCATCTGCAAGCATCATTAAAGAGTTATATAAATTGCGTCCTCCTTTTAACATCACGACACTCTCTTTAGAAGCAGCTTCTGTGGCACTTGAAGATGCAGAGTTTGTAAAAGAGTCTCTTGAGTTAAACTTTAGTGAAATGAAACGCTATATATCATTTGCAAATAAGCAAAATATAGATATAATCGAGAGTTATACAAACTTTGTAACCTTATGTTTTAATGACTCACATAATTCTACAAATATCTCAGATGCACTGCTTCGTAAGGGTATGATTGTAAGAAACTTGAGTGGATATGGAATGAATGCAATCCGTGTAACAGTTGGAAAACCAGAACAAAATAGTCGTTTCTTCGCACTAATAGAAGAACTTCTCTAAACACTAAAATGGGAATTTAATGGACTTTAAGGTACTCTTTTCACAACTTGTTGTTTTATATGCTAAACTAACAAAGCAACAGAAAATTATTATCGCTGCAGCAGTGATTGGAATAATTACTTTTTTAATATTTTTGGTAGTTTATACAGGAACAAAAGCGCAAAAAAATTCCTATGAAGTACTTTTTGACTCTTTGACATCCGCTGATGCAGCAAAGGTTGTAGCGCAGTTAGAAAAAGATAATATTCCTTATCAACTCGAAGAGAACAATATTGTTAAAGTTCCTAAAAGCGTAGTTTATAAAGAGCGAATAAACATCGCAGCACTTGGAATTCCAAAAGATGGTGGTGTTGGTTTTGAGCTTTTTGATAAACAGGAATTTGGTGCAACAAGTTTTGACCAGAAGATAAAGCATTTGCGTGCCCTAGAGGGTGAACTTGCAAGAACTATCAATGCACTCTCTCCGATTGAGCGGGCAACAGTGAGTTTAGCTCTTCCAAAAGAGACTCTTTTTGTTTCAAAACAAGTAGCTCCTACTGCATCTGTAATGGTAGAGATGGTTGAGGGAAGAAATCTCTCTTCTAAACAGATTCGCGGAATAAAAAACCTTGTTGCAGCTTCTGTACCTCTGTTAAAGTCTGAAAATGTAATGCTTGTAAGTAGTGATGGAAATACACTTGGAAGTGAAGATGAGATGGATCAGATGGGTGAACTCTCAGTTGTGCAACAACGCTATAAAGCCAAAGAAGAGAAGAAAAGACAAGATAAAATCTTAAGTGTTATTGCACCTTTTGTTGGTGGTAAAGATAAAGTTGTAGCGCAGGTTACTATTGATTATGATTTTTCTATTAAGAACTCAACAAGTGAAAGTTATGACCCTGAGAATGTTGTACGCAGTGAGCAGGTAAGTGAAGAGAAGCGTCAGGGTAGCTCTCCTAAGGCTGTTGGTGGAGTTCCTGGAACGGTGAGTAATATTGGTCCAGTAAAAGGTCTCTCTAGTCAAAAGAGTACAGAGAACTATGAAAAAAATACAGGGACTACTAACTATGAGATTGGTAAAACAGTCAGTACGACAAAAAGTCAGTTTGCTAGAATAAAACGCATTACCGCCGCTGTTATAGTAGATGGAAAGTATAAAGAAAAAGTAGATGAGAATGGAGAGAATAGTTCTGATGTTAAGTATGTGCCTTTAAATGATGCAGACATTAATGCACTCACCTCATTAGTGAGTCGTTCTATTGGAATAAACGAAGAACGAGGAGATCAAATAAGTGTACAAAATCTTCAGTTTGATAGAAGTAAAACAGAACCTTCTGTAGATGGTGTTACACAGAGTAAGCAATTTATCGCTACTTATTTAGTACCGTTTTCTGAGGTCTTTAAGTATCTATTTGTTCTTATACTATTATTTATTCTTTATAAAAAAGTTATCTCACCATTTGCTGATAGAATGCTTGAAGTTTCAAGAGAAGAAGAAGAGTTGTCTGCACCTATATTAGCTGTGGAAGATGATGAAGAAGAAGATCTTGTTGAAAAAGTACAGCAGATGCGCAAGAAAGTAGAAGATCAACTTGGTGTTGGTGAAAACTTTAATGAGGATGAACTCAAGTATGAGGTCATTTTAGAGAAAGTAAGAACTATGGCAGATGATGCACCTGAAGATATCGCTTCTCTACTACAAGCGCTACTAAGTGAAGAAGCAGAAGCAAGTCTTCCAAGAACATCGGCCTAAAGAGGAGTAAAGAGTGGCAAATTTAACACAACAGCAAGAGGCCCTTTTTGATGAGATGAGTATGCCTGAAAAAATAGCTATTTTACTTCTGCAGTTAGGAGAAGAGACTACAGCGGGTATCTTTTCAGTAATGGATGTTGAGAGTATTACTGATATTTCAAAATATATAGCGACAAATACAACTGTAGATCGTTCGATTGCAACAGCTATTTTAGAAGAGTTTTATGCTATTTTTCAATCAGGTCAGTATCTTACTTCTGGTGGTATGGAGTATGCAAGAGAACTCCTCTATAGAACATTGGGTGCAGATGAAGCAAAAAAAGTTCTTGAAAAATTGAGTAAAAATATGCAAGATTCACAAAACTTTGCGTATCTCTCTAAAATTAAACCACAACAGCTCTCTGATTTTATTATTAATGAGCATCCGCAAACAATAGCACTTATTTTAGCACACATGGATGCGACAGAAGCAGCAGATACTCTTCACTTTTTCCCAGATGATTTGCGTAGTGAAGTTGCTATGCGTATGGCACGACTTGGAGATATATCTCCCTCCGTTATCAAACGCGTTTCAGCAGTTCTGGAGTCTAAACTTGAGTCTCTTGCATCGTACAAGGTTGAAGTGGGTGGACCTCGTGCAGTGGCTGATGTATTTAACCGTCTTGGCGTGAAGAGTTCTAAATCTACCTTAGCAAATATCGAGCAGGTAGATGAAGAGTTGGCGACACTCATCAAAGAGATGATGTTTACTTTTGAAGATATGGTTTCTCTCGATAAAACAGCAATTACAGAGACACTCAAAGCTGTAGATAAAGGTGAGTTAATGCTCGCACTCAAATCTGCGCCAGAAGAGTTAAAAGAGAAGTTCTTCTCTGCTATGAGTGAGCGTGCTCGCGAAGCCTTTGAGGAAGAGATGCAGTTCCTTGGTGCTGTGAAGATGAAAGATGTTGAAACAGCACAGCGTAAGATAGTTGAAGTTGTTAATGGTCTTGCTGAATCTGGCGTTATTCAGATGGGTTCAACTGAAGAGATGATTGAGTAAGCTATGGCAACAGTAATTTCAAATGAAAAACTAGATAAGCATAATGTAAATCCTTATAATTTTAAGGTGCTTGTAAATGATACTGTTTTAAAAAAAGAGAGTGTAGGCGAAGAGAAGTTCACGGCAGATTCAAATCCAAGAGCAAGAGTGACTGATGTTGATGCAAGTGCACTCAGTACAAGTTCTAAAGACTCTCTCATAGAATCTTTGATGCAAAAAACGGATGAGATGTCCTCAAATTTTATTAAACTGCAGATGAAGTTAGAGAGTAAAGAGAGTGAGTTTGAAGAGTCTTTAAAAAAAGCAAAAGAGGAATCTTTTAATGAGGGTGTTCAAGCTGGAATAGCACAGGAAAAAGAAAATTTAGAGAAAAATAGTGCAAATAATTTAAATCTTTTTGCAGCTTCAGTTGTTAAGCTTGAAGAGAGTGCAAAAGAGTTTGAGAGTGCTTTAGAGGGGATTAAAAAAGATTTAATTTCCGCAGCACTTGATATCTCTCAAGAGGTTGTTAAGGTAGAACTTAGCAGTAATTCAAATGAGATTGCAAAAGTACTCTCTGATGAACTCATTAAAGAGTTACAGAGTGCATCGAATATAACGCTCAAAGTAAATCCAAAGAACCATGGTGCCCTCTCTGAACATATTGGGAGCGTGGATCATATAACAATAGTCTCAGATAGTGCAGTGAGTGAGGGTGGTGTTATTGTGATGAGTGATGCAGGAAACATAGATGCACAGATAAGTAAAAGATTTGAAAGAGTAAAGCAAGCCGCTTTAAGTGAATAAAGAAGTAAAATATATGAATATAAAAAATAAAACTATAGAAGAACTCGATGGTGTATGTCAAGATATTCGTGAAGAGATTTTAAGAGTTGTGAGTAAAAATGGGGGACATCTGAGTTCAACATTGGGTGCAACTGAATTAATCGTAGCTATGCATAAGGTTTTTGATAGTAAGAAAGACCCCTTTATCTTTGATGTGAGTCATCAATCTTATGCGCATAAACTTTTAACAGATAGATGGGAACAGTTTGATACTCTGCGTCAATTTGATGGGCTTTGTGGCTATACAAAACCAAGTGAGAGTGATGATGACTATTTCGTAGCGGGACATAGTTCAACTTCTATCTCTTTAGGTGTTGGTGCAGCCAAAGCTATCGCGTTAAAGGGTGAAGAAGAGAGTCGTATCCCTGTTGTGATGATTGGGGATGGTTCTATGACTGCTGGTATGGTCTATGAGGCTCTCAATGAGCTAGGTGATAGAAAATACCCAATGGTTATTATTCTAAACGATAATGAGATGTCAATTGCAAAACCAATAGGTGCAGTGAGTAGAATGCTTAGCTCTGCTATGGCTTCTCCTTTTTACCAAAGATTTAAAAAGACAACCGAGAGTTTTGTAGATAATTTTGGTGAGGGTGCGCACTATATAGCTAAACGAATGGAAGAGGGGTTAAAACTCATTACTCCTGGAATCATGTTTGAGGAGATGGGGATTGCTTATATTGGTCCTGTAGATGGGCATAACTTAGAACAGTTAGTAGATATCTTTACTACGGCAAAAAAGCTGAAAAAACCAGTGATTGTGCATTGTCAAACTATTAAAGGTAAGGGCTATGAGATAGCTGAGGGTAAAGAGGAGAAGTGGCATGGTGTTGGTCCTTTTGAGCTAAGTGATGGGCATGCTAAGAAAAAATCCTCTACAAAATCAGCTACACAGATTTACACTGAATCTCTTTTAGAGCTTTGTGAAGAAAATGAGAAGATAGTTGGGGCAACTGCTGCTATGCCTAGTGGAACAGGTTTAAGTGAACTTATAGAGAAATATCCGACAAGATTTTGGGATGTGGCGATTGCTGAACAGCATGCTGTAACAAGTATGGCAGCTCTTGCAAAAGAGGGTTTTAAACCTTTTTGTACGATATACTCAACTTTTTTACAGCGTGGATACGATCAAGTGATTCACGATACTTGTTTGATGGATTTACCAGTGGTATTTGCACTTGATAGGGCTGGAATAGTTGGTGAAGATGGAGAGACACATCAGGGTGTTTTTGACATTAGTTTTTTACGAGCTGTTCCAAATATGACTCTTTTTGCTCCAAGAGATGAAAAAAGCTTTCATCAGGCAATGGCGTTTGCTGCAGAGTATCAACATCCATGTTCACTGCGTTATCCTCGTGGCTCTTTTGTAGAGACAGCACTTGCTCAGTCAGAAAAATTTCTCTTAGGGAAGTCTCAACTTTTAGAGTCGACATCTTCAGAGATACTTTTTATAGGCTATGGTAATGGCGTAGGAAGGGCGTATGAGACCTCTTTGCTTTTAGATGAAAAAGTAAATATCTTAGATTTACGATTTGTGAAACCTCTTGATGCCCAGATGCTTAGAGAGTTAAGTGCGAGATGTAAAAAATGGTTTGTTTTTTCAGATAATGTAAAAATGGGTGGGGTAGGTTCTGCCATCTTAGAGTTTTTAGCAGAAGAGAAAATAGTAGATATAGAATTTACTTCTTTTGAGTATGATGATGCATTTATCACGCATGGAAATACAAAACTCGTAGAAGAGTCATTAGGAATACTTCCTACACAATTAGCAAAAAAGGTTATACCTTAGTAAACTACTATGTTTACTTGACTTTAAATCGAAAACTTCTTATTATTACAAAAAATAATAAAGGCTTCTGATGCAAAGTAAATCATGTCCTATTTCACTTATAAGAGTAGATGCAAATATAGCACGAATTAGTGCTTTTTATGTTGCTCTTTTCCTCTTTGTTTTTCTTATCTCACATCAAGCGCTCTTTATCTACTTCTTAACACTTGATTTTGCAACAAGAATCTTTTTGAAAAAAGAGTTAAGTCTTATTTACACTCTTGCCATGTTAACAAAAAAGATATTACACCTCGAAACTTCTATGATTGATGCAGCACCAAAAAAATTAGCAATGTTTTTTGGTCTAGCTTTTGTAACTGCTATATCCGTAGCAAATTTCTTCTCTTTAACAGCATTGATTTATCTACTAAGTGGTGTTTTACTTGGATGTGTAGTACTTGAAGTACTCTTCTCTTACTGTTTAGGGTGTGAAATCTATTATCTTTATAAAAAAATCACAATGAAATGGTAGGTCTATCGACAAAAGGTATCTATGCCCTTGGTGCAATGCATGCGCTCTGCAGTGCTCCAAATGCAAAATTGATGCAGATTAAAGAGATAGCAGCGATAACGCAGATATCACATGGATATTTAGAACAGATTTTATCAACGCTTAAAAAGAGTGATTTGGTTGTGAGTATTCGTGGGGTAAATGGTGGTTATAAACTCTCTCGTGATGCGAATGAGATAGTTGTTTTAGAGATACTTGAAGCCGTAGAGGGAAAATTTTTTGTACCGCATGAAAAAAATGGAGCAAGTGTTGTTTTGGATTCATTTTGGAGTGATATGCAGGAAAAAGTAAGAGCGGTATTTGAGATAAAACTCTCAGAATTAGATAAATCTTATCAGATGTATTTTTATGAAATTTAAGCTTTTGTTACAAGTCCATTCACATGAAAGAGTAGGTCTTTATCTGATTTGTCACTAAAGCAGTAGTTTATTTTAAAAGCATTTTTCATTTGTCTGTTTTATCTAAATTTTTAAACTTTTGTATGCTACAATAGTCTCAAAAAAGGTTTCTATGTGGGGAAGTTAAGTCAATTTACAGTCACTTTGAATGGTATAAGCGTAAAAAAGAAGCGAGAAGAGATTTTAGACTACTTCAACAATACCTATGAACTCTATGAAAAGGTATTTGAACTCTTAAAAGATGATAGTGTCTTTTATGAGAAGTCAGAGCGTACTCGGCATCCTATGATCTTTTATTTTGGACATACGGCTACTTTTTTTATTAATAAACTTATAAATATGAAGCTTATTGAAAATCGTGTAAATCCTGAGTTTGAGTCTATTTTTGCTGTTGGTGTGGATGAGATGGCTTGGGATGAAATGGACACCGCAAAGTATAAATGGCCAAGTGTTAATGCAGTCAGAGCGTATAGAGTAGAAGTGAAAAAAAGAGTCCAAAAGCTTATTTTAGAACTTCCTCTTACTCTCCCCATAAAAGACGATGCACCTCTGTGGATAATTTTGATGGGAATAGAGCATGAGCGTATTCATATTGAGACCTCTTTAGTGCTTCATAGACAGATGCCTCTGCACCTTGTAAAATCCTCTTTAGATTTTCAGCCTTGTAGAACAAGTGCACTGCACCCACAAAATGAGATGATAAAGATTCAAGGAAAGCGTGTTAGACTTGGAGTAGATAAAACCTCTTATAATCTTTATGGATGGGATAATGAGTATGGTTTTTATGAAGAGGATGTAGCTGACTTTTCTTGTGCAAAATATCTTGTTTCTAATGGTGAGTTCATGGAGTTTGTTCTTGCTGATGGGTATAAAAAAGAGCACTATTGGGATGCTGAAGGTTTAGCGTTTTTAAAATCTTCACAGGTTACACACCCTCCTTTTTGGGTTTTAAGAGATGGAAAATTCACTTACAGAACTTTAAGTGAAGAGATAGCTATGCCACTCAATTGGCCTGTAGATGTCAATGCCTTAGAAGCAGAAGCATATTGCCGTTATAAAAGCGAAAAAGATGGTGTGGTATACCAGTTACCAAGTGAGAGTGAGCAGAGAATTTTATATGAGTATGCAGGGCTTGAGGATGTGCCAGATTTTAATGAGAGTCGTGCAAACTTAAACTTTCATCACTATGCATCATCTTCCCCTGTAAATGAGTTTGATTGTAATGGAATTTACGATATTGTTGGGAATGTGTGGCAGTGGAGTAGAACACCGATTCGTCCCTTTAAAGGGTTTGAAGTACATGAGGCATATGATGATTTTTCTTCTCCTACTTTTGATGAAAAACATGCTCTTATTTTAGGGTCATCATGGGCAAGTAGTGGAAATTTAATAACAAAACATTCTCGTTATGCATTTAGAAAACATTTCTATCAGCATGCGGGTTTTAGATATGTAGAGAGTAGTATGAAAGAGAATAAAAAAGAAGATATTTATGAGAGTGATGCCTTAGTTTCACAATACTGTGAGTTTCAATATGGCGATACACATTTTGGAGTGGAAAACTTTGCTATAGCAACAGCAAGGATAGCCTCTTCATTTGCTACAAACACAACAAAAGCACTTGACTTAGGGTGTGCAACAGGAAGAGCCTCTTTTGAGTTAGCAAAAAGTTTTGACTCAGTAGAGGGGATAGACTTCTCTGTGCGTTTTGTACAAGTTGGTGCTAAACTCAAAGAGGAGGGTTATGTAGCTTTCTCATCAATAGAAGAGGGTGAGATAAGTAGTAAAAAAAGAGTGACTATAGAGGAGTTAGGCTATAGTGACCTCAAAGAAAAAGTCTCTTTTTGGCAGGGTGATGCCTGTAACCTAAAGCCAAATTTTAAGGCGTATGATTTGATCATGGCTACAAATCTTATTGATAGACTCTATAATCCAAAACTTTTTTTAGAGAGTGTAGATAAGAGATTAAACGATGCAGGTATTTTAGTTTTAACCTCTCCTTATACTTGGCAGGAGAGTTCAACGAAAAAAGAGTTTTGGCTTGGGGGCTATTACGATACAGAGGGTAAAGAGGTAAGAACGATAGATACACTTAAAAAACTTTTAGAAGAGAAGTTTGTTTTAGTGCATCAAGAGGATGTTCCTTTTGTTATAAAAGAGACAGCAAGAAAGTATCAACATACACTTTCAGAGTTGAGCGTTTGGAAGAAGCTATGAGTTATGACTTTAGTGAGAGTGCATGTAGAAAAGATACAAATGCTGAAAAATATACTCTCAGAAAAGAGCTTTTTGGGACAGAAAATGTAGAACCTGTATGGGTAGCAGATATGGATATAAATACTCCTGACTTTGTTCTTGATGCAGTAAAAAAACGCTTAGAGCATCCAATCGTTGGATATGAAGAGGTACCTGATTCAGCCTTTGATGCACAGATAGAGTGGATGTATGCGCATCATGGTGTAGCGTTTAAGAGAGAAGATATGTTCTACTCTCACTCTGTTGTTGCATCAATGTGTGTAGCTATAGAAGCCTTTAGTGAAAAGGGTGATGGCGTGATAGTGCAGACTCCTGTTTACTCTCCATTTTTTCACTCTGTTACAAAACTTGGGCGAAAAGTTGTCAAAAATTCACTGATGCAAGAAGAGGATGGCAAATATAGTTTTGATATAGAAGCACTAGAAGCAAGTATAGAAAATGATACAAGGTTACTGCTGCTTTGTTCTCCCCATAATCCAGTCGGGAGAGTATGGAGAGAAGAGGAACTTCGTGCAATTTTAAAAATATGTTTAAAACATAATATAGTAGTTTTTGCAGATGAGATTCACTCTGATTTAGTATATGCACCCAATAAGCATATACCTTTTGCATCGTTAGGTGATGATGCAAGAGCAATTACACTGAGTGCTATTGGAGTTGGAAAAACATTTAATATGGCTGGTTTTGCTATGAGTAGTGTGGCTGTGAGTGATGTGAATTTAAGAGAAAAATTTAGA
>JALSUU010000278.1:13626-16791 GCA_027071075.1 Sulfurimonas sp. | reverse complement strand
TAGACTCCGACAGGAGTTCTTAAATCACCTCGATGTACTTTGCTCCCTTTAATCTTTCCTGTATATGCACTATACTCTTTAATAAGTTCAAAGTCATTCTCTTTATCTTTCATATAGAGTGTGAGTGAAGAGAGGGATTTATCGCAAGATAAAACATTAGAGTAGGATTCAAGATATCCAAAGCTTGTATCTATATCTTCTAAATAACTACTCCAATACTTTTTTTGTGATAAATCATAATCCATCTGTTTTTCAAGATTTTGAATTCCATGGAGTCTATAGAGTGTAAGTGCATCACTTAAGAGAGAAGACGATGCAAGTGTAGTAAGTAGAGTTATTTTTACTAAAGAGGAGATAACTCTATTTTGCATTATCATATCCTATCTCTTTTAAAAAGTTAACATCTTTTGTCCATCCCTTTTTTACAACAACTTGTAAATTTAGATAGGCCTTTTTTGTGCTGAGTCTCTCTATCTTTTCACGAGCAGATTTCCCAATTCTTTTGATGGACTCTCCACCCTTACCGATAATGATACCTTTTTGAGACTCTTTTTCAATAATAATCATAGCATGAATAACATCTACATGATCCTCTTCATCTATACTTTCAATAATTACATCCGATTCATAAGGCACTTCATCACTAACATTTTCAAAAATTCCTTCACGAATAAATCCTGCATAAATATCACGAACCAGTTCACTTGTTAAATCTGCTGGATCAAAAAGAAAAGGGGAGTCAGGGAGATTTTTTGCTATAACCTTGAGGAGATCTTCATGCCCAACTTTTTTTGGAATTGCCACGGGAATAAGCGCTTCAAAATGTTCTGCAAATCTATTATATGATGCAATTGTTTTAAAGAGTTTATCTTGTTTTACTTGATCTATTTTACTAATAACAATGATATGCTTTACATTTTTTTTATTCATTTTCAAAAATTTTTCATAATGCTCAACACTATCAGTTACAGGAGCTAAATAGACAATTAAATCACAATCTCCCATAGCTTTAAGGGCTTCATCAAGCATAAATTGGTTGAGAATCTTTTCTCTCTCATGAAGACCAGGTGTATCAACGAAGATGATTTGAGTATCTTCTACCATTACAATAGCATTTGATCTGCGTCTTGTTGCATTGGCTTTTTGACTTACCATTGCGATTTTCTCACCTAAAAGTGAGTTCATGAGTGTACTTTTGCCCGCATTTGGACGACCTATAAGAGATACGAAACCAGCTTTTGACATATTATATGACCTTTGTGAAATATTTATTTGCTATTGTAGCGTTATAAAATTATAAAATATAACGAGATAAATCCTCATCTTCTATAACTTCATCAAGTTTTTCATGGACTAACTCTTTTGTGATGATAAACTCTTTATCTTTATACTCATCAGCAATAAAACTAATCTCTTCTAGAACTTTTTCTAAAACTGTATGGAGTCTTCTTGCACCGATATCTTCAGTATTCTCATTTGCTTGATGTGCAAGTTTTGCTATTGCTCTTATTGCATCATCATCAAATATTAGTGTTAATCCTTCTACATTTAAAAGAGCGATATACTGCTTTAAAAGAGAATTTTGTGTTTGCGTTAAAATTTGATAAAGTATATCTTCTGTTAAAGACTCTAACTCAACACGAAGAGGAAAACGCCCTTGTAGTTCAGGAATTAAATCACTTGGTTTACTTACATGAAAGGCACCAGCAGCGATGAAAAGTATGTGATCAGTATTTATAGTTCCATACTTTGTAGAGACACTACTTCCTTCTACTATTGGAAGTAAATCTCGTTGTACTCCCTCTTTTGATGGGTCATTTCGTCCTGCAGATTTTTCACTCAGAGCAATTTTATCTATCTCATCTAAGAAAATAATTCCTCCATTTTCAGCACGACGAAGTGCTTCTGCATTGACACTATTGGCATCAAGAAGTTTATGACTTG
Source organism: Sulfurimonas sp. (assembly GCA_027071075.1). Classification (GTDB taxonomy): domain Bacteria; phylum Campylobacterota; class Campylobacteria; order Campylobacterales; family Sulfurimonadaceae; genus Sulfurimonas. Next base: position 14,847 of record JALSUU010000278.1, on the reverse strand, counting down.
CCTCTTGTCTTAGAAGTACCTTTGCATCTTTAACGCTTACTTCTTTTTTATTATCTTCTTTATTTATACTTGCAAAAACTTTAGAAAAACTCTCTTGGACCTTTGCCATTTCAGGTGGCAGACCAGTGTCATCGAACTCAATATTGAGTTTACTTACTTCGAGTTCTATAGTTTTATCATCCATCTCTCCTGATGCAACACGCTTTTCCATGCTCTCAAGCAGTCTTTGATAATCATCTTTTTTCGACTCACTTGCAGACTCTGGAAGAGGAGGGAGGAGTTTTTCTACAATTTTATTGAGTATATAGTTGTCTATTTTCTCAGCATTTGCTTCTTCTTGTTCTGCTTTTACTATACTTATAGAGTTTACAACTAAATCCCGTATCATTGACTCAACATCACGACCAACAAAACCAACCTCAGTATACTTACTCGCTTCTACTTTGATAAAAGGAACTTTCATCATCTTCGCTAAACGGCGAGATATTTCAGTCTTACCAACACCTGTAGAGCCTATCATTAAGATGTTTTTAGGCATTATTTCATTTTGCAGCTCTTCATCAAGTTGCATGCGTCTGTAGCGAGTCCTTAGTGCTAAGGCTATTGTCTTTTTAGCACTATTTTGACCAATTACATAGTCATCAAGGTAAGATACAATCTCTTTAGGTGTCAAGTTCATTCTTTATTATCTCCAAGAGTAAGCGTTTTTATATTATGGTTTGTATAGATACAAAGATCAGCGGCAATAGCGAGAGACTCTTTTACAAGTTCCTCTTCATCAAGCGAAGCATGTTTTTTCAGTGCACGAGCGGCAGATATAGCGAAGTTTCCCCCACTACCGATGGAAGCAATCTCCCCATCTTCAGGTTCAACAACATCACCATTACCTGTAAGAATAAAAATATGATCATTGTTTAAAACTATCATCATAGCCTCTAAGCGGCGAAGTACTTTGTCTTTTCTCCAAGCCTTAGAAAACTCTACAACTGACTTTAAAATATCACCCTTTTTATTCTCTAAAAACTCTTCAAACATATCAAAGAGGTTAAATGCATCAGCAGTACTCCCTGCAAAACCAGCTAATATTTTTCCATGGTGTAGAGTACGGATTTTTGTCGCATTTCCTTTGAGCACAGAGTTACCAAAAGTAACCTGTCCATCACCACCAATTACAGCTCTATTTTTGCCTTTATAGGCAAGTATTGTTGTTGCATCAAACAT
>JALSUU010000278.1:0-13526 GCA_027071075.1 Sulfurimonas sp. | reverse complement strand
GGTGTAGAGTACGGATTTTTGTCGCATTTCCTTTGAGCACAGAGTTACCAAAAGTAACCTGTCCATCACCACCAATTACAGCTCTATTTTTGCCTTTATAGGCAAGTATTGTTGTTGCATCAAACATTATTATCGGTCTCCTTGAGTCTGAACCCGTCCAGCTTCAATTCCTAGCACTAAAGCTACACCTAGCGGTGAGAGTAAAAATTCCATTTCTATTTCTCGCCTTGAACATCCACATGAAGTGTTGCATGGATTCCATGACCGAGTTTTAAGTCTAAGTCATGCTCACCAATAGTTTTAATAGCTTTCTTATCAGTGATATGTTTTTTATCTATTTTTATTCCATGTTGCTCAAAAAGGGCATGTGCAACTTCCTCTTTGGTAATAGCACCAAAAAGATGTCCATTATCACCCATTTTTTTTGTGATAATCACTTCTGCTTTTTCAAGTTTTTTGGCATTCTCTTTTTGTAGCGCTAAATCAGCTGCTAAATCAGCTGCCTTTTGAGCCTCTTCTTCTTTGTGTTGTGCTAAAATCTCTTCAGTAGCATGTTTTGCGAAACCTTTTCCTATTAAAAAGTTCTTTCCATACCCATCTTTTACCTCTTTAACTTCACCAGCTTTTCCTAAACTCTTTACATCTTTTATTAATAAAACTTTCATTATCTCTCCTTTTCTCCACCATAAGAAACTATACCATGTGTTAAGTTTCCGATTTTACTATAACCCATATCTGTTAAAATTCTAGAGACATGTGCAGAACGACTTCCTACATGACAATAAACAATAATGTTTTCATCTTTACTAAGGTTTTGCTCATCCCATGTTTGGAAAAATGACGATGTTGGAACAAGTTTGTCAGCACCTTTAATATGACCCATTTGCCACTCCATGTGCTCACGAACATCAACAATAGTAAAGTGAACCATACCAAGATCACGCGCTTCTAATAGTGATATAAGCTCATCACCATCAAGTTCTGATTGATTGACAAGTTGTTCACACTCCTCTTTTGTAAGACCACGAGAGTGTGTATGTACAGCCTCTTCCATACCAAGTTCAATGCGTTGTGCAGCTGCATACTCTGGCGTACAAAAAATTCCACAGTGACATTTCCCATCCTTAGGAATCTCTTTCTCTATAGCCGGAGTACATGGACAAATTCTATTATCTACTGATTGTGGTTTGCCATCTACCTCTTCAACCATAAAACATGGACAAAAAAGTTTGTTGTACATCATCTTGTTTCTAGCAAGACCCATCTGTACACCCTCATTTACTTCTTCTTGAGGATTGTATTCCCAACCAAATTGATTAATCACTTTATCTGTAAACTTAACTGTTTTTTCCATTCTCTCGATAAACTCTGGAGAGTTCATATCTATTTTAATCATACTCATTATATATAAAATTCCTTTCTTAATAAATTATTTGTGATTTCTTTTTTTACCAGCGATAATACGACGAAGAGCATTTAAACGAATAAATCCTTCTGCATCTTTTTGGTTGTAAACTTCATCTTCTTCAAAAGTTGAATGCTCTTCTGAGTATAGAGACATATCTGACTCACGACCTACAACTTCAACATTTCCTTTATAAAGTTTGAGTTTTACACTCCCTTGAACATACTTTTGTGTAGTGTCAATAGCAGCTTGCATCATCTCTCTCTCAGGAGAGAACCAGAAACCATTATAGATAAGTTCAGCATATTTAGCAATCATACCATCTTTGAGATGTGCTTCTTCACGGTCAAGTGTGATAGACTCTATAGCACGGTGTGCTTTTAGCATGATAGTCCCACCTGGAGTTTCATAACAACCACGCGCTTTCATACCAACAAATCTATTCTCAACAATATCTATTCGACCAATACCATGTTTATTCCCATACTCATTAAGTGTTCTAAGCATTGTAGCTGGAGATAACTCTTTGCCATTGAGTGAAACTGGATCACCATTTTTATAGCCGATAGTGATATACTCTTTCTCATCAGGAGCATTCTCAGGAGAGTTTGACCATAGCCACATACTCTCTTCTGGCTCATTCATTGGGTCTTCTAAGTGAAGTCCTTCATAAGAGATATGTAGTAAGTTGGCATCCATAGAATAGGGGCTTACAGTTGGGTTTCCATCTGCATCGACATGTTTTTGATCTATATTGATTCCATGCTCTCTAGCGTATGCTAAAAGTTTTTCACGAGCGTTTAAATCCCACTCTCTCCATGGAGCGATAACTGTAATGTCTGGGTTAAGACCAAGGTAACCAAGCTCAAATCGTACTTGATCGTTTCCTTTTCCTGTAGCACCATGACTTACTGCATCAGCACCCATCTTTTCAGCAATTTCAATCTGCTTTTTCGCTATAAGTGGACGAGCGATAGAGGTACCTAAAAGGTACTCACCCTCATAGATTGCATTTGCTCTAAACATAGGAAATACATAATCTTTCACAAACTCTTCTTGAATATCTAAGATAAAAATATTTTCAGGTTTGATGCCATTGTCAAGTGCTTTTTGACGAGCAGGTTCAACCTCTTCACCTTGACCAAGATCGGCTGTAAATGTGATAACTTCTGCTTTATACTCTTCTTGTAACCACTTTAAGATAATACTAGTGTCAAGACCACCAGAATACGCTAATACTACTTTTTTAACTTCTTTTTTCATATATAGACCTTGTAATAGAGAAATAATTAGCGCGATTATAACAAAATGTAAGTGATTATTTGCTTATGATGGTTTATGTGTTGATAAAAAATAAGAAAATGTGAAGTTTTAGAGTGAAAAGATGAAAGTAATTAAGCCCAAAAGGGAAAATATTTACCCTTTTGAGTCAAACAGTATACCAGTTACTTCCTGCATCTTTGGAAGAAAATCATGCGCTTGTTCTGCTGGAAATCTTCTAATCATTTTATTTGTTTGTGCTTCAATCACTGAGACATAAAAAACATCTTGAGAATCGACCCCAAATTTAAGATTTGTATTCATTGGCTCAAGAGCTTTATTAAGATCTTTTACTAACTCTTTTACATCTTTTTCAGAATTCATTTTTGTGCCTGAAGTTGATAACTCTTTTTGCAGCTCTTTTACAACATTCTCTTGTTTTGGTTGTGTCTGTGTCTCTGTTTTAACACTCTGTTGGGCTACTCTTCCTTGAGTTTCACTTGAAGTTACTTGTGATTGTTGCTGTCTTGCAACATTTGCTATGCCATCCATGACGTACTCCTTGTACCTATTAAATGAAGTTATTACACAAGATATCGGCAATAAAAATAATAACTTTAATAAAATTTGCAAATTTTATGCTAATCTTCGTTTATGAAAATATATATCAAGCTATTACAATCAAATGAGGTTTTAAAAAGACTCTCTTTTATTCAACTTATTGTCTATTTTGGGGCATGGTTTAGCAATGTTGCTATCTATACTCTACTGATTGACTTAAAGGTGTCTGCCGAGGTTGTCGCTTTTGTCGCAATGTTACATTTTTTAGCAGGTGTCATTCAAGCTCCATTCTCTGGAACTATCATAGATAGAGTAAAACCTAAAATTTTAATGTTATCACTTATAGTCATAGAACTTTTTGCAACATTTTTTTTTATTTTTGTAAATCAAGTATCTGATTTATGGTTACTCTATATATTTATATTATTTAAAATGGCAGCTGCATCATTTTACTTTACTACTGAGATGTCTCTACTTCCAAAAATCTTAGATGGGAGTGATTTACAAAAAGCAAATGAACTACACTCTATTATTTGGTCTTTTTCATATACTTTAGGTATGGCTATCAGTGGGTTTATCGTTTACTCTTTAGGAATTACAGTAGCTTTTTTATTGGATGCAAGTATGTTTGTAATCGCTTTTTTTATGCTTTTGAGTCTTAAACTTGATTTAGAAGTGATACATAATGAAGAGAGTGTTGCACAAATGATGGTAGCTAGTTTCTCTTATCTTAAGAAGAATAGACTTGCACTTCATCTAATGATACTCCATGCTTTTGTAGGTTTAACAGCCTTTGATGCATTGGTTGCTTTGATGGTTGATAGATATTACGCAAGTATAATTGCCGTCTCTTTAGCACTTGGACTGCTTCACTCTTCTCGAGCGATAGGATTAGTAATAGGACCAATTATCTTAAGTAAATTTTTAAACAATAAATTTTTGATATATATCTTTATGGCACAAGGTTTAGCTCTCTTTTTATGGGCATATATGATGCACAACTTTTATCTTTCACTTATTGCAAGTGTGATTGTTGGACTCTTCGCTACAACACTTTGGTCTTATACCTATACACTTTTACAAAAAAATATAGAAGAGAAATATTATGGTAGAATAGTTGCTTATAATGATATGCTTTTTTTAGGTGCAGCGGCTTTTACTTCCTTTATGATAGGATTTTTAGCAACGCATACAATTTCTTTGGAGATGATTACTACTCTTTTAGGTTTGGGTTTTTTTATAGGAGCACTCTATTTGAGTTGGATTATAAAATATACAAATATCAAAGAGATTGATTCAAAATGAAGAAAAATTTAAATAGGAGAAAAGATGATATATAAATCAAAAGAGGGTGATTTAGATCTAAGTAAAACAACGAGACTCTATCCTGCCGTTGTTGTAGATATGCAAGGTGAAGTTGCAGAGATGAGTTTGGAGTGGGAAGAGTTGTATGGTGAAAAGGTAAAAATTGTTCACTATGTTTTAGTCTTTGACTTTACTCCTTTGCATGAAGATGTAAAAGATAGAATAACCTTAGTATTTGAGACACGAGAGGAGCTTATAGCAGAGATTCAAGAGGTTGCAAAATTTCTTCCATAATCTCCGCTGATACAAAAAAAGTTTTTGCTCTTGCGATTCCTGCTGCTCTCAAACACCTAGTAGATATTTTACAAGTCCTTATAGATATGCTTATGATGGGTACAATAAGTACCGCAGCTCTTGCTGCTGTTGGAATGAGTATGCAGTTTATGATGGTTGTAAATGTTTTAATGACACTCTATGTAGTAGGTGGCAATGCTCTCATATCTCGTTTTATAGGGCAGGGGCGAAAAAGAAGAGCATCTGCACTGCTTTTTACATTGGTGATATTTGCTATAGCTCTCTCCTCTCTTGTAACTGTAAGTGGGTACTTCGGAAGTGATTTTATCTATGCAATGATGGGTGCACAAGAGGATGTAATCGCTTTAGGCTCTGCATATTTTAAAATTTTATCACTAGGAATAGTGGTTATATTTATAGATAATCTACTCTATAATGCACTCTCTGCAGCAGGAGATACAAGAAGTTCTTTATATATTAAACTTATTTCGGCAATGCTCAATGCTTTTTTAAACTATCTTCTTATATTTGGAAATTTTGGTTTTCCTGCTCTGGGTATTGAAGGTGCTGCAATCGCGACTATTATTGCTTACTGTTTTAATGTAGTTGCCTATTACATCCTTATAAAAAAGATGAACTCAAAGTTAGACTTTTTACCTATTGTAAGAGTAAAAGACCTTGTTCGTGTTTGGAATGTTGGCTGGGGTGCTGCACTTGATAGGGGTATCTCAAGTATGAGCTTTTTAGTTTTTGTGAGCATCATTACTGCTTATGGAACAGCAGAACTCGCAGGGTATCAAGTTGGGCTTCGTGTGGAGGGCATAGCATTTATGCCAGGTTTTGGGTTTGCTATTGCTGCTATGGCATTAGTGGGGCAAAATATAGGGGCAAATGATCACAAGAAAGCTTTTGAACTTGGAGTGATTAGTGGGCGGATTGCGTATATATTTATGGGAAGTGTGGGTGTCCTTATGATACTTTTTCCAGAAATATTAGTTGGTTTTTTCACTAAAGATGCCTTAACTATTGCAGTGGCATCAAAGTATCTCATTTTGGTAGGTTTAGCACAAATCCCTTTAGCAATTATGTTTGTCTACTCTTCTGCTCTTCGAGCGGCAGGTGCTACAAAAACAACTCTGAAGATAAATGTGTTAAGTCTTTGGTTCTTACGAGTAGTTCCATCCTATATAGCCTACATGATGGGATATAGTGTGATAGTGATTTTTATCATCATGAATGTAGAGACACTTATAAAAGGCATCATCTACTGGTATATTTATCAGAAAAGAACTTGGTTATACACCAAAGTTTAATCTTTATGATTTTTGACAGTGGCTGGAACAGTGTTTCCACTTGCTTGCATTGAGAGTGCTTGTGGATATTTTTTATAGTGTTCTCTTACAAGAGAGGCAAGTTTTTCTTTTGTATCTGCATCAACACTCCCTGCATCATCTATGACACTACAAAGAGAAAGCACTAATCTATCTTGTGGAGATTGGAGATTATCCTTCCATGAAGCAAGAAGTTTTGTATCTATCTTTGTAGGTAAAGAGCCCATTATCCCTAAGTCATTTTGATTATGGATAAGGAGTCCTGAAGTTGTACCTCTATCAAGAGTGAGCACTTGAAAAAGATAGAGTGTATGATACTCTAACTGTTTTTGTCTCTCCTCTTGAGTTATGTTTTTGCGTGTTTTAAGTGCATCAGTAATAATGTCACAGTAGACATTAATAACACCCTCTCCAAAAGTGTAAGCAAAATCAAAATCATTCTCTTTATTAGCTGTTTTGTAGTTTTCAAGGTAGAAGTGAGAGACCCCACGATTGCGTTTGAGGGCGGGGATATAAAAGTATTTATCACCTTGTTCTTTAGCCTCTCCATATAAATCTTCACTTAGATTAGCGAGTGCATCATCAAAGAGATTTTTATCATTTTCATTAAAGTTACTTGGATTAAGATCCGCCATGATTCTCCAGTAGGAAGAGCCATCTTTAAGCTCGGTGAGGCTAATATGCATATGCATCGAAGGAACAAGAGGATTTTTTGGATGAATGATTGTTGAGATTGCTGTTGCAGATTTGAGATACTTGTGTGCTAGTTCATCGTAGTGAACCTGTGATACATTGATGCTTGCTGTATTAAAAAGAGTAAAATCTCTTGCCTCAAAACGACTACCTCCACCATGAACTCCCTCATCTCTAAGCCAAGTGACCTCTTCAAAATCTTTTGAAACACCTTCTTGTTTGCTTATATCGTTCAATCTCTTAGCAAAAAGTTCTTGTAAGTTTCTTGTTAGTGTGTATGCTTTTTGTGCATCATCAGAACTAGCCATAATCATTTTCATATATTTATCCAAAATTTATTTTTATTAGACAAAAAGTCTATTACATTTTAACAAGATTAAGCTAAAATCACATTATGAAAAAAGAAGAATATATAAAGTCAATAGAAAAATTAAACTTATACTCCAAACACTACTATGTTTTAGATGATCCTATCACAACGGATGAGGTCTATGATAAACTCTATCATGAAGTAGTAGAGTATGAAGTAGAACATCCTACTGAAGTTTTAGATAATTCTCCAACGCAAAGAGTAGGGGATGTAGTGAGTGAAGGTTTTACGAAAGAGCCTCATCTCTCAAGAATGTGGTCCCTTGAAGATATCTTTGATAAAGAGGGTTTAGAAAAATGGTTGATTAAAACTTATAAACTCGATAAAAACATCACTTTTTATTGTGAACCTAAGTATGATGGTGCATCACTGAACTTAGTGTATGAAAATGGAAAATTAGTAAAAGGCATTACGCGTGGAGATGGAACTGTTGGAGAGCTGATTACTCAAAATGTAAGAACTATTAACTCTATTCCTTTAGAGATAGAGCATAAAGAGAGTATAGAGATTCGTGGGGAAGTTGTTATATTTAAAGATGAGTTTGAGAAAATCAATAAAGAGCGACTCAAAAATGGGGAACAACTCTTTGCAAATCCAAGAAATGCAGCAGCAGGAAGTCTTCGTCAACTTGATTCTAGCATCACTGCAGAGAGAAATTTAGTTTTTTTACCTTATGGTGTAGGTGTGGACTCCTTACCTCAAAAGCGGCTACATAAAAAGATGGAGTATATTTATTCACTTGGATTTAGAAGACCACCTGAGCGAGCAGTATGCCAAAATATAGATGAGATAGAGTCTATTTATAAGCAGATGGTGCATGATCGTGAGAGTTACACAATGATGTTAGATGGTATGGTGATAAAAGTAGATGAGATTGCATCGCAAATAGATATGGGCTATACGGTAAAAGTACCTCGTTTTGCAGTTGCTTATAAATTTCCTGCAGTTGAGAAGATAACTACCATCAAAGATATAGTACTACAAGTTGGAAGAACAGGTGCTGTAACGCCTGTGGCTATAGTAGAACCAACAGATATTGATGGTGTAGTGGTAGAACGCGCAACTCTACATAACTTTGATGAGATTCAGAGAAAAGATATACGCTTAAATGATAAGGTTATTATTCTTAGAAGTGGGGATGTTATACCAAAAATCATAAAAGTACTTACACATGAGAGAGATGGAAGTGAGAAAATGTTTCCTAAACCGACACACTGCCCAGTTTGTCAGAGTGAACTGCTTCAAGAAGATGTGCTTATAAAGTGTCAAAACTTAGAGTGTGAGGCGAGGGTTGTAAACTCTATCATCTATTTTGCATCAAAACCATGTCTGAACATTGATGGACTTGGAGTGAAAATAGTGGAACTTCTATTCAGTTCAGGTATGGTCAAAAGTGTAGTTGATCTGTTTGATCTGACTTTAGAAAAACTTTTAACACTAGAGGGCTTTAAAGAGAAAAAAGCACAGAACTTACTTGATTCTATAGAAAAAGCAAAAGGAAAAGAGTATTGGCGATTTTTGAATGCTCTTGGTATAGAGCATATTGGAGAGGTTGCATCAAAGACCTTGGCTGAACGGTTTGGATTTGCTTTTATTGATGCAAGCAGGGAAGATATTATTACTTGTGATGGTATTGGCGAGGAGATGGCTGAGTCTGTTTTAGAGTTTGTTCGTGTTAATCGTGAAACTATTTTAAAACTGCAAGAGATACTAGAGCCACAAGAGCCTATACAAAAAGAGGAAGCCAAAGAGAATCCATTTAAAGGTAAAACTGTTGTCTTAACGGGAACTATGAGTGAGTCTCGTGGAGCTATAAAAGAGATGTTAGAAAGACTAGGAGCAAAGGTTTCTGGAAGTGTGAGTAAAAAAACAGACTTTTTGATTTATGGGGATGATGCAGGGAGTAAGTATGATAAAGCTATGGGCTTAGGAGTTATTTGTATTAGTGATAATGAAATGAAAGAAATGTTATAAGAAGAGGATAAAAGAACCCTAAAAAGGTTCTTTTATTTATTATACTAGAAGTAATAACGAACGATTACTTCACTATTTGTTCCGATGTCAGTAGCATCTCCAAAACCTAAGTTAAAGTTTACTTCAGCACCAAGAGAAAAATTCTTATCGAAATAGTACTCAGCACCAGCTACTGGACCAAAGTTGAAAACTGTAGTACTTACAACTCTATTTTGATTCCAAATACCTAAGTAACCACCATAATAAACTTGAACATTTTTACTCAAGCTATCTGTTATATGAAAAGCCGTACCTATAGAAAAAGTATCAACTCTTAAATCTGAATTTACAAACGAGAAAAAAGGCTCTAAACGCATATTTTTATCAATATTAATATCCGCCTTAATTACAGAAGTATCACCTCTGAGACCAACACCTATACCGAAATCATTTTCTGCAACTGCTGCAGTAGATAGTGTTGCTAATGCAACTGTAGAAACTAATAATTTTTTAATCATAAAATACCCCTTTTTGTTTTGATATACTAAAATTATAGAGCTATATTACTTAATAGTTTCTTTTTAGAAGTATAATAATAGTATGAAAACATATTATGGCGATAGAGAGAAGTGTTATGCGTGTTATAGAGCTAAAAGTTCTTGCATGTGTAAGTATATTACACAAAATGAAACGAATACTAAATTTGTAATTTTAATGCATCCTAAAGAGTTTAAAAAAGTAAAAAATAATACTGGTTTTTTTACACACTTGAGTCTTTCTAATTCTGAAGTTTTTGTAGGTATTGATTTTACAAACCATAAAAAAATTAATGAGATTATAAGTACGCATGACTCTTATATACTTTTTCCCTCAAATGAAGCACTCAATTTAAGCACAACTAATCCAAAACAAACTTCTAAAAAATTGGCAATATTTATTATAGACTCAACATGGGCATGTGCAAAAAAAATGTTTACAGTGAGTGCAAACTTACAAAATCTAAAACATATGAGTTTTGAGACGCTAAAAACTTCTAAGTATGAGATAAAAGCACAACCACAAGAACATTATCTCTCAACCATAGAATCTACCCAAGTTGTTTTAGAACTCCTCGATAAATGGGAAATTGAAGCAGTCTCAAGTGCAAATTTAGAGAATTTTTTGACTCCTTTTTTTAAGATGATTGAGTATCAAAAAAAAATCATAAATAACCCTTTAAGTAATGCCGTGCGATTTAAGAAACATTCTAGTTTCAAAACATAAAATATATGCTAAAATTCCACTTATGAAACAATATAGAATTCCATTAACATCTTTAATCTTAGCATCATCTCTTCTTTTTTCCTCTTGCTCTATGTCTGAGGCAGAACCAGCAGAAGAAAATTTACAAGCAGAACAGTTGGCTTTAGAAGAAGCTAAAAACGAGAAACTACAGCATGAAAAAGAGCTATTTGAAAAAAGACATACACAAACTTTTCAAAACTGTTATAAAACAGGTGCTATAGCTTCAAATAAAGCTTGCCTCTCTAAAATAGAAAATTTTGTGTCACAAGCAAATGAAGAAAATAAACAACAAATTATTATAGAAGTACATACTGATAAATTAGGTGGCAGTAAGGCAAACTTAAATATATCAAAAAAACGAGCCTATGAGCTTGCGAAAGAGTTGTACACAAAAGAAAACAAAACATCAAATGTTTACTATAAAGGGTTTGGAGAAGCACATCCTCTAGTGGATGCAGAAGATAAAAAAGCAAATTCTATTAATAGGCGTATAGTAGTCACTTTAAAAGATAAAAACTATGCAGTCAATACAAATGAATTTAAAAAATATGTGAAGCATATCGTTTTAAAATCAAAAAAAAATAAATCGACAAAAGATGTTTTTAAAATTACATCTGTGAAGAAAAAAATAAAAAAAGATTTTGGGTTTAAGGGTACTGCAGAGCCTATTATTTTAAAAAATTCTGTAAAGAAAAGAGAAAAAATAGTTCCTAAAGTAAAAAAACAGGGAAATACAAAGTTTAAAAAGTATACAGGAAAAGCAGATACAGGTTGGATGTACTTTGGTAAAGCGGAGCTTAAAAATAAGTTTGACATAAGTTGTTTAGATGATAAACCAAGAAAAGTAAGAAGGAAATCAATAAGTAGTACAAAGAAAAAAGAGTTTATGCGTGGTCTGCGTGATAAGCGTATCTCTGGTGACTTTGGAAGTAAGTATATAGAGATAAATCCTATATATATTTACGAGAATGGGTCGCTCCCTATAAGTAACCCAATTGCTACACTTTATGATGATAGCAGAGATATCAAAAGGTACCAAACTACGGTAAATACATATAGAGGAACAAGAGGAATTCTTTATAGAGTCTTTATTAATGGACATAAAGATATGAAGTGCATGGATTTAGTTCTCTCTTATGAGACAAGAGAAGTTTCATTTGGTACGATTTATATGCAAGAGGGGTCTGAAATAAAAGCCTATAAATTTAAGCCTGAGAATTAGGCTTAAATCTTTCTTTACTTGTTAAAAATTAAAGAGCCAAGACGAATCATATTTGATCCACACTCAATGGCAAGCTCAAAATCCCCACTCATACCCATTGAACAGATAGTTGCATTTGGAAGCTTTTTATATATCTCATAAGTAGTATCAAAACTCTTTTTAATAATCTCTTTATTATCAGAGTGTGCTCCAATACTCATAAGCCCTTTGAGATTAATGTTTGGACACTCTTGTTGTATTTTTTTATAAGCCTCTACTGCATCATCAGGATAAAAACCATGTTTAGAAGCTTCTTTAGCAGAGTTTACCTGCATTAAACAGTCAAGTTGCATATCTTTAGCTACTAGTTTTTTTTGAAGCTCCTCAGCCAGTGAGAGAGAGTCAAGTGCTTGAAAAAGAGTTGGGTTGATATCTAAGAGATTATTTATCTTGTTCTTCTGTAAGTTCCCAATATAGTGCCACTCGAGTGGTAACTCATCTAAGGCAATCGCTTTCGCTTTTAAGTCTTGAACCTTGTTTTCACCAAAAGCACGCTGTCCAATCTCATAAAGTTTAGCGATATCTTCACTTGTAGAGTATTTACTCACTGCCACTATCTTTACGATATGGTGAGCACTTACATTGAGTCTTGCACTCTCTACTCTTCTGATTACATCATCTATGTATATTTTATATTCTGTTTGTGTCATTTTATTATCCTAGTAATCTATTAAACCCAGATTATGTAATAGAAATTTTTAAAATTTGCCTATATTGCATAATTTGGGTTAAATCTCTATATCCGTATCTATATTTGTAATTATATCAAAAGTTTTAAAGTTATATTTGTGAGATTTTTTGAAAAAATAAGGATACTAAAATTTACTTACAAGTTCTATAGACTTAGTATATGTTTGAATATTTTTTTCAACATAAGTAATTTTTATTATCTTTTAGATAAATTTAAAGATATTTTCGGTACAATGGCTTCCATAAAAAGCTTTTTTTAATTTAATATAGCCTAAAATTGTGAGTTGTTTTTGCTAATCTATAAGTGGCTCTTTGAATTACTTTTTATTATAATAGAGGATTAAACAATGAATGAAATCACTCCCAAAGAGATAAAACTTAGCTCTATTCGACCCATACTTAGTAGAACAGATTTAACAGGAAAGATAAAATCTTGTAACTCATATTTTGTTGAAATTAGTGGATACACAGAAGCTGAACTTATTGGAAAAGCGCATAATATTATTCGTCATAAAGATATGCCAAAGATAATCTTTAAATTGATGTGGGCAAGACTGAAAAAAAATGAAGATATTCTAGCAATCGTGAAAAATCGATCTAAATCTGGAAACTACTACTGGGTTACAACTATGTTTGAGACAAAATATCACCCTTTTGAAAAGACCCCAGAGAGTTATTTAGCACTAAGAAAAGCAGCACCTGAAAAAGCAGTTAAAGCTATAGAACCACTTTATGCTGAATTATGTAAAATAGAAGAAGAACATGGTATAGAAGCTTCTGAAGAGTATCTTATGGAAATATTAAGACAAAAAAATAAAACTTATGATGAATATATTGAAGATATTGTACACTATAAGGGATTGATGGCAACTCTTTTTAACTCTATGAGGAAGATGTTTGTATCATAATAAAATAGTGGTCAGGTGATGAATTTCCACTTTTAAAGTAGTTATAACAAGAGGTACTTAAAGGTACCCTTATTACCCAACCAATCTATTTATATCATTAAAAAGTCCAAGTCCCATAAGCCCAGCAAGTACGACCCATCCGGCTATGGTAAACTTCATCATAATGGCTTCACTCGCTTCTCTTCTAAAAATAAGTTCATAAAGATTAAAC
>JALSUU010000277.1:4512-49884 GCA_027071075.1 Sulfurimonas sp. | reverse complement strand
TATGTAATGTCTACTTATAAGAGTAGGTTTGCACCTAGTGTGGAAAATAAAATTACAAATAAAAAAGAAATAGAACCAATAGTTACACTTCAAAAAGAAAAAAGAGAAGAAAATCTTACAAAAGTAGTGAAACAAGAAGTTATTATGCCTCCTGCTACAGTTATTGTGGAACCTGTTAGCAATGAGATAGTTATAGATGAGGTCGCAACAAACTCTACTTCTTCTCTTAAAAAAAAGAAAAAAAAGAAGATTAAAATTAGAGAGAAAAAAATAAAAAAGAAGAAAAAGAAGAAGAAATCTAAAGTTAAGAAAGTAAAGTATGTAAAAAAACAAGAGGCACATTATAAGTACCAGAGGTATCTTAAAAGATTAAAAAACAAGAGAGGCATACGACCTTATGATTATAGATACAAGTTTGGTGCTCAAATCAGTTATGATATAGCCTATATTGACACTGCCGATGAGAGCTATTTTGCAAATGATTGGCGAAGAGTGCGACTTTATCATCAGGGAAGTTTTTTTGATAAGAAGCTTTTTTATGAGTTAGAGTATAGTTTTACAGGAAATAATCATTATAAAGATATCTTTGTAGGCTATGAAGATAAAATTAAAAACCTCAATACAAGCTATAGGGTCAAAGCTGGAAATGTGAAAATTCCTTTTTCTCTTGATAGCTATTCAAGTTCTAAAAATATCACTTTTATGGAGAGAGCACTTACAGATGCTTTTGGAGAAACACGAAAACTTGGTGGAGAGCTTTTACTTGGTTCAGATATATATAGCGCACATATAAATCTTTTCGCAGCTGGGTTTAGTAACTCTATTGACCAAAGAGTAAGAGATGAGATAAATCAACCAGGAT
Source organism: Sulfurimonas sp. (assembly GCA_027071075.1). Lineage (GTDB taxonomy): Bacteria > Campylobacterota > Campylobacteria > Campylobacterales > Sulfurimonadaceae > Sulfurimonas. Next base: position 49,022 of record JALSUU010000277.1, on the reverse strand, counting down.
TTTCTAGTCGTATCACTTATGCACAAAAGTTTTCAAAGCATCATATAGTTAGTGTTGGGGGAGCTTACTTCTCTCAAGATATGAAAGGGAAAGATGTAAAGTTTAACGAGAGTGCAGAGGCAAAGTTGATGAATAAAAAGTATATTTCAGCTTCTGTTAAAAAAGTCGATACTCTCTCTAAAGAAAATATTGAAGTGCTCTATATTTACAATAAGTATTCTCTTCAAGCTGAGTATACAAGCGCTATGCTTCGAGCAATTAATAAAAATAAATTAAAGCAGTATCAAGATTATAAATTTTACGGCTACTATATACAAGGGAGTTACTTCTTGATAGGAAGCGGACGCAAATATAAAATATCTACCGCTACTTTAGGAAAAATAAAACCAAAGATAGGGGGTGCTTTGGAGTTCGCTATGAGATATTCATACTTGAATCTTAATGATGCAGATGAAGATAATAATGGCGCACAGAGTGATTATAATTTTGGACTGAATTGGTATATAAATAGGGAGACACGCTTGATGGTTAACTATATAGTTTCAAATCCGAAAAAGACAAAAGAGTATGATGGAATGTTGCAAATAGCAGAGGCAAGGTTACTTTTTGCTTTTTAAATCCTGTAAAATCACTACTAACTCACTATTATAAGATATAATATATTTTTAAAAAAGGAAAACTTATGAAACTATTACAAATCGCAATGATGGTGGCACTTACTATTTTAGTAAGTGCATGTTCAACATCCTCACTTATTGTTACGCAAAAAGGTTTACCTGCAGTCTATGAAGATGTAAATGAGACACATCAAAAGAAAAAAGATGTCTCTGTATCGCTCTTTCGTTTAAATAACTATACAGATACTCCAAGAGCGGGTATGCGAGCTGCAAATCTTATAGAGGGGATTTTACTTACAAAAGGTTACAAGGTAAAGAGTCATCTTAAAGAGAAAATCCCAAGCATGAAAAAGGCAAGAAAAATTGCTAAAGAGGATGGCTCTAAGTATTTTGTATATGGTGGAGTGAGTGAGTGGAGATATAAAACAGGTATTGATGGTGAACCTGCTGTGAGTCTACAAGTGAGTCTCTATAAAACAAAAAAATCGAAGTTAGTATGGAGTGCAACAGGCTCAGATAGTGACTGGGGAAATGCTTCTATTGGTACTACCGCACAAGATTTACTGCTTGAGATGATGGAAGAGTAAAAAGGTAATCTTGATGAAAGTTAATAGGTATAATCGAGTAAAGGAGCGAACACTTCTTGAAAATCTTTTAAAATTTTTACATGATTATGCCTATGTAGAAACAGTTATTATTGTTTCAGTTTATTTAATTGTTGGGTATGTGATTGATCCAGAAGATGTCTGTATGCTTCATGGGGAGATATCATATATTTTGATTCTTTTAGCGGTTATAACACTCTTTCATGGTTTTGAAAATGGTATGTTAACACTTGGTGTGATTGCCTTTAGTATATGGTACTTCTACCCATCCTTTGAGTATGAAGAGTTTCTTGTAGCCCTTATGATGACTATGATTTTTAGTGAGTTTCATTACTACTGGACACAAAAAATTAAAACTGCTGAGGTAAATGCCAACTACAGGGGAGAGAAACTCGATGAGCTTTCTAAATCATTTTATACCCTAAAAATTTCACATGATCAGCTTGAGAAAAATTATGTAATTAAACCAATGAGTATTCGTAATTCAATTGAGTTTATTATAAATAAAAACATAATGATTCAAAATGATGATACTATAGAAGATAAATATGCCGCCTATTTTGATAGTTTTTTGGGACTTTTAGAGAAGTCATTCAGTGTCAATAGTGCCTTAATGATTTATAGAAATAAAGATGATGAGTCAAATTTTTTACACGCACAAAACTCAAATGTTGTTTATAGCTCTAACGCAAATCACATAGATACACAAACACTTTTTGATGATTATTTAGTAGATAAGGCTATAAGTAGACATACGGCTATATATATTAGTGATACAAAGGGTGAACCCTCTGTCAATGTTGATAAGGGAAGTAATTTTATTGCGGTTATTCCTTCTGTTAGAAGTAATCAGGTCGATGAATTATTAGCAATAGAGATGATGCCATTTATGGGCTTTAATAGAGAAAATCTTACCTCTATATCTATTTTATTAGAGTATTTTACTATAGAAATCAATAAAAAAATCGTGCTTGAAGAAGTGCATGATATAGATATTATAGAAGATAAAGCTTTTAAATATGAATATACACGATTAAAACAACTCTTTACTAAGTACAATGTGAACTCCGTTTTTCTTGTTCTACGAATAAATAACGAACTCCAAGCAACACGAGTATATGAGCGAATCATAAAAATGTTACGCTCTTTAGATATGGCGACTATGATAGAAAATAACTCACTTTACTATATTACTCTACTTTTTCCGCTTCATGATAAGGCGGCTGCTTTAGGCTACTTAAATAGACTAAGACATACGCTAAGAGAGGAAAAAGATAAGGAGTTTGAATTTATGAGTTTTGATTTTTCAAATATAGAGCTTCTTAATAAATACTATAGAGAAGATTATGATAATTAGTAAAGAACTCTTAGCCATTGAACCATATATTTTGATTGTTCTATTCGTTCATATTGTTATTAGTCTTGTATTGGCGCTGATTTTAGCAAAATATATTGCAAAAAGGTTTGTGAACGAAGGTGATTTAGTAGAGAAAAGGGATAAGGCACGGGTAGAAGCAATAGCTGAAAAAAGTCTTATTTTCCATTATCTTTTTTCATTTTCTTTACATAAAAATAACCCTAAAACAAGTGTTGCATTTCTTTTTCTTTTTAACTTGTCAACACCTTTGATTGGCTACCTTGCCTCAATATGGATAGCATGGTATCTGAGAAATGTAAAGTACGATAAAAAAGTTACCAACACAAATATCCTTAATCTTGATGAGTTTGGAATCTCTTTTTTAAAGGTAGAGCGTATTTTTGGTGAGGGTTCTATGTCAAATCTTATGGTCAGTAAATATGCTCCAAAATCAAAAAAGCTCAAAGCACTCTCTACACTTGCATCAAATATCTCTCCTGCAAATTTACGCATAGTGAAGCAAACACTCTCAAGCACAGATGATGAAATTCGTATGTTTGGGTATGCGATTATTAACAAAACAGAAAAGGCACTTAACTCAAAGATGAATCAATATTTGAGTATTTATAATACTGAGATTCAAAAAAACCAAAAAGATGAAAAAAAGATAGCAGAGGCTGCTAGAGAACTTGCACCTCTTTACTGGGAGATGATTTATACAGAGCTTTCTCATGAAAGTTTACGAGAAAATTTTCTAAAAGAGGTAATAAAATATGTCTCTATTGCTCAGGAGTATTATGTACCCCAGATAGTGCGACTTGGTAAGCGAGTGGAAGAGTTAGAAAAAAAGTCAGAAGAAGAGAGTAGTGAAACTGAATTTGAATCTCATAGGTCTGTATATGAAAGAAGTCTGGAAGCATATAAGGTCAATAGCGAGATTTGTATAAAGCTTTATATTTTGATAGGTCGTGTGCATATGTTGCGTAAAGAGTATGAAAATGCAATGACAGTGTTTACAATTGCGCAAGAGCTTAATGATAGTGCTTCATCCTATATACTTCCTTATCTAGCAGAGATTCATTATCTACAAGGGAACTATAAAACGGTAAATTCTATCTTAAACAGAGCAGAAGACTTAGGGTTAAATGCTACACTCTATCCTATCGTAGAACAGTGGAAGGCAAGCTCATGAGTATAGCATTTCCAAAGAGTGAAAATGTTGATATTATGCTTTTTTCAGAGGGTACTTACCCTTATGTAAAAGGTGGAGTTTCAGCATGGGTTTTACAGCTTATTAAAGGTCTGCCACAGTACTCTTTTGGTGTCTGTTTTATTGGTGCGCAAAGAACTATGGATGGAAAACTTATGGAGATAAGTTATGAATTTCCTCCAAATCTTGTGCATTTAGAGGAGCACTACCTCTTTGAAGATGAGAATGTTTTAAAACCAAAAAGAGAGAAGGGTTCAAAGGAGGGGTTTGAAACGGTAGAAAAACTGTATAACTCTTTTCGTAATCCAAAGTTAGATATTCCAAAAGTGTTGGAAGATATAAACTTTTATAAAGAAGATGTGACATTTAAAGACTTTTTGTACTCGGAGCGATCTTGGGAATTTATAAATGATAAATATATGCAAAACTGCCCTGATGTTCCTTTTGTAGACTATTTTTGGACACTTAGAAATATTCATAAACCTATTTGGATTATTGCAAATATAGTATCTAGTTTACCAAAATGCAAAATGTTTCATGCTCCCTCTACAGGATATGCAGGTTTTTCAGGCGCACTTGCATCGTACAATACAAATCGTCCCTTTATATTGACAGAGCATGGAATATATACACGAGAAAGAAAGATAGATATGCTCTCTGCAGATTGGGTAGAGTATAAAAAACCAAGTCTTTTGCAACAACCAGAAGAGTATAACTATATAAAGCGAATGTGGGTCAATTTTTTCGATAAGATAGGTGTTTTTTGTTACCATAGAGCAAATCATATACTCTCTCTCTTCTCAGGAGCACAAAAGATTCAAATAAATTTTGGTGCGGATGAAAATAGAACAATGGTTATTCCAAACGGAGTAGATGTGGATACCCTTAAAGCAACTATGAGTAACCGTTTAGAGACACCAAAGCCAATAGTGACACTTATAGGGCGTGTGGTTCCCATCAAAGATATTAAAACATTTATTCGTGCTATAAAAATTGCATCACAGAGCGTTCCCAACATCGAGGGGTGGATAGTTGGGGCTGTTGAAGAGGATAGTGAGTATGTTATGGAGTGCCAGCAGATGGCAATCTCTTTAGGACTCAAAGAGAAACTTCAGGTATTTGATGGCAATAAAAGTGATATGAGTGCAGAGGAGATTGAGCAGAGTCGTGATACAATTAAACTCTTCGGACATAGTGATATAAAAAAGATACTCCCTAAGTCTGCCCTACAAACACTCTCTTCTATTAGTGAGGGGATGCCACTTGTTATACTTGAAGGGTTTGCTGCGGGGGTACCTTGTGTAGCAACTGATGTAGGCTCTTGTCGAGATTTAATTGAGGGTGGGGTTGATGAAGCAGATAAAAAACTTGGAATTGCAGGGGCAATAACAGGAATCGCTAATCCAGGTGTTTTGGCAAAAGAGTATGTGCGTCTACTAGATTTTGAAAATGGTGCTTGGAAAAAAGCGCAAGAGGTCTCTTTAGAGAGAGTAGAGAAGTACTATAGACAAGAGTTGTTTTTAAAAGAGTATCAAGATATCTATGATGAGGCACTTTTACTCTCATGGGAGAGTTTAAAGGAGAGAGTTTTTCCTTACTACCTTCCAAAAGAACCTCCTCATCCAAGAGTGATGCTCAAGCGTTTTAAGGTGATACAATGGCAGGTATAGGCTTTGAACTTAGGAAGATTCTTAGAGAAGATAGATTACTCTCACTCTCAAAGGTGTATGGCTACTCAGCGATTCTCAGCTCTGGACCATGGGTAGTTTCAATTTTGGCGATCGTTCTTGTAGGATTTATAAATCTTGCAAATATGGGAGATGTAAGTGATGCTTTTCGTTTTCAAGTAGTTATCACTTATGCAATTGCCCTTGCTTCGAGTTTAATCATTACAGGAATACTGCAACTCCCCTTTACTCGATATGTGGCAGATTTGATTTTCAAAAAAAGAGAGGATGAGATACTTCCTGCCTACTTTGGAGCACTTTTAATGGCTTGGGGATTGGGATTACCTTTAGTTACACCTTTTTATATTTGGGTGTTTGAGGAGCAAAGTATACTCTTTATAATAGGGGTAGTTGCTACATTTTTAGTTTTGTGTGGCGTCTGGATATCAAGTATCTTAGCTGCGAGTTTAAAATACTATAATGGGGTAGTTTGGGCATATTTTGTATCCTACTCGGCTATTGTTGTTGGTTCATACTACTTTGGAAATAGTATTGAGATGTTAATATTTGTATTTTTCCTTGGAAATACTCTTCTTTTTGTTATTTTGATGACACTTATCATAAAGAGTTATAACTCTTCTATTTTTTTGAAAGTAGATTTTTTCTTAGCAAAAAATTTCTACTGGACACTTGCTATCGCTGGTTTAACTTATAATCTTGGTGCTTGGGTTGATAAGTTTATCTTTTGGTACCATCCTGCAACGGGACATACTGTAATAGGGAAACTCAATGCATCGATAGTGTATGATATGCCTATATTTTTAGCATATCTCTCTATCCTCCCGGGTATGGCTATTTTCTTTTACAGATTAGAAGCTGATTTTGCAGAGAAGTATGATCTCTATTACGATGCAGTAAGAAGTGGGGGAACCCTTGGTATGATTCGAGGCTATAGAAATGATATGGTAGATGTCATTCGCCATGCAATTCATGAGATTTTGATGATTCAGGGTATTGTTGATGTTGTTTTATTTCTCTCAGCCCCAAAGGTTTTTGAAATCTTGGGGATTCCACAACTCTATTTGGGACTACTCTATATTTTAACGATTGGTGCCTTATTGCAAATAGCATTCATGTCTGTTTTAGCTATACTCTATTATCTGGATAGAAAAAAGGTGGCTATGTGGCTCTGTATCAGTTTTTTTGTAACAAATGCCCTCTTAACACTGCTTTCTATAAATCTTGGACCTGCCTACTTTGGCTATGGCTATACAGTCTCTTTATTATTGGTATTTATGGTAAGTATGGTAGTGATGCGAAATGAGATGGAGAGGTTAGATTATGAAACTTTTATGCTTCAGTAAAAAGCTTGTTTTTCTTATTTTATTTGTAGTAAGCTCTCTTTTTGCATCTTTAGATGAAAAGAGTGCGATTGTCTATTATGGAAAAAATATCTCCTACTCAATGGTTGGTATACATGACTATATCATTTTAGATGCAGATAAAACAGATCCCCTTACACATGGATACTCACTCTATAAAGATAAAATATATGCACGAGTAGTTGCAAATAAATCTTTAGTGAAAACTATTGATGCATATACTGCAAAAGGTTTTTTGAACTTCTATCTGGATAAAGGAAGCCTTAATGCGCATCAAGTAGAGAAGTCCTTAAAAATATTAGAGAGTAAACACCCAAAATCAAAATTTATTCTTAACGCAAAATATAAAATTTCCCTCAATACTTATGAGCTTTTAGCAGCTATTTTAGTTGATGATGATGCAAGTGTATCACCTGATTTTATAGAGCAGATGTCTGCGTATGGTGTAGATGTTATCAAGCTACAATATATTAGTAGTAATCAAGAAGAGGATGAGATTTTAAAATTGAGAGCAAAAATTCTCAAAGAGGGAATGATTCCCTATTTGAGTACCTATGAACTTACAAAGTATGGTACATCTTCAAAAAATGCTATAAAAAGAGAGATATTTACACTTGTTGATGAGAGTGTTCACGATAGAACTATTTTAGGAGCACACTATTTAGGTGCTATGCCTATGGAGTACTTGGGTTATATAGAAAAACTTTATGACATAAATCAGGGTTTACCAGATATCGATCATATGAGTCACTATGCTGGAGTAGTTATATGGTTAGAAAAAGAGTATAAAAAACCTGAAAAACTTATTAACTGGGTTGTATCACTACAAAAGAAAAATATCAAGGTTGTTTTTGCCAATAGTTTTGGTTTTAGTGCCTCTTCACTACTTTTAAAACCTTTAGGACTTAATCTCTCTGATGGTGATGAGAGTAGTACAAATAAAAAAAGAATTATCTACCAAGATGCTATGATGGGTTTTGAAGTAGAACCATCAAAAAATGATGAGGGTATATACATTACACCTGAAAATGCAAAACCTTTAATCATTTATGAAGATGAGGATGATTTGCAATCAACACCAGCTGCCATTACAGAGTGGGGTGGGTATGCCTTGGCAGGAGCATTTATAACTGAGATTGATGGTGAAAATGTTTGGGTAATAAACCCTTTTGAGTTTTTTGCTCGTGCTCTGCGACTTAAAAAACTTATAGTACCAGATGTGACAACTGAAAATGGAAAGAGACTTCTTTTTACGCATATTGATGGGGATGGTATGATGAACTATGTAGAGTTTAATCCAGAACTCTTTTCAGGAAATATTATTTTAGAAAAAATTTTAAAAGTTTATAAAATTCCTCACTCAGTCTCTGTGATAGGTGCTGAGATTGCACCGAATGGACTCTACCCTAAACTCTCCCCAAAGCTGCTTGATATTGCACAACAGATGTATGCCTTAGAAAATGTTGAACCTGCCTCACACACTTTTACTCATCCATTTTTTTGGGGGAAAGTTAAAAACGGAAAACTCCCTGCAAAATACAGACTTAAACCAAAAGGATATACTTTCTCTTATCATGCTGAGCTTGATGGCGCTTTAGAGTATATTGAACAAAGATTGCATCCAAAACGCGCTGCAAAAACTATTTTTTGGAGTGGAGATTGTGCGCCAAGAGAAGATGCTCTTGCCTATCTGTACAAACATAAACTTTTAAATATCAATGGTGGCTATACAACGATTAACAATACCCAACCTTGGTTAAGTCTTGTCTCTCCTTTAGGTTTAGAGCGAGGAGAGTATTATCAGATATATACAGGCGCACAAAATGAAAATGTCTATACAAATGATTGGTTAGGACCATTTTGGGGATTTAAACGGGTTGTGCAAACTTTTAAACGGACAAATTCTCCGCGTAGATTAAAACCAATAGATATCTATTATCATCTCTATTCTGGTTCAAAAACAGCCTCTGTAAATGCTTTACGATATGTTTTTGACTGGAGTATCAAGCAAGATGTTATGCCTATCTTTACATCAGAGTATATTCCCAAAGTGATGGATTTTTATACGCTCTCAATGGCAAATGAGAAAGAGAGTTGGCTGTTTGATGGGATGCAAAATTTAAAAACACTAAGGATAGAAAACCCGCTTAAAAGTATTGATATGAGTGCTTCAAGAACACTGCTTGGGATGCGAGATTTTCAAAACCATAGATATTTTACTTTTGCTAAAGGGAGTGCGCATCGACTTAAGATGAGTGATGTAAATAGTACTCAGGAGAGTTATCTCATCGCATCAAATGCTAAGGTAAGCCAATATATTAAGGGCGTGAAAAATAAAAGCTATCTTTTTGATGGGTATGTTCCTTTAAAACTTGAATTTTATTTGCAAAAGGGGTGTAGACTTGAGTCAAATCCAAAATCTAGTTTGCGTAAAAAAATAGGTATGCAATTATCTTTAGGGTATCAAAAAGTAAAAAAGGCTCAGATAAATGTCATCTGCAAATAGTGAATTTGAAAAATCTTATGTTATTACATACAAAGAGTTACTTTTTACCTTTGTGGTTTTTAGTGCCATTCTTTTTATACTTTTTCCAAAAGACCTCTTAAAAGAGCAGATTAAATCTGAGAAATCTAGTTATGACTTAAGTATGCTTTATCTCAAAAATCTACTTATACACTCTCCCGATGATGAGACTCTACAACTCCTTTTAGCAACACAGAGTCTGCGTTCTGGTCAAACAGATTTAACTCTGTCTCTTTTAAGTACTTTGGTGAAGAGTAAAGATAAAGCTATACGACGCGATGCAACACTCTTGAAATATACATTAGAAAAAAAGGAGTATTTTACTTTAAAAAATGTAGAAGAAAAAAAGCGTATTAGAAAAAAAATGCGCAGACTCTTTTTGCAAATATATAGAGAAAAATTCTACAATCTTAAAGAAGTAAATAGGTGGTACAAAGAGGCACTTTTTGTTGCAGTTGATGATGCAGCTTTTTACTTTTTGGAGAAAAAGATAGATAAAAGGAGTAAAAATATTAAAGATATTGAGAGTGCGTACTACTATGCACGAAAGCTCAACTATCCAGTAAAAGCGATGTATTATCTTCAAATGCTTCAAAAATATGACTTGATGCATAGAGATAAGTGGATTAATGTAGAGTATTTTCAGTATATAAGCTATAAGCAGTACTCTAAAGCAGAAAAATTACTGTTGCACTATGCAAATATTTCACTACCATGGAAAAAGAAACTTGCAGAGTTTTACACAATGCGACAAGAGTTTACAAAAGCTTCAAATATTTACATGCAACTTTTTAACGATGCAAGGGTCTATAAGAAAAAAAGAGGCTATTTTTACAAGGCTGTAAAAGTACTCCAAGCAGGAAGCCTCTTCTCTTTAGCAACAAGTTTGGCACATCAGTATGAAAACTATTATATAGATGATATTGATGTGCGTAATTTTATCTTAAAAGTCTATATTGCAAGTGGAAAACTACAGTACGCTTCACGCTTCTCTAAAAGAATTATGCGAAGAGGATTACGATGATGCAAGTTATACTTTTTATACTACTTCTGTTTGTAAGTCTGAATGCAAAATCACAAGAGAGTTGCTATACTGTACAACTTGTAAGTAGATATAACTCACAAAAAAATTTAGAACTTTTACACGCTAAAGGGTATCCCCATGCGTGTACTTTGATGGAGATTGGCAAGAGTGTAACGGTACGATGCGGGTGTTATGATAGTTATAAAGATGTAAAAAAAGAGTTTCTTCGGTATAAACAAGAGTATAAAAGAGCATCTATTGCTACAACTTACAAGTATAGATTTGAGAACTCTTCTATCTCGTCTCATGTTTTAAAATCATCAAAAAAAATACAAGTGCAGCCAAAAAGTAAACAAGAAGAAGAACTTCGCCTTATGTTACAAGTATTTCTCTATAAGGGAGACTTACAGAGTGCTTATAAAGTTGCCTCTTTAGGATATAAACGCTATCCTCGTTCTTACTACTGGAATCGTAAAATGGCTGAAATATGTAAATGGACAAACAAAACTGCACGAGCGATGAAGCATCTGCGTTTTGTGTATGAAATAAAAAGAGACCCTAAGATAGAAAAAGAGCTTATAGATTATGGTTCAAGTGCCTTTCAGTATGAAAATATAGAGCCTCTTGTTGTGAATAGAGCGCGAGCAAACCCAAGCGAAAAAAATATAGACTTAATGATCTTAGTTTTCAAAAAAATAGGATCTCCAGAAAAAGTTGTAGCAGTTTTAGATGAACAGTATCAACGAAATCCAAAAAATACAATGTTTTTACGCAAAGCACTTGAGTTGAGTCTTGAGATGGGAGATTTAGAACTTGCACGGAAGTATGTAGAACTGCTTGAACAGAATAAACCCTATACAAAAGAAGAAGCGGCACTTATTGCACGCTATTATTATGTCACACATAAGATAGAAAAAGCCTATAAGAGTTTGAGTTATGCAAAAGAGAGCTCTTATTTACTTCAAAATGAAGATAGTAACAGCACAAAACATACAAAAAAAAGTTCTTATGTAAAATATTATGAGCTAAAGAGTGATTTAGGATGGTATCTGCAGGATAATAAAGCTGCAGCGATAGCCTCAAAAGAACTTATGGATATTCATAAGGCTCGTTTAGTAGATTATGAGCGTATCTCTTTTGTCTATCAAGAGAGTAATCCTTCTCTGGCAATGGAGGCTACAAAAGAGGCTTATGAAAAGTATAAACTCTCGTATCTTTTTTACAGTTATGCAAATGGAGCGCTGAATCAGAAAAACTATGCACAGCTTAAAAAAATTCTTGACTCAATAGATGAGAGTAAATCTTCTTTAGCAAAAGAGTCACTCTACTGGGTGATAAAATCACAAGTATATAGACATTACGGTAAGCATGATTTAGAGGAGATGGCATTAGAAAAAGCGGGTAGATTAGAACCTGATAATCTGCAGATAAGAGTAGAAATGTTGTGGTTTTATATGGATACAAAAGAGGATGGGAAACTCGATGAGTTATTAATGCAGATGTCAGAGAGTAGTGAACTTGATGCAAGTGCATACCTTCCTATGGCTTCAGCATATTTTGAACGAGGGGAGATAGACCGTGCTTCTTATTATACTCAGCTATTACTCTCTATGAATAACCCCTCTACAGAGTTTTTGTCCTTTAAGTTTTTGCAGGCTTATATTTATCAAATTCAGGGGAATGAAGGTGCGTATAGAAGCTATATGCAAGATATAGTAAAAAAACTTAAACAAGAAGCAAAAGAGAATCCACAACTTAAAAAAGAGAATCTTTTTCTATCAAACTATTTACGAGCAGCTATGAATGTACTCAATCCTGATAAGTTTGAGAAGCGGCTCAAAAAAGCAAAAAAATATTTGAGCAAGAAAAATTATGATGAGATAGCATACTCTTGGGCTATAAAAAATAGTGCCAAAGAGAAATCACTCAAAATTTATAATAAGATGAGTAAACGAGCACTTTGGGTAGAGTTTAGTAATGCTATCCAATTTCAAAATCATACGCAAATAGAAAATCTACTTGAGAGATATCTCCCTTCTCTTTCAATGGGTGATGCATCTCAATCAGCATATAAAGATGGACAATTTGCATTAGCCCAAACAATTACATTTGAGGGTTTAGACCGTAATGGTAAAAATAAAAATGCTTATGTACAACATCTCGATTTGAGTAAAGAGAGAAGTGATAAACTTGATGTCAAAATAGCATACTATGATAGAGAGTATCTACTTCAAAAGTATATAAAAGTAAAAAACAAAACATATCTTCAGGATGGATACTATCTTTTTAGTGGGATAGATTACTATAAAAACAAAACTTTAGATACAAAGTTTTTACTACAAGTCCCAGCAGATAATATTCGCCTAAATTTAGGAGTAAAACGACTCTATAGTCGTGGATATTTGAAAGCGAATGCCGCATATCATAATGATATAAAAAATTATTTTGAGTATGCACTTGGAGGAGAGTATCAACTTAGCACAGATTTACATACCTCCTTTAACATTGGAAAGAATCTTGATTCGCAAGAGACAACACAGCTTTTGATTGGAGGGAAGAAAGATAGTGGTGATTTTGAATTGAGTTGGAATATTTTAAACTCAACAGTAGCAAGCTTTTTTTATGAGTATAATCATTACTTTTCTCAAGATGGAGTTGATTTGGGCGAGGGGCAATACTTTCGAGTAAATGTTATAAAGCAGATACGCAACGGGTACCCTGATTTGAGAATAGGTGTTTATTATGATAGAGGTCTCTATGATGAGACAGAGGGGAGTCGTGGGGTTATAGATGAAATTCAGTCAAAAAACTACGCTGTACTTCCTGAAAATTTTTATAATCTTGGGTGTAATATTAGTTATGGTGTGGCAAACCTAGGTCCATATACAAGAGTTTGGAGACCTTATGCAAAAGTAACACCTTATTACAATAGTGCCACAAAAGAGTATACCTTTGGTTTTGATGCAGGGTATGGTGGGAAAATATGGCATCAAGATCATCTACGCTTTGGCGCACTCTATACCGAGTCTGTTAATGGCACAGGTGAGACAATATTTGAGATTTATATGAACTATCAGTTTATGTATTACCATCCATAAAGGAAGCGTATGAGATTTCTGTTTACACTATTTTTTTTTATTACAGCACTTTTTGCATCACTCCATGAAAAGAGTGCGATTGTTTACTATGGAAAAAATATCTCTTACCCTATGGTTGGAATACATGACTACATCATAGTCCAACCAAGTCATTTGAGTACCTATTCGCATGGCTTTAAAAGATACAGAGAAAATATTTATGCGTATGTGAGTATTGGGGAGATAGATAAAACAACCCCAGAGTATAAAGAGGTAAAAAAAGAGTGGGTTCTTGCAAAAAATAGTGCATGGAATTCTCTTGTGCTTGATTTAAAAAATCCGGAGTGTGTAGAGTTTCTTTTTTCAAAGCTGATTCAAGTGCAGAGGAAGAGAGGTTTTAAAAATTTCTTTTTTGATACTCTTGATTCTTATCAGTTGGCTTCAAAGACAAAGAAACAAAGGGCTGAAAATGAAGCTGCTTTGGTGCATTTTATCCAAGAGTTTCATAGGCGTTATCCTGATGCAAAGCTAATCATAAATCGTGGATTTGAGATAATAAATAAGGTACATGATAGCATTGACGCTGTCCTATTTGAGTCATACTACAGAGGAATAGGTGGAAAAAAACTCTCTTATAAAAAAGTCTCTGATGCAGATAGAAAATGGTTAGATATTCAAATAAAAAAAATCAAGTCCTATAAAAAAGATATTATTTGTGTTGATTATTTATCTTCAAAAAAAATGACAGAGGCGAAAAATCTTGCGAAAAAGATAGTCGCAAAAGGTATGATTCCCTACATAGCCAATAAAGATTTAAATATATATGGAATATCTTCTAAAAATGCTATCAAAAGAGAAATATTTACACTCATAGATGAACGAAGACTTGATAGAACACTTCTTGAAGCACACCAGTACGGAGGCTTAGTTTTTGAATATATGGGTTATGTTCAAAGATTGTATGACATAAACAAAGGCTTACCAGATGTAGAGCAGATGCAGCACTATGCAGGGGTTGTAATATGGTTACAAGATTTTACTAAAAAACCTCTACAATTAATTCAATGGGTGCAAAAACTTCATAAATCTGGTATGAAAGTAGTATTCGCCAGTAATTTTGGGATGCCTATGAGTGATGCTTACTTAAAGCCACTAGGTCTTAAAATTACAAAAAAGATAAAACATAAAAATAGAGTACTTGCAGAAGATGATATTATTGGTTATGAGATAGAACCTTCGCTCTCTGTCTCTTCAAGTCAGATAGAAGCCTTGCACTCAAAAGCACTTTTAACATTTGAGATGGAGGATGGAAGTACTTCAACACCTGCAGCATACACTTCATGGGGAGGATATGCTGTAGGGGATGCCTTTATGATAGATATAGATAAAGATAATATTTGGGTGATTAATCCCTTTGAGTTTTTTAAAAAAGCACTTGGATTGAAAGAGTTAATAGTTCCTGATGTAACAACAGAGAATGGTAAAAGGCTGCTTTTTACGCATGTTGATGGCGATGGTATGATGAACAGAGTAGAGGGTGATTTTGGATACTACTCAGGAGATGTGATACTCAACAAAATTTTAAAGGTCTATAATATTCCACACTCTGTTTCAGTTATCGGTGCTGAAATTTCGCCTAATGGACTCTACCCAAAGATATCGCCTCAACTTATGAAAATTGCTCACGATATGTATGCTTTAGAGAATGTAGAACCAGCTACGCATACCTTTACACACCCTTTTTTCTGGGATAAAATCAAAAATGATACCTTAGATGCAAAGTATAGACTTAAACCAAAGGGGTATAAATTTTCTCTTGAGAATGAACTGAGTGGAACATTAGCATTTATAAACGATAAATTAGATCCAAAAAGAGAAGCTAGAGAGGTGTTTTGGAGTGGAGATTGTGCTCCAAGAAATAATGCTTTAGAGTATGTGTATAAACATAATATTTTAAATATTAATGGTGGTGATACAACTATTATGGAAACATCCCCATGGCTTTCGGCAATAGCACCACTAGGTATAGAGAGAGGAGAGTATCTTCAAGTCTATACGGGTGCTCAAAATGAAAATGTTTTTACAAATGATTGGCTTGGACCATTTTGGGGCTTTAAGCGCGTTGTGCAGACCTTTAAACTGACAGATTCGCCAAGAAGATTTAAGCCAATAGATATCTACTATCATCTTTATTCAGGTTCAAAACAGGCATCGTTAATGGCATTAGAGTATGTTTTTGATTGGGCTATGAAGCAAGATAGTATGCCTATCTTTACCTCTGAGTATATTCCAAAAGTGATGGATTATTACACTGCATCCTTAGCAAAAGAGGGTGATGAGTGGCTTATCAGCGGTTTAAAAAATCTCAAGACTATTCGTGTTGAAAAACAAAATGCTGGCGTAGATTTTGAGCGGTCACATACAGCTTTAGGAGTGAAACATTTTCAAAATCATACTTATATTAGTCTGCTTCCATCAAAAAATCATTATCTAGTCGTTGATGACACTGTAGATATGAGTAGAAGTTATCTTATCTCAGCAAATGGTAAGATTCTTGATTATGTGGAGCGTGAAGGAGAGCAACACTACCTTTTTGAGTCTCATGTTGATTTGAAACTTGAGTTTCATCTTGCTAAAGGGTGCACGCTTACATCAGACCCTTTGGAAGATGCAAGAGAGGATATAAATACAACACTCCTGCTACACTATAAAAATCACAAAG
Organism: Sulfurimonas sp.; assembly: GCA_027071075.1. GTDB lineage: Bacteria > Campylobacterota > Campylobacteria > Campylobacterales > Sulfurimonadaceae > Sulfurimonas. The sequence continues at coordinate 32,837 of JALSUU010000277.1, read as the reverse complement.
AGGCCTTTATTGATATAGCGTGTGAATAGAGTGCTTAGGCACTATATCCATTAGGGTTATGAGATTGCCATCTCCAGCTATCCTCACACATCTCATCAATACCGCGTTTTGCTTCCCATCCTAAAATCTCTTTTGCATAGGCTGGATCAGCGAAACATTTCGCAATATCTCCCGCTCTTCTAGGAGCAATTTTATAACTTACTTTTTTCTTTGATGCTTTTTCAAAGGCTCGTACCATGTCTAAAACAGAGTAACCATTTCCTGTTCCAAGATTTACAGTCAAAACAGCATCAAGTGAGTCTATCTTTTGTAAAGCATTTACATGCCCTTGGGCTAAATCTACTACATGAATATAATCACGCACACCCGTTCCATCAGGAGTATCATAATCATCTCCAAATACACTTAAATACTCGCGTTTACCAACTGCAGTTTGTGAGATAAAGGGCATCAAGTTATTTGGAATTCCATTAGGGTCTTCTCCTATTGTTCCACTTTTATGAGCTCCAACAGGGTTGAAGTAGCGTAATAAGACAATCTTAAATGCATCATCTGAGATAAAAACATCACGCAATATCTCCTCTATAAAGAGTTTTGTTCTTCCATAAGGATTTGTAGCAGAGAGTGGAAAATCCTCTTTAATAGGTGTTGTATGTGGGTCTCCATATACAGTTGCTGAAGAGCTAAAAACAATTTTTTTACAGTTATTTTTTTGCATTACTTCTAAGAGGACAAGCGTTCCATTGATATTATTATCATAATATTCTAAAGGTTTTTCTACGGATTCTCCTACCGCTTTGAGACCTGCAAAATGGATAACAGAGTCTATTTCATATCTGTCAAATACCTTTTGCAAATCCTCTCTGCTACGGATATCTCCCTCAACAAACGCTATTTTTTTGTCAATAATTTTCTCAACTCTGCGTAGACTCTCTGCCGAGGAGTTACAAAGATTGTCAAAAACTACAAACTCAAAACCAGCTGCATCAAGTGCTATACATGTGTGTGATCCAATATATCCTGCTCCACCTGTGACTAAAACCATACTGTTACCTCTTTATTAATAAGTAATTTATTATACACCCATTATACTTAGAGATGATAAAAATAATTTTTAAAATATTTTCTGAACCACTTGTAAACTTTTTATTGCTTGGTGCTTTGGTCTATATCTATTATGCAAGTGTTACAAAGAGTGCAACTCCTCCTAAGCAAAATATTATAAAGATTCAAGCTTCTGAGGTAAAAAAGATTGAGCGTCAGTATGCACACAAGTATAAACACCCAATATCGCATGAATTGCGTTATGCTTACATACTTGAAGAGTTTTACAAAAGAGTACTTTTAGAAGAAGCATATAAATTAGAACTAGATAAACAAGATGCAAAGATATCGAAAATACTTTTAGAAAAGATGCATTATATTTTGCAAAATAGTGCCCCCTTTGTAGAACCTACGCAAAAACAACTCTATAACTACTATCTCAATCACATACAGGAGTATTCAAAAGTAAATAAACTCTCCTTTACACAGATCTTTTTGGCTGATGCGAAAGATAAAGAGATGAAAGAAATCTTTGAAATGCTTAGAATGCTTGATATCTCTCCTAAAGTTGGAGTAGCACTGAGTGAGCCTTTTGATGGTAATAATTTTTTTAAGAGTGTATCTTATGGGGAGGTTGAGAAAAAATTTGGTAAATATTTTGCATCAAAGGTTTTCAAACTCCAAAGTGGAAAGTACTCACACCCTATACACTCCAAGTATGGAAAGCATTTTGTTTATGTAGAAGATAAAGATGTATCAAAAGCCTACCCCTTTGATGATGTACAAGATAGAGTCTACCAAGATTTTTTAGAAGACAACAGAAGTAAAGTTGTGCAAATGGCATATAAAAATATTCTCAAAAGTTATTCACTTGAAGTGTTGAAGTAGCCTGCATGGTCTTGAAACTGTTATTACTCTTTTTGTTGGCTATTTCACTCAAGGCACATCAAACAGGTCTCTCTTATATCAATATTGTAGAGAGTAGTGATGCAAAGATAGAGGTTATATATAAAAAACCGCTCTCTGACACACGAGGGGAGGATATAAGTGTACGATATCCACAAAAGTGTAGTGAAGTGTCACGAGCTCCTCTCTTAATTGAAAATGGTTTTATTATCAACAAATATAAGCTTTGGTGTCAAAAAGAGGGTTTGCAAAATGAAAGAGTTTGGGTTGAGGGTTTAGTCTCAAGTGATAGAGGTGTTTTAATACGCTACGAAAAGGGTGCTTTTATCATCAAATCACTTTTGCGTGCTACTACTCCTTTTATCTACATTAACAAAAAGAGTAGTAATTTTGATCTTTTTGTAGAGTATCTGCAACTAGGAGTTTTTCATATTTGGAGTGGGTACGATCATCTGCTTTTTGTACTCTCTTTGTTGTTATTAGCAAAAAATCTAAGGAAAGTACTCTATGCTATTAGTGCCTTTACTCTTTCACACTCTATTACCTTAGCCTGCGGTATCTTGGGTATTATCTCCATCGGTGTACCATTTATAGAGTCTATGATAGCTTTGAGTATTATTTTTTTAGCGAGAGAGTTGATGATTGATACACCCTCTTTTACAAAAAATCATTTAGGTGCAGTAGCTTTTATTTTTGGACTTTTACATGGGTTTGGATTTTCAACTGCACTCAAAGATATAGGACTTCCCCAAGATGAAATTCCTCTCTCTCTTTTTTCGTTTAATGTAGGTATTGAACTAGGGCAGATTGTGTTTATTGTTGCTGTGAGTACTCTTCTGTATCTTCTTCAAAAATATATACTTAAAAAAGAGTATAACTTAAAGCCGATTTTAGGTCTGTTTATCGGTGTAACTGCTTCTTTTTGGTTTATTCAAAGAGTTATGAGTTTTTAAAAGAGCGTTGCCTCAAGAGCTTTGAGTTTGAAACTTTTTCTATGAATAGGTGTGTAGCCATGCTCTTTAATCATAGCTACATGATGTTTTGTCCCATACCCTTTATGCTTCTCAAATTCATACTCAGGGTATTGTAAAGCATCTCGTATGATGTTTCTATCGTGTGTTACTTTTGCAAGTATTGAAGCAGCACTTACCTCTAAAACTTTCCCATCTGCTTTTATCATGGTAGGAAGATTTGCAACTCCAAAGTTTGTATTTCCATCAAAAAGATACTCCTCTGTATCAAGACTCTTCTGTATCTCTAAAAGCGCATGCTTCATACAAAAGGAGAGCCCATTTGCATCAATTTCTTGAGGTGAGATAGTAACGATATGATACAAGGTGTCAGAGATGATACACTCAAAGAGTTCAGAGCGTTTTTTTTCACTTATTTTTTTTGAGTCATTTAAGCCTTTTATATCTGTACTCTGTGTAAATATACATCCCGCAACAACTAAATCACCAGCTATACATCCACGCCCCGCTTCATCTATGCCACATAAATTTCCCAAAAATTGCTCCTAAAATTAATTTTATCTTCCCTATATCAATTAATTGAGTATTATATAATAATATTGTTTTAAATCAAGTATAATAAATAATTATAGTTTATAAGGAAAATACAAATAATGAAACTTCTTTTTTTGAGCACGCTTTTAGTACTTTTATATGGGTGTAATACCTCCAGCCAATCAGCACCAGTATATGCATCAACTTCTCAAACAGAGAGTGAAGTGAAAAAAGCTGTATCTGTTCCTAATCAGTTTAATGCTGTATGGAATGAAGTCAACTCAGATCCTTATGAAATACTACCCCAAAATGAAGTCTCTTATTTTAAACTTTTTACAATTACAAGAGATATCATCTTTGAAGATGCATCACGAACTCTCAGTGAACACTCGGATATAAGAGAGTGGTTTGAAAAATTAGCACACCCTAATGGTGTTTGTTCGCGAGGTATATGGAAGATAGAGAGTGAAAATCCTTATAGTGGTTACTTTAAAAATGGGAGCGAAGCACTTATTATTACTCGTGCATCGTCGGCTATGAGTGAGACCAAAAGAGGGGAAATTCGAGCTTTTGGATTTGCAGGAAAACTTTTTCCTACCATGGACCCTAGTAAAATAAATGAGCATGATAGTGCAAATTTCTTTGTTATAGATGACTTAGGTGGCACAGAAGCTGAGTATTTTACCGATGTAGCTCTCACAAACGAACCAGAAGTAAGCACAAATAGTGAAGTACTGAAGTATGCAGCCTATGCACTCAAGGTAGCAAATACTTTTAAAGCAGTAGATATTCATCCTGAAATACGCCAGCTTTATGAGATATCTGAGCTTGGAAGTGACTCCAATGAGACTATCATTACTCCAAAGTGGATGAAAATAGAAGCAAGAGAGGGGCAAACAAAAGTAGAAGCAGATGACTTTCGTGATGAGTTTGTTTTAAGTAAGGGTGAGCAGTTACTCTTTGATATCTCTGTAAGTTCTAAAGAGGAAAATGGTATCAAAGATTGGCAAAAGATAGGTACTATTACGCTAGATGCAAGTGTAAGCTCAGACACTTGTGACCATCGACTTCACTTTCATCATCCAAAGTTTCGTGACGATATTAGATACGAATAAAAGAATTTATTAATCCCCTAATGCCCAAATATCAAAAGGGAGTATCTCTACCTCGGCAAGAGGGTGTGAGAGTCTTCCCTCTGTGTTCATACTTATAGCTGTCACCTTTGAGATAGAATGGGTAAATAAGAATGCTTCTAAACTCTCTATCTTTTTAAAAAGCCTTCTTTCATCCGCAAAGGGTTTGCAGAGAATTATTGCATCGTGTTTTGGTAGATAAAAATCAACCCCATCATCATAGTAAGATACGATTTGTGATTTTAAAAGTTCTAAAAATACCATGTTTTCAAATAATCGAGCAAAGTTTTTTTCGATACTTAATGCAGATTTAAAGGCAATATCTGAGAGGTAGATTTTTTTTGTAGCACGAGAATGCTGAAATTTTTCTAATTGATGGATATAATTTTTACTCTTAAGTGCATCAAATGATTGATAGAGTTTATCCTTAGATATTTTTCGAGTCTGTTTTAATCTCTCATATATAGTATAAGCAGAAACTTTTTGTGAAATCATTTTTGCACAAAAAGTCATGATGTCAAATTCGATATCAGTAAAAGATTTTTGAAGTGTCTCTTGTAGATAAATATTTCTTTCATCACTCGCAACACTATGCATTATTGGTAGACCGCCAAGTTGAAAAAAGTGATTTAGCGCCGAGGAGTCAAATTTATGCTCATAGGCTAAAAACTCTTCATAGTCTAAGGGATAAAGAGTAAGATGTGTTAAAAATTCCACCTTATAGTCTATTTCACTTGCTATAATGAGTTGTGAAACATTTGCAAATTTGAAAGTTGGCTTGTAATTATCTAAGACTAGCACATCTATTTTATTTCGATTACAAAATGAAGTTAAAGAATCATTTAATAGTTCGATATTTATGCGTATATCATTACAATTGATGTAAAGATAGGAATTTTTTTTTAAACTTAGAAGATAATTTTTAATAATTTGTGTTTTTCCACTCTTGGTAATTCCAATAATTTGATAAGAATTAGAGTCAAGTGAGACTTTTCTATCATGAAATTTTTCTAATTGTAAATCAGATTTGTAAAACTCTTCAAGTAAAATTTCCATAATAATTCCAATATTTTTTTACTAAAATTATATCACTTCCTTTTTAAAAGGAAATAAATTCTACTTAAAATCAATTTTTACCCCCTAAAACCTTGAATAATGACCTATATAAGAGTATACTTCCACTCCCTTAAAATAGTTGGGCTAGGATCCAACGAGTTCTTTAGAAGGAAAAACATGGAAAAAATTCGTTTAAAATTGAAAGCTTACGATCATCGTGTATTAGATAGATCAGTAGCATCAATCGTTGAGGCTGTAAAGCGTACAGGAGCTGCAATTCGCGGTCCAATCCCTTTACCAACAAAGATTCGTAAATATACAGTACTTAAGTCTGTTCACGTTAACAAAAAAGCTCGTGAGCAATTTGAGATTCGTATGCACGCTAGAATGATTGATATCGTTTCTGCTACGCCAGAAACTGTAGATTCATTAATGAAGCTTGATCTTGCACCAGAAGTGGACGTTGAAGTTCGCTCTATGGACAAATAGGAGTCATCGTGGAATATATTGTTGAAAAAATCGGAATGAGTCGTACTATCACTGTTCCAGCAAAACCAGTAACTCTTTTAAGAGTACTAGATGCTAAAGTATGTGAAGTAACTGACGGGACTGCTCTTGTATCTTACAACAGCGGTAAAAAAATGAACAAAGCAATCGAAGGTCAACAGAAAAAGTATTCTCTTTCTGCTGAATTCAACCGTTTCGTTACTCTTGAAGTAGCAAACACAGAAGCTGGCGATTTAGATTTAGCTCCATTAGCAGAAGCTAGTGTATTAAAATCTACTTTTACTACAAAAGGTCGCGGTTTTTCTGGTGCAATGAAGCGTTGGAATTTCGGTGGTGGACCTGCATCACACGGTCATAGATTTGGTCGTAGAACAGGTTCAATCGGTAATGCTGAGTGGCCAGGACGCGTAATGAAAGGTAAGAAAATGCCTGGACAATACGGAAATGTACAAAACAGTGTAAAAAATGAGATCGTTTCTTACGATGCTGAAAATAAAATCATTGCGGTTTTAGGTTCTGTATCTGGTGCTAACGGTACTTTAGGTCGTGTAAAGGTAGCTAAATAATGAGCGCAATCGTTTTAAATGAAAAAATGGAAAAAGCATCTGAGTTAGCATTACCAGAGTCATTCTCTGGAATTAACCCTCATAACCTTTGGCTTTATGTTAAATCTGCTCAAGCTGCACAGCGTGCAAATACAGCGATTACTAAAGGTAGAAGTGATGTGCGTGGTGGTGGTAAAAAACCATGGGCTCAAAAAGGTGGCGGTCGCGCTCGTGCTGGTTCACGTCGTTCTCCAATCTTTGTAGGTGGTGGTAAAGCTTTTGGTTCACAAAACAACCATAACTACAACTTAAAAGTAAACAAGAAGCAAAAGAAATTAGCTTTAAACTTTGCTTTAAATGAGCACGCACAAAACGGTACACTTTTTGTTGTTGATAGCGTTGAAATTGCATCTGGTAAAACAAAAGATGCAGCGACAATGTTTAAAGCATTAGGTCAAAGAGATACTTTAATTGTAAAATCTTTATTAGATGAGCCAACATTTTTAGCTTTTGAGAATTTATCTCAAACTTATGTTGTAGAGTCTAATGAATTAAACGCATACTTAGCTGCAAACTATCGTTCAATCGTGATCGAGAAAGCTGTATGGGAAACTTTAACAAGTGAGGCTAAGTAATGGCTGATATTACAGATATTAAATCTATTATATATACAGAGAAGACTCTTGGTCTACAAGAAGATGGTGTTATAGTTGTTCAAACTTCACCTCGTGTAACTAAGACTGGTCTTAAGGAAATTTTTAGAGAGTACTTTGGAATCATTCCAAACAAGATTAACTCTTTAAATCAAAGCGGAAAAACTAAGCGTTTCCGTGGTGTACAAGGGAAGCAAAATGACTTTAAAAAGTTCTATGTTACTTTACCTGAGGGTGCACAAATAGAAAGTTTGGCGGTATAACACATGGCAATTAAAACTTATAGACCGATAACTCCGTCTCGTCGTTTTTATACAAATGTTGATAGCTCAGACATCACGGCAAAGCCGAGCGTTCGTTCATTGCTGACAAAACTTCCACAACATGCTGGTCGTAACAACAATGGTCGTATCACTTCTCGTCACCGTCAAGCTGGTGCTAAAAAGCAATATCGTATCATCGATTTCAAAAGAAATAAGTTTGATATTCCAGGAACTGTAAGTGCAATTGAGTACGATCCATACAGAAACTGTCGTATTGCTCTTATTACTTATACTGATGGTGAAAAGCGTTACATCTTACAACCAAAAGGTCTGAATGTATCTGATACAGTTCAATCTTCTGCTGATGGTCTTGATGTAAAAGCTGGAAACACTATGAAGCTTATGAATATCCCAGTGGGTACTCTTGTTCATAACATCGAACTTAAAACTGGTAAAGGCGGACAAATGTGTCGTGCTGCTGGTACATCTGCTCAGATTATGGGTCGTGATGGTAAGTATGTTTCATTAAGAATGCCTTCATCTGAAATGCGTTTAGTTCTTGGTGAGTGTTTAGCAACTGTTGGTAGTGTTGGTAACGAAGAGTTTGGTAACATTGTTATCGCTAAAGCTGGTCGTCAGCGTCACCTTGGTATTCGTCCTCAGACTCGTGGTTCTGCTATGAACCCTATTGATCACCCGCATGGTGGTGGTGAAGGTAAAACGAACTCAGGTCGTCACCCAGTTACTCCATGGGGTAAACCAACGAAGGGTGCTAAAACTCGTCGTAAGAAAGCAAGTGATAAGTTAATTATTACTCGTCGTAAACCAAATGCTAAAAGGGTAGGTTAATTATGGCTCGTTCATTAAAAAAAGGTCCATTTGTTGATGACCATTTAAGTAAAAAGATTGAAAAGGCAAAAGCTGAAGGTAATAAAAAACCTATCAAGACTTGGTCAAGAAGATCTATGGTAACTCCTGATATGGTTGGTTTCACAATCAATGTTCATGACGGGCGTAAATTCGTTCCTGTTCATGTATCAGAGAACCACATTGGATACAAGCTTGGTGAATTTGCACCAACTCGTACATTTAAGGGCCACAAGGGCTCAGTTCAGAAGAAAGGATAGTCATGGCTAGAGCATTATTAAAATTTATCCGTGTATCTCCGATTAAATCTCGTCTTATTGCAAGAGAGGTTCAAGGTATGAATGCTGAAGAGGCTATGGCAGCTTTAGAATTTACACCAAATAAAGCAGCAAAAATTATCTCTAAAGTAATTGCATCAGCAGTTGCAAATAGTGGTAGTGAAGCTGAAGATTGTGTAATTACATCTTGTCGTGTTGACAATGGTCCAGTTCTAAAAAGATTCCGTCCACGAGCTCGTGGTATGGCTTCAGGTATTAGAAAACCAACAGCACATATCTTAGTAGAAGTAGAGGGTAAATAGTATGGGTCAAAAAGTTAATCCTATTGGTTTGCGTCTTGGTATCAACCGTAACTGGGAATCTCGTTGGTTTCCTAACTTTAAAACTGCACCAGCAGCTTTAGGTGAAGATCACAAGATAAGAACATTTTTAAAGAAAGAGCTTTACTATGCTGGTGTTGCTAACATCATCATTGAAAGAACAGTTAAAAGACTTCGTGTAACTATCGTTGCTGCTCGTCCTGGTATTATTATCGGGAAGAAAGGTGCTGATATCGAAAAACTTAAGACTAATCTTCAAAAGCTTATTGGTAAAACAATATCTGTAAACATCAAAGAAGAGAAAAAAGCTCAAACTTCTGCACAACTTGTTGCTGAAAATGTTGCTACTCAACTTGAGCGTCGTGTTGCATTCCGTAGAGCTATGAAAAAAGTTATGCAGGGTGCTCAGCGTTCTGGTGCTAAAGGTATCAAAATAGCTGTTGCAGGTCGTCTTGGTGGTGCTGAAATGGCTCGTACTGAGTGGTACTTAGAGGGAAGAGTTCCTCTTCATACACTTCGTGCTAAAATTGATTATGGTTTTGCTGAAGCACATACTACATACGGTATTATCGGTATTAAGGTATGGATCTTCAAAGGTGAGGTACTTACAAAAGGTATTCCTGCGGAAGTAAAAGAAGAGAAAAAAGAGCGTCGTCCAAAGCGTGCTCCTCGTCAAAATAGTGAAAAGGCTGAATAGTTATGTTAATGCCAAAAAGAACAAAATATCGTAAGGTAATGAAAGGTCGTAACCGTGGTTACGCTCGTTCAGGTTATAAATTAGCTTTTGGTGATATCGCATTTAAAGCAGTTGAAGCTGGTCGTATTAACTCTCGTCAAATAGAGTCAGCGCGTATCTCTGCAACTCGTCACATAAAGCGTCAAGGTAAGATTTGGATTCGTGTATTCCCTGCTAAGCCATTAACTGCTAAACCTCTTGAAACTCGTATGGGTAAGGGTAAAGGTGCTGTAGATCAATGGGTTATGAATATTAAGCCAGGTCGTATAATTTTTGAAATGGCTGGTATTCCAGAGGATATCGCTCGTGAAGCTTTAACTCTTGCTATGCACAAATTACCATTCAAATGTAAAATAATCACTGCGGAGATGAACAATGAACTATTCTGATTTAGCAGAAAAAACAGCAGCTGAGCTTAATGCTATGCTTAAAGAAAAAAAGACTGAACTTTTTACTTTAAAAATTAAACAAAAGATGATGCAACTTCAAAATACTAGCGAACTTAAAGTAGCTAAAAAAGATATTGCAAAAATCAATACTGCACTTACTGCAGTAGCAAACTAGGAGCTTGGGTATGACACATAAACGTGAAATTCAAGGTAAAGTTGTAACTATTGCAGGCGAAAAAACAGTATCTATTGTTGTTGAGCGTCGTGTAATGCACCCTCGTTACCACAAAGTTGTAAAGCGTTTCAAAAAGTACTTAGTACATGATGAGCGTAATGAAGTTAAAGTTGGAGACGAGATTATTGCAATCGAGTGTCGCCCACTTTCTAAGACTAAATCTTTTAGACTTAAAACAGTAGTATCAGGAGCTAAATAATGATCCAAGGTTTTACTCGTTTAGTGGTAGCTGATAACACAGGTGCTAAAGAGATTATGTGTATTAAGGTACTTGGTGGTTCTAAGCGTCGTTATGCTTCGATAGGTGATGTTATCGTTGCTTCTGTGAAGAAAGCGACTCCAACTGCTAAAGTTAAAAAAGGTAAAGTTGTTAAAGCTGTTGTTGTAAGAACTCATAAAGAGATTCAGCGTGAAAATGGTTCATTAATCCGTTTTGACGATAACGCAGCTGTAATACTTGATGACAAAAGAGAACCAATCGGTACTCGTATTTTTGGACCTGTTGGTCGTGAAGTGCGTTATGCTGGTTTCATGAAAATTGTTTCTCTTGCGCCGGAGGTTGTTTAATGGCAAAGTTTAATTTCAAAAAAGGTGATACTGTAGAAATTATCGCTGGAGATGATCGTGGAACTAAGGCTACTGTTTTAGCAGTAATGCCTAAGAAAAACAAGGTTATCGTTGAGGGTTGTAAGATTGCTAAAAAAGCAGTTAAACCAACTGAAGAGAATGCAAAAGGTGGACATATCAATAAAGAGATGCCTATCGATGCTTCAAATGTACGCAAAGTGGAGGCATAATTAGATGGCACGCTTAAAAGAAAAATATTTAGGTTTAAAATCTGAATTACAAGCTGATCTTGGTATTAAAAACCCAATGCAAATCCCTAAAATAGAGAAGATTATCATCTCTGTTGGTGCTGGTTTTGCAATGAAAGATAACAAACTTATTAAAAACATTGAAGATACAATTACTAAAATTGCTGGTCAAAAAGCAACTACAGTAATCGCGAAAAAATCTGTTGCAGGTTTTAAAGTTCGTGAAGGTATGCCAGTTGGTATCCGTGTAACTCTTCGTGGTGAAAATATGTATAACTTCTTTGATCGCCTTGTAGCTATCGCACTTCCTCGTGTGAAAGATTTCCGTGGTGTTCCAAGAAATGGTTTTGATGGTCGTGGTAACTATAACTTCGGTCTTCAAGAGCAACTTATTTTCCCTGAAGTAAGCTATGATTCGATCATGCAAATTCATGGTATGAATATCACTGTAGTTACTACAGCTGATTCAGATAAGGCAGGATTTACTCTTTTAGAGAAAATGGGAATGCCTTTCACTAAAGGAAGTAACTAATGGCTAAGAAGTCTATGATCGCAAAAGCGGCAAGAGAACCTAAGTTCAAAGTACGCGGATACACAAGATGTCAAATCTGTGGTCGTCCACACTCAGTACTTCGTGACTTCGGTATCTGTCGTATATGTTTTAGAAAAATGGCAAACGAGGGATTAATCCCAGGTGTTAGAAAGTCAAGCTGGTAGGCTATAGCCTCCAGATTGAAACTCCTAGCAATCGCAAGTGTTCATTTTATGGACACTCACATTAAGGAAAAATAATGGCAATTAATGATCTAGTATCAGATGCGTTAACTCGTGTTCGTAATGCAGGTATGAGAAGATTACCAGTTACTACTTTAGTGCACTCTAAGAGTGTTGAAGCTGTAGCAAATATCTTAGTAGAAAAAGGTTATCTTGAGTCTGCAAATGTTCTTGAAGATGGCGTTAAAAAGACAATCAAAGTTGTACTTAAATACGATGAAGATGGTAAAATAGTAATTAATGAGATGAAAAGAGTTTCTAAGCCTGGTAGACGCGTTTACAAAGGTAAAGAAGATATCAAGCGTTTCAAAAATGGTTATGGTACTATTATTGTTAGTACATCACACGGCGTTCTTGCTAATGATAAAGCTTATGAGCTTGGCATTGGTGGCGAAGTTATGTGTACAATTTGGTAGGGGGAGAATAGCATGTCAAGAATTGGTAAAAAACCGGTAGAATTTGCTGCTGACATTACAGTTAGTACAAATGGAAATGTTATTACTTTTGCTAAAGGCAAAAATAGTGTTGATTTAGATACAAAAGGAAATGTTGACTTTTCTCTTGAAGGGAATGTTTTAACTTTCGCTACTAAATCTGAAGCGAAAGAGCATAGAGCTTTTTGGGGAACATATAGAGCATTGTCTCAAAATATTGTTACTGGTTTAACTTCTGGTTATTCTAAGCAATTAGAGATTAATGGTGTTGGTTATAGAGCTGCTGTTAAAGGTAAGGTTCTTAATCTTCAACTTGGTTTTTCTCATGATATTAATTATGATTTACCAGATGTAATTGAAGCAAGCGTTGAGAAGAATGTTATCACTCTTAAGAGTCATGACAAACAAACTCTTGGTCAAGTAGCTGCTGAAATCAGAAGTTTCCGTCCACCAGAGCCTTACAAAGGTAAAGGTGTTAAGTACATGGAAGAGCATATCGTGCGTAAAGCCGGTAAAACTGCTAAGAAGTAAGGGAAGGTATTAAATTATGAATGCAAAAGTATTAAAAAGCAAAGTAGCTAATCGTTTAAAGCGTAAGCTTCGTATTCGTGCAAAAATATCTGGTAGTGCTTCACTTCCTCGTGTTTCTGTATTTAAATCAAACCGTTATTTAAGCGTTCAAGCTATTGATGATGTTACTGCAACAACATTATGTGCTTTAAGCTCTAAATCAACTGGTCATAAAGCAAACAAAGAAGGTGCTGCTGCACTTGGTGAAGCATTTGCTGCAACACTAAAAGCTGCTAACATTAATGAGATTGTTTTTGATCGTAATGGTTACCAATATCACGGTGTAGTTGCTGCGTTTGGTGATTCACTTCGTGCAAACGAAATAAAGTTTTAAGGAGACATGATGGAAATTAACAGAGATGATTTCGAAGAATCAATTGTAAATATTGGTCGTGTTACTAAAGTTGTAAAGGGTGGTCGTCGTTTTCGTTTTACTGCATTAATTGTAGTTGGTAACAAAAATGGTACTATCGGTTACGGTGTTGGTAAAGCTAAAGAGGTTCCTGATGCTATTCGTAAAGCAGTAGATAACGCTTTTAAAAACTTAACAACTGTTAAGATTAAAGGTTCTACTATTGCTCACGATATTGAGCATAAGTATAACGCAAGTCGTGTTTTACTTAAGCCAGCATCTGAAGGTACAGGTGTTATCGCTGGTGGAGCTGCTCGTCCAGTTCTAGAGCTTGCAGGGATTCAAGATATCCTTACAAAGTCAATCGGTTCTAACAACCCTAACACACTAGTGCGCGCAACTGTTGAAGCACTTGGTAGACTGAAAGGATAATTGATGGGTATTGAAAATTTAACACCTGCTGAGGGTTCTACTTCTAATCGTAAGCGTGTTGGACGTGGACAAGCATCTGGTACTGGTAAGACTGCCGCTCGTGGTCAGAAAGGTCAGAAATCTCGTTCAGGTTACAAGAGAAAAAGAAACTTTGAGGGTGGTCAACAACCACTTGCTAAGCGTATGCCTAAGATAGGATTTACTTCTAAATTAGTGAAGCCATATGTTATCAATGTTGAAAAAATTAAAGCTGTTGCAGAATTAACTGAGATCACAATGGAGACAATCCGTTCTGTTCATAAAGTTGCTAACTCAGTAGCTAAAATCAAATTAGTAGGTGCATCTGCAAAAGATTTAGCATCGAAAATTAAAGACGAAAACGTTACTACTACAGGTAACTAAAAATGAATAAAAATCTAGTTAATAAGATACTTATTACTATCGGGTTTTTATTTATCTACCGCCTACTGGCTTATGTGCCAGTTCCCGGCGTAGATGTAGCAGTTATTGCTTCTTTCTTCGACTCACACCAATCAGATGCTCTGGGACTTATGAATATGTTTAGTGGAAACGCTATAAAGAGACTATCTATTATTTCACTTGGTATTATGCCTTATATCACTGCTTCAATTATTATGGAACTTCTTGCTGCAACTTTTGCACCACTTGGTCAGATGAAAAAAGAGCGTGATGGAATGGTAAAGTATATGCAAATTATTCGTTATGCGACTATTGCTATTACTCTGATTCAAGCTATTGGTGTGAGTGTAGGACTACAAAGTCTTACTGGTCCAAGTGGTAATAGTGCTATTTTAGCCGACCATAATACATTTATACTTCTTTCTGCTATTTCAATGTTAGCGGGAACAATGTTACTAATGTGGATTGGTGAGCAGATAACACAAAGTGGTATCGGTAATGGTATCTCTTTAATTATCTTTGCAGGAATTGTTTCTGGTATTCCTACTGCGATTGGTAAAACTATTACTATGGTAAATAGTGGTGCTATGAGTTTTATCACAGTTATAGGAATTCTTATTTTGATATTGGCTACTGTTGGTATTATTATTTATGTTGAACTTGGTGAGCGTCGTGTACCTATTACATATGCTAAAAAGACTATGATGCAAAACCAAGATAAGCGCGTAATGAACTATATTCCTATTAAAGTAAACCTTGCTGGTGTTATTCCAGTAATTTTTGCAAGTGCTATTTTAATGTTTCCAATGACAGTTCTCTCAAGTAGTACTAACCCTGCTATTCAAGCGATTGCTGACTTTTTAAGCCCAAATAGTTATTTCTTTAACTTTTTAACTTTTGTGTTTGTTATTTTCTTTGCATTCTTTTATGCATCGATTACATTTAATGCAAAAGACATTGCTGATAACTTAAAACGCCAAGGTGGATTTATCCCCGGTATTCGTACGGGTGAGGCAACAAAAAATTTCTTAAATGAGACAGCAAGTAGATTAACATTTACTGGTGCTCTTTATTTAGGTCTTATTGCAACTTTACCATTTATGATTATTAAAGGGATGGGTGTCCCATTCTTCTTTGGTGGTACTGCAGTTTTAATCGTTGTTCAAGTTGCTCTTGATACGATGAGAAAAATTGAAGCGCAAGTCTATATGAGCAAGTACGAAACTCTAAGTGCAGTCGGTCTATAACGATGGCTATTGCTCTTAGAAAACCTCAAGAGATTGAGAAATTACGCGCTGCTAACAAAATTGTTGGTGGTGCATTAGATCTTCTTCGATCAAACACAAAGGTTGGAGCCTCTTTAAAAGAGCTTGATGCTATGGCTGAGGATTATATCCGTAGCCATGGTGCTAAGCCCTCTTTTAAAGGTTTATATGGCTTTCCAAATGCTGTTTGTACTTCACTAAACCAAGTTATTATCCATGGTATTCCATCTGATTACAGACTCCAAGAGGGGGATGTTATCGGTTTTGATATCGGTACAGAACTTGAGGGTTGGTTTGGTGATGCAGCCATTAGTGTTGGTGTTGGTACAATAACGGCAGAAGATGAAGCTCTTATTGCATGCTCAAAAGATACTCTTTATAACGCAATTTCAAATATAAAAGAGGGTATGCGGTTTAAAGAACTTTCAAAGTTAATGGAAGATTTTATACTCGATGCAGGATTTGTTCCACTACGAAACTTTTGTGGTCATGGAATAGGGAAAAAACCTCATGAAGAGCCTGAAATTCCAAACTATTTAGAGGGAAAGAAAGCAAAGTCTGGACCGAAAATAAAAAATGGAATGGTTTTTTGTTTAGAACCTATGATATGTCAAAAAGAGTCGAAGCCTATTATATTAGAAAATGGTTGGGATGTTGTTAGTACCGATGGTTTACGCGGTTCACACTATGAGCATACTGTTGCAGTTATCAATGGTAAAGCTGAAATATTATCTCTTGCTTAAGAGAAACTAAAAGGACTTAAATATGGCTAAAGCTGATGTTATTGAAGTTGACGGCAAGATTATTGAAGCATTACCAAATGCAACTTTCCGTGTTGAATTAGATAATGGACATATAATTTTATGTCACATTGCTGGAAAAATGAGAATGCACTACATTAAAATTCTTCCAGGTGATAAGGTAAAACTTGAGTTAACTCCATACTCACTCGATAAGGGTAGAATTACTTATCGTTACAAATAAAAAAGGCGGATTATTCCGCTTTTTTTATCTTCTTCTTCTTAAAACCTTATATTTTTAGATACAATTGTATGTAAAAATTTATATAAGGACTTCTTATGTTACATTCTCTTTTCTTTCGTATGCGTTTTGTTCACTATGTTGGTATTGTTTTACTAATTATAAATGGTTCGTTTTTTACAGATAATATTATTGGACAAATTATTCAGTATGTAATAGCTGTCGTTATTCTCATTCATGATTTAGATGAAAAATCCAATGGTGTTGATATGACTAAATCTCTTATAAAACAATTAAATGAACTAGAAAATGGAAAAGAGATTACTCTGAAAAATGAGTATAATTCAGAACTCAGTGAAGCGGCAAAGAGTGTCAATAGATTTCAAGAGATATTTAAAAAAGCAGTTGATACAGATGCTAAAGTAGCAAATATTGCAGAGATTATTGATAGAATAAATAGAGATTATGAAAAAGCAAAACATAATATAGATGATGAGCGAACTTTAGTAGATGCAGTTGTAAAGATGGGTGAAATGTTTCAAGAAGAACTCTCTTCAGATATTGATGATGCAAAAAGATCTAAGGACAATATAGAGCTGATAAGTGAAAAGATTATCACTATAAAATCAGAGATGGCAGATGTAGCTAATAATCTAGAAGAAGCGTCATCTTCACAAAATATGTTAGCAGATGATTTAGTAAAAGTTTCTATGGATACAGAGCAGGTTAAAGATGTTATAAATGTGATAGCAGATATAGCTGATCAAACGAACTTACTAGCACTCAATGCAGCTATTGAAGCTGCTCGTGCAGGAGAGCATGGGCGTGGATTCGCAGTTGTTGCAGATGAAGTAAGAAAACTAGCCGAGCGTACACAAAAATCACTTGCAGAGATAAATGCAACAATCAATGTAGTAATACAGTCAATCAGTGATAGCAGTGATCAGATGAATAAAAATGCTTTAAGTGTTGCAGCCATATCTGAAATATCAATGAATGCATCTTCAAATGTAGAAGAGGTTGGAGAGGCCATAACTCTTGGGGTAGGTTTAGCAACTGGGACATTACAGAGTTATTCAAAAAATGGTGCGAATACGGAACAAATGCTAGAGAATGTCTTGAAAATGGATGCACTCTCTAAAAGTACTAAGGCTAGTATTACGGTTATAAAAGAGAGTGTGAATGAACTTGCGCAAAGTGTATAGACGAGATTTTAGTTTTTTTTACTTTATTACCCCTTTTTGCTACAATAGCATATTAATGTATAAGAGGAGTCCTTTTGAATCTTAAAAGTTTTCTATGGGAATATGGGGAAAAAGTCCCAGGGTATGATGTTACCGTTATTAATGAAAGGGAAGCAAGGGCTACTGCTGGGATATTGGGTATGCTTGGAATTCTTGTTCTTTTTATAGCTATTGGCTTTGGTCATGTTATCGTTGCGAGAGTCTACTTGACATTTTTATGGTTTGATTTTTTAATAAAAGTTATTAGTCCAAAATACTCTCCCTCTCTACTTCTTGGAAAATTTGTCGTAAGAAATCAGAAACCAGAGTATGTGGGTGGTCTGCAGAAGCGTTTTGCATGGACACTTGGTTGGCTTATCTCCTTTCCTATGGTTTACTGGTTTGTTTTGCATTGGGATATCACTTTTTATAAGGTTTTGATTTGTGTACTCTGTATAGCCCTCATGTTTTTAGAGAGTGCATTTGCAATGTGTATAGGGTGTATGATATACAAGCTTATTATAAAAGAAGATCCACAGCACTGTCCAGGTGGCGTGTGTGAAATCCGTAAAAGAGAGCCTATTCAAACCTTTAATCCTTTACAAGCAACTATTGCAATAGTGACTGTTATTGCTCTTAGTAGTGGTGTTTATCTTCTCTTAGCGAAGACAAATTCAGTAACATTTTTTGGTCAGTTTTTACATGAAATGGTACTTAGTAAAGAACAACTTAAAAAAGAGGAAGATTTACGCTTTGAGCAGGAGACAGCAAAAGAGTTTGGTGATGATGAAGAGTTTTAAAGTAAGTTCTTTTTCATCCAAACACTCAGTACATACAGACCCCACAGATGCTGTTTAAAACTTCCCCTTGATGCACTCTGTATATATATGTCAAGTTCCTCTTTTTTAAACATTCCTGTCTGCTCATTCACTTCTTGAATGAGCGATATTCTCCCTGAATTTATAAGATACTCCATATAAGGATTGGCAAAACCTTTCTTCTTTCGTTTGAGGATATCTTGATGCAGATAGGGTTGCATCACTTTTTTTAGAAGAGATTTTGTAACACCATCTTTATATCGGAGTTTAGGGTCTATACTAAAGAGAAGTTCTACAAGTTTATGGTCTAAAAAAGGTGTGCGAGACTCTATTGAGTGCGCCATACTGACACGGTCAAGTTTTGTTAAGAAATGCTCCGCTTGGAAGAGATTGAGGTCACAGTAGCTGTACCAAGAGCTTGCATCACTATGTGTAGAAGAGTCAAATCTCTTTCTATATGATGCAAGGTATTGAAGGGATGCATTATCTTTTACATTTCTTCGTAAAAGATTATTTTTTTGCAGGTCGGTAAACTTCTCCCCAGATGTACGAAAGAGCAGGGTCTCATCAAAGATGCGTTTGTACCACTCCCATTCACGGTTCATGGAAAAATTTGCTCGAAAGTACTTTTTGAGCCAGTTTTTATGGGCTAGGTTTGATGCACCTTCTATGTCAAGATACTCAAAGTACTGCCTATACCCTAAAAATATTTCATCACTCCCCTCTCCACTCATAACAACTTTGTAACCATCTTTTTTAATCTGCTCAAACAGTAAGTAGAGAGGTACAGCCGCAGGATCATTGAGTGGTTCATCAAGTATATCGAGGACTTCTTCACTTGCATTTATAAACATCGTCTCATCTATTTCAATGGCTCTGTTTTCTACTCCCAAAAATTCTGCAGTTGCTTTGGCATTGGCTCTCTCATCATACTTTGCAAACTCTTTATATCCTAAGGTATATGTTGGTAGTGATTTGTTCGCATTTTTCGCATAGTAGTTAATGGTCGCACTATCAATACCTCCTGAGAGTAGTGCTGCACTCTCTACATCAGCAGAGAGTCGCATCTCTATGGATTCTTCTAAAAGCTGCTCTATACTTTGCAATGCCAGCGCTTCATCTGTAATGATATTTGAGGGTGTATCTAAGATGTCGTAGTATCTCTCTACTTTATATTTCCCCTCGAAAAATTCTAGATACTCACCAGCAGCTAATTTGTGAATATTTTTAAAAAAAGTGTAGGGAGGTGTGGGTGCTAAAAATGAGAGATAAGAGAGAAGTGCATCGCTATTCATCTCAGTTTTTTCTAAAAAAGGTGTAAGCCCTTTAATCTCTGATGCAAAAATAAATGCAGATTTAGTCTGCATAAAAAAGAGGGGCTTTTTCCCAAGTCTATCACGAAATAGGTAGAGTTTCTTTGCATCATAAATGGCAATAGCAAACATCCCACGCAGATGATGCACAAAATCTACACCCCACTGCAAATAAGCGGCAAGGATAACCTCGCTATCACTCGCAGTAGTAAAAGGAAAATCCAGTTGGGTTTTAAGCTCTTGAAAGTTATATATCTCACCATTAAAAGAGATAAGAATATCTTTGTGTTTGAGTGGTTGATGACTTCGCTCATGTATATCTAAGATAGAGAGTCTCTGATGTGCAAAAAAGAGTCTCTCTCCTTGCACAACACCACAATAATCAGGTCCACGATGGAAGAGTTTTGCTAGAGCATTTTTCGCTCTGTTTTCATTATATTCACCGATGATTCCAAATACTGCACACATGGTGCAATTTTATCTGCTTTACACTAAATCTACACTTTTTTCTTTTTTTTGTGTATAATAAAGCCATAAACTATTACGAGACATAATGATAATAAATAAAATTTTAAAATTCTCTTCTGTTGGAGCACTTGGTTCGGTTACAAATATAGCTATATTTAGTGCGCTTATTTTTTTAGATGTAAATTACAATATCGCTTCCATTGTAGCATTTGTTTTTGCAGTAACACAAAACTACACGCTTAATAAAAAATGGACATTTAAAGACCATAACACACAAACAAAACAAAAATTTGTGAAATACTTCATCTTAAATCTCTCTAGCTTTATGATTAACCTTGGAGTACTCAATCTTTTTGTAATGAACTTTGATGATGGAAACATCACAAAAATTATAGGTCAGGTTTTAGGTATTGGTGTGGCTATGGGATTTAATTTTGTAGGAAGTTATCTCGTTATCTTTGCAAAAAATAGAGAGGATGTAGAGTAATGCGAAGAAGAGAACAACTGTTTTTACTTTTATATACACTATTTAACATTATAGCCAACAAATTTATTTGGGTCTATTCTGACGAAACTTACTACTGGATGTGGTCTAAAAGATTAGATTTTTCTTACTTTGATCATCCTCCAATGGTTGCATATATGATTAAACTCTCTACCTTATTTGGAGATAATCCACTTTTTTTAAGACTCAGTGCACCTCTTCTTGTCGCAGGAAGTGCATATTTTCTTTATCTATTAGCAAAAAAGATGTTTGATGAAAAAACAGCTATCTATACTTTTTATATCTTTGTAAGTAGTATTATTATCATTGCTGCATCAACTATAATATCTCCAGATATCCCACTTATGTTTTTTACTACCCTCCTACTATACAGTGGATATGTCTATATATTTGAAGAGAAAAAAAAGTATGCTCTGCTTGTAGGATTTGCAGCAGGCGCTATGCTTCTCTCAAAATATACTGGTATTTTGATTATCTTTGCACTTGTTCTGTATCTTCTTATATACAAACGGGAACTCTTTAAAGATAAGTATCTCTACTTCGCAATACTTATTGCTATAGTAGTGTTTTCACCAGTTCTTTACTGGAACTATCAGCATGATTTTATCTCTTTTACTTTTCAACTCCATCATGGTGTAGCGAAAGAAAAAGTTTTTCAAGCACGAGAGTTGTGGAAATTTGTATCGCCACAACTTATACTTTTTCATCCTTTTTATCTCCTGCCTCTGCTCTATTTCATCATTAGAGATAAGACGCGTTTTGAGAAAAAAAAGAGTTATCTTTTACTCCCTTTTCTCTTTACTTTACTCTTTTTTATCTACAACTCAGCCTTTAAACATGCAAATGCTCAGTGGGCGGCACCAGCGTATCTTAGTGCAACAGTTCTTCTTGGCTACTACATGGCAAAAGGAAACTATAAAAAACTCCTCACAGCAGCACTACTTTTAAGCAGTGTTATATTTATTACAATCAAAACACCACTTGGTGATCAAAATTTCAAAGCAGTTAAACAGCTCTTCTCCAGACTTGGACAAATTGATAGATTTAAAAAAGATATAGAAAATTTACATTTAGATGTAGGAAAGTATGATTATATTCTTATAGATGGGTACCATGGATCTGAAGTCGCTTACTTCTTTAAAAAGTACAAAAATGTGCTTGTTCTCAACGATGCAAGATTTTCAAACTACAATATATGGAGAAACAAAGATCTTAATATCTCACTAGAGAATCCACTCAAAACAATTCCTTCACTTGGAAAATGTCTTTATGTAGGGAAAAAACCAGAGCATATAAAAGAACTTGAAACTCTCTTTCATAATAAAAAAGAGATTGCACTCCTCAAGAAAAAAGTCTCTTTTAGAAAATTGCGTTACTATTTTGTAGAGTTTAAAAACTAAACAGAGTAATTTTTCAATCGAAAAGCCCACACACCAATAAGTGCTTCTAAGATAATCTCTTTATTCATCTTAGAGACCCCATGTTCTCTATCCATAAAAAGGATAGGTGTCTCTTTGATGCTTGAACCCGTTGATGCAAAAGCATAATTCATCTCTATTTGAAATCCATAACCATTACTTTTTACTTTTGAAAGGTTCACACGAGAGAGTGCCTCTTTTGAGATAAACTTAAAACCAGCAGTTAAGTCTTCTACTTGTACACCTGTAATAAATTTTGCATATTGATTTGCAAAGTAACTCAGTAAAATTCTACGAAGAGGCCAGTTTAAGACACTGATTCCTTTGATATAGCGAGAGCCAATAATCACATCTGCATCATCTTTTAAGGCTATCATGTCAAGAAGATATTTTGGATTATGAGAGAAATCAGCATCCATTTGAACAACATAATCAGCACCTTTTTCTAAAGCGATGACATACCCTTCACGATACGCACTCCCAAGACCTAACTTTCCTGCGCGTTTATGCAAGTGTACTCTCTTGCTCTCATTTTGTAAGGCTTCAACCATAGAAGCAGTTCCATCAGGAGAATTGTCATCAACTATTAACACTTCCAAAGCTTCATGCTGAGATAATACTGCAGCAATGATTTCATTTATATTCTCTTTCTCATCATAAGTAGGAATAATTACTATTATTTTCATATTTAATCTTCTAAAATTTATTTTTAAGATTATACATTAAAAATACATAGAAAAGTATAAATATGATTTGAAGTTAAATTATAATGACATTTAAGGATTATCAAGCTATAATTTAGTTATTAATAAAAGGACTAATCTTATGAAAAAAACTATCGTATCAATCTCATCAGCTGCTCTACTTGCAGCTACTCTTATCGGATGTGGTGGAGAGACTCCAAAACCAGAATCAGCGAATTTTGCTTGTAAGCAAGAGGGTGTTTTAGCGCCAAAGTGGACTTGTGTACCTGTAGTTGAGGGTGCTTATGCAGGTGTTGGTATAGCAAACAAAAGTGCTGCTGGCATTGGACATATGAGAAAAGTAGCTATGATGAACGGTCGTTCTGATTTAGCACAACAGATTCAGACACAAGTAAAAGATAGAATGAAAGGTTTTACACAAACAACAGGTGCTGGAGATAGAGAAACAGTGGATCAAGTAACGCAATCAGTTACAGATCAAATAGCAAATGTAAACTTAAATGGTTCAAAGCAAATTGATGCATGGACTGCTCCTTCTGGAAACCTTTATATGCTAGTAACAGTTCCTGAAGACTTCATAAACAACAAAGTAAAAAATGCTGTGAAAACGAGTCTAAAAAATGATGAAGCACTTTGGCAACAGTTTCAAGCTTCAAAAGCTTTCGATTCACTTGATGCAGCTTTAGAAAAATAAGTTATGCTAAAAATACACTCTTTCGTAGTTGTATTTTTCTTATTATTTGTAGCGTGTTCATCGCAAGTAAATCCATCAGCGAAACCTAGTTGGATTATGAATCCGAATAAGGATGGTTTCCGTGGTGCTGTTGGTATTGCGGGACGCACTTATGACCAATCTTTCTCTTCACAAAGAAAACTTGCGATTACACGAGCATTAGATGAGCTTTCATTGCAAACAGATGTAACCGTACAGCTCAATATGCACAAAAATGAGATGACAAAAAATTCAAAAACATATGTGAATACTGATGAGCATAGTAACTATAAAACATCAAGTCATATAACTGCGCATATTCAAGATGTTTGGATGGATAAGAGTTCAAAAGAGTTTTATATTTGGATGGTACTAGATAAATAAGGTTAGATTATGAAAAAAATACTTCTTTTACTCACACTTACAACTCTCCTATTTTCTTACTCTAAAGAGGCTGAAATAGCCAAAATGAAAGCAGAGTTTGAGCAGATGAAAACAACTCAAAACAGAGAATTTAAAGATTATAAAACCCAACTAGAAAAAGAGTATGCAACTTATAAAAAAGAACTCAAAACCTACTGGAAAAAGCCAGAACTTTCAACAAAAAAGAGGTGGGTAAGTTATTCTCAAGATAAGCAGAGTCGTTCCAAGGTTGATTTTGAGAACAATAGTTATACTGTAGAAGTTATAGCCAAAAATCTCAATGATGCAAAAAAAAGATTTCAAGAGAGAATCTCGTATGCTGTGAGTAAAAATACAAAAGAGGTTGTAAAAACAGATCCTCTACAAAAAAGAGTTGCAAAAATTTCTCACACTCAAGATGTAGTTACATCAGAGGTAAAAGCTACACCTATTTTAGCAACAGTACTTTTTAAAAAGAGACCTACACAAAAAGATGTTAAAAAGTATGCACAGAATACTCTCAAAGAGAATAAAATCACAACAACACCATCGAAAATAGAAGGTGAAAGAGTTTATAAGGTAACAGTAAAACTACCAAAAAACTCTAAAATAAAACTCTCCCAAGTCTATCAAAGTGATGTATCTAAAAACTCGAAAGAGTTTGAAATGCCTGTTGCACTTCTTTTTGCAATCATGCAAACAGAGAGTGATTTCAACCCTTTTGCAAAATCTCACATACCTGCCTTTGGTTTGATGCAGATAGTCCCTCGAACAGCAGGAAAAGATGCCTTTAGATTCTTAAAAAAGCGTGGGAATATGCCAAGTGCAACTTATCTTTACGATAGCTCAAACAACATTGAGATGGGAAGTGCATACCTCCATATACTCTACTATAGTTATCTTAAAAAGATAAAAAATCCAAAAAGTAGGCTCTACTGCACTATAGCTGCATACAATACTGGAGCAGGAAATATAGCATGGGCTTTTACAAGAACACATAACATGAACAAAGCAGCACCAAAGATTAATAAGCTCTCAGCAGATGAAGTCTATGACAAACTTTTAAGTGACTTGAAGTACGATGAACCTAAGCACTACTTAAAACGAGTAAACAAAAGAATGAAGGTCTATAAAGTAGTATATAAAAATCTCTAACACAGGTGATGTTTTGTTAGAGAATTTTATCTGTCATAAATCTTTACTCCAAATTAAGCAAGAACATTATAAAATTAATTTTTAATTGACCGACGGTCAGTCATTTTTAAAGGGGTTGTATGGCGATTATTGTAGATAAGGTACAAAAGAGACGAGATATCGCACTTTCATGTAAAGAGATTTTTTTTCAAAATGGTATCAATGATTTAACTATTTCACAGATTGCAAAGACTGCTGGTGTGGGGAAGGGTACTATTTATGAGTACTTTAAAAATAAAGAAGATATTATCTTTGAGATAGTAAATAACTTGATTCAAGAGCGTAATCAAGAGATGTTTTTAGAAATCAGCGAACTCAAATCTACAAGAGAGAAGATAAAACGATTTTCACGCTTTTTTTACTGTGAAGAGGATGTTGAGCTACGCCAGCTCTATAAGGAGTTTATCTCTATCTCTCTCGTACAACCTGATTCTAATATGATAGCTATGCAGAGTAGTATAACTAAAGATTACTTCTCTTGGTTTGTGTCTATTATAGAGTTGGGCATAGAGAGCGGTGAGTTACAGCCAAATGCTCAAGCGTTTACAAAAGGCATCTTTGCCGTAGGAGAGGGTATGTTTATAAAAAGTAGTGTGACAGATATTATAGATGATTTAGAGTCTGAGTTGCATCAGTTTTATGATGCACTTTTTGATATGTTGGAGGTACAAAGATGATAAAGTATTTACTCCTTTTACTACCTATCTTTGTTTATGCACAGAGTTTGAAGTCTCTTTTAGAGTTTGCGACTAGTTCTAATGAGCTTATAGTTTCACAAAAACTTCTCTCAGAGTCAAAAAAGAGTGATTTACAATCAAGCCAAAATAGTCTCTACCCTACGCTTGATATGGGTGCTTTTTATCAAAGAAGTGATGCCCCAAATCCTTTTCAGCCAGGGACTACTTACTCTGGTTTTGCAAAACTGAGTTATGAGGTTTATAATGGAGGGGCGAAAAGAGATACAATCAAGCAAAAAAAGAGTTCCTTTCTCTCAAGTCAGTTTGATGTAGAGTCTGTGAAAAACTCTGTAGAACTCTCCATAGTGCAAAAATTTTATAACATTAAAAGTACTGAGTCGAGGCTCCGTGCCAGAGAAGAGGCATCCAAAGCCGTTTTAGCACAACTAGAGAGAATGAAGCAGTTTTTTAAAGCTTCCTTAGCGACAAGTGATGATGTGGATAGATTACAATCTGCATATGATTCAAATGTTTATGCTATTGAGTCTATAAAGTTTGAACTGTTTTCACTGAAAAAATCTTTAGAGTTACAAGTAGGTTTACAAGTAAAAACTCTTGATGCATCAGCGTTTAAAAAAGTGAGTGAAGTTGAGAATGAAGAGCTTGTAGCTATTGACTCTTTGCGTGCAACAAAGCGTTCTTTGATGAGTGCATCAGAGGTGATAGATAGCTACTACTATCCTCAGATAAAGTTAGAAGATACTTATAGTTTGTATGGTTATATGGATGATGCAAAATTTGGTGGTCAAGTGATAGATCAAATCACACATCAAAATAAAATAGTAGCAACACTCAACTTTAGACTTTTAGACTTTGGTGTTTTAGGTGAGGCGAAGAGAGCGGTCGTTTTACAAGCGGATGCCTTAAATGAGAAGATAAAGTACCAAACAAAAGAGCAAAAATTACAGCAGGAACTAGCTAGAGAGCGTATTAAAACAGCAGAGTTGAATATTAAGAGTTCTAAGAGTGCGTTAAAGTCTGCAAGTAGTGCTCTAAAAACGATAACTGAGAAGTATAACTCAGGAATAGTCGATAATGTTGTCTATCTTGATGCACTCTCTACACAGACAGAGGCAAAGGCGACATACGAAACATCTTTAAATAATTTAGAGTTAGCGTATGCTTTGTATTATTTTTACAATGGAAAAAAACTTGGGGAGTATTTAAGTGAATAAGATAATTTTAGGATTGATGGGTTTAGTGATTTCTTTAGGTGCAAGTGAGATATATGCGACATTTAATGTAGAAGCACAAAGAAGTGCATCACTCGCTTTTGATGCAGGTGGCATAGTGAAAAAAGTAAACTTTGATATGGCCTCAAGTGTAAAAAAAGGCGATATTTTAGCGGTCTTGGTAAATGATGATAAAAAAGCAAATGTAGAGAGTGCAAAAACTGTCCTCAAGTATGCTGCAAAAGATTATGAGCGTCAAGAAAAAGTAAAACACTTGATCGATGAGAGTAAGTTTGATATCTTCGCTTTTAAGTATGAAAATGCAAAAAATGCACTCACATACCAAGAGGCTAAGTATGCGAAAACATTTTTAAAAGCTCCATTTGATGGGGTGATTTACTTTAAAGATATAGAACTTGGTGATACTGTGAGTGGAGTTTCACTGAAAACTGTGTATAAGATTCAGAGTAAGAGTGCGCGTAAGTTAATCGTTGAATTTGATCAAAAGTACTATAGTAAAGTAAAAGTTGGCGATACATTTAAGTACAAAATTGATGGTGATGTACAAGAGCGTAGTGGAGTGATCTCAAAGATTTATCCATCTGCAAACATACATAACAGAAAGATGCAAGCTGAGGTAAAGGCAAAAGGTCTTCTTGTTGGACTTTTTGGCGATGGGTACATCATAGTACCTGATACAAAGTAGTAGATTATGTATAAGTTCGCAATAAATAGACCCATAACGACACTAATGTATGTTGTCTCATTAATCATTTTTGGATTAATGAGTTACAAATCTATGAGTGCTGCACTCTTTCCAAATGTTGACTTTCCACTAGTAACAGTAAAAACCATCTACCCTGGTGCAGAGGCTGCAACAATGGAGTCTCAAGTAACAGACAAGATAGAAGAGGCTGTTTCTAGCATCGGTGGAGTTGATAGTATCATCTCTTCAAGTAGTGAGGGTGTAAGTGTCGTTACTATAAAGTTTTTTCTAAAACGCGATATAAATGAAGCGACCAATGATGTGCGTGATAAGGTCTCAGCAGTTTTGCTCCCTCGTGATGCAAAGACACCACTTGTAAGTAAGCTAGATATTGGGAGTGCATCGATTATCAATGTTTTTTTAACACTAAAAGCTGACAATATAAAAAACCTTATGCTTTTTGCTGATGAAAA
>JALSUU010000277.1:0-4412 GCA_027071075.1 Sulfurimonas sp. | reverse complement strand
TGCTCCCTCGTGATGCAAAGACACCACTTGTAAGTAAGCTAGATATTGGGAGTGCATCGATTATCAATGTTTTTTTAACACTAAAAGCTGACAATATAAAAAACCTTATGCTTTTTGCTGATGAAAAAGTAAAACCAAAACTCCAAAAAATAATGGGTGTCGGTGGAGTAAATATAATTGGTTACCAAGATAGAGAGATAAAAATCTTTCCAAATCCAACACTCCTAAATAAATATGGCATAACGCTAAGAGAACTTAACTCTATTGTTAAAAATGAAAATATGAAAATAGGAGGCGGAAAACTCATAGGTGCTAAGCAAGAGTTTATCTTAAAAACTCGTTCTGATGCTTTGAGTGTAGAAGCTTTGAAAAACATCATAATCAAAGATGATATTCGTCTTAAAGATATTGCAGATGTAAAAGACACTTTGAGTGATGCAAAGAGTTATGCATCGTATAATGGTGTAGAGGGTGTAATGCTTGAAGTACAAAAAATTTCAGGAACAAACACCATAGATATAGTACAAAAAGTGAAAGATGTTGTACCCTCTTTGCAAAAACTTGCAGGAGATAGATTTGCGGTTAAGGTCTTAAATGATACTTCCCCATTTATCATAAACTCTTTAGAAGATGTAAAGTTTGATCTTATTTATGGAGCGATTTTAGCGGCATTAATTGTTTTTGTTTTTTTAAGAAACATGACAATTACCCTTGTTTCCGCACTCTCTATACCGACTTCTATCATGGGTACTTTTGCTTTAATGGATTTTATGGGGTTTGAACTTAATAAAATGACACTTATTGGGCTTACCCTTGCGATAGGAATTATTATTGATGATGCTATTGTTGTTATCGAAAATATTTATAAGAAGATGGAAGCAGGGATGAGCCGTATTGATGCGGCCGTTGAGGGAACAAAAGAGATGGCATTTACTATTATGGCTATCTCGGCTATGCTTTTGGCTGTGTTTATACCTGTTTCGATGATGAGTGGGATAGTAGGGAAGTTTTTTGAATCCTTTGCCATGACAGTTGCCTTTGCCATCATAATCTCTTACACAATTGCTCTGAGTTTTATACCAAGTTTGAGTGCTAGAGTTCTTCATAAGGGTGAGAGTGCTTTTTATAACTTTACGGAGCCTTTTTTTGTTGCTCTTGAGAAGATATATGAGTTTATTTTAAAAGGAGTTTTGCGTTTTAAGTTTTTAACATTGATTGTAGTTTTTGGTATCTTTTTTGGTTCTTTGAGCCTTTTTCCCAAGATAGGGATGGATTTTATTCCTAAAGAAGATAAGTCAGAGCTAGAGGTGAAGATAAAGGCAAGTGCAGATATTTCACTTTCAGAGATGATACAAGAGTCTAAAAATGTAGAAAATCGTATACGAAAAAATAAAAATGTTCTCTACACAACGCTCAACATTGGGTATACCGCTTCTCATGAGAAACATAAGGCGCTTATCTATGTAAAACTTGTTCCAAAAGATAAAAGAGAACTCTCTCAAGAGCAGGTGACACAAGCCTTGCGTAAAGAGCTTAAACCTTTTAGTTCTAAAATGTTCATAACGGCTGCAGCCATTCCTGGTATAAAAGGTGCAGGTGCATCAGTACCTTTTCAAATAGTTTTAAAGGCAGACACTTTTGAACTTTTAAACAAAGCAAAAGATAATCTTATAGAGTATATGAAAAAAAAGAAAGGGTTTGTAGATATAGATACAAACTTAGATGCAATGAAGCCTGAGATAGAGATAGATATACTCAGAGAAAAGGCAAACCGTTACGGCATAAGTGCATCAACTATTGCAGAGTCTATAGCAACGGCATTTTCAAGTGACATAGAGATATCTCACCTTGAAGAGTATGGAAAGCAGTATAACATTACTTTGCGTTTTAATGATGCAAATAGAGTGAGTATAAAAGATATTAAAAAGATACAGATTCGTGCAAAGAGTGGAGAACTTATCTATCTTGATGGACTTGTGACATTTAAAAAATCAGAGGCTATGAGCTCTATAAACCACTTTGATAGACAGAGACAGATAACCGTACTTTCTGATCTGTTTGGGCTTGATTTGGGTGGAGCAGTATCTTATGTGAGTAGTGGAATAGATAAACTACTGCCAGAGGGTGTTACTTATAGATTTACAGGTTTTGCTGAAGAGATGAAAAAGACAGGAAAGGCTTTTGGCGTGGCTATAGGGATGAGTGTTATCTTGATGTTTATTATCCTTGCTATCTTATATGAGTCTCTTATTCAGCCTATTATCATTATGATGGCACTACCTTTGAGCATCATCGGTGTTATGATAGCTCTGTATCTCTCAGGACTACAGTTTAGCCTTTTTGTAATGATAGGCTTTATGTTACTAATGGGAATGGTAGGAAAAAATGCTGTTCTTTTAGTAGACTTCGCAAACAGTGCGATGGAGAGAGGAAAAAGTGCAGATGAAGCACTCATAGAAGCAGGAGAGAAAAGACTCAGACCGATTCTTATGACAACAGTTGCCATGGTCTTTGCTATGCTACCACTTGCCCTTGGTGATGGACTAGGAAGTGAGACAAAAGCACCTATGTCTATAGCCGTAATCGGTGGACTTTTAAGCTCTATGGTTCTGACTCTTTTAGTAGTGCCTGTTATGTATAGACTTATCAATCCGATAGATAGGTTTTTGAGAAAGTTTTATGAGGTGAGTAGGATTAAGTAAGTAACAGACTTCTTTCATAATCCAACAAGGCTCAAAAATTACTATTCCAACTTTCAGATAATGTGGATTTTTAGGTATAACGGTTGAAGATAGCCAATAAATTGCCGTTAGGTAATTTATTGGATACTCTGTTTTGTTGTATCTTTTTAATAAGCATTTTGTCTGTGTAGAACACGACCAATTATAATAGTGTCATCTGTTACATCAAATAAAACTCTATAATTTCCTACTCTTAATCTATAAGCTGGTTCAAAATTTGTTAGTTTTTTAATGTTTTGAAGATTGGGGAATTTTTGAAGTTCTAAAATTTTATTATGCAACTTCGTCTTATATGGTTCAGAGATACTTTTTAAATCTTTTATTGCACTTTTTCTAAGTTCAATTTTCATTTTTTAAATATTCTTCAAAAGATAGAGTAGTTTCTTCTCTTGTCGCTTTTAATAGTTTTAAATCTTCGATATCTTCTTTTGATACTATCTCTAGCCCATCATTTTTAAAATGTTCTAATAACCACATAACTTTGTCAAGTAATGTATCGTTAGCAATATTAATTGTTAAGGTTTGCATATAACAACTCCTTTTAAATATTTTTTATAATTATAGCTAAAATTTAGTTTTTTTGATTTTAGTGATATTTCAGAGGATACAACGGCTGGTGGTCCTAGTAAATTTGTTTTAGTTTTTGAAAAATAATTTAAAAATTTAAAGAGATAGTATAAACTATTTTGATAAAATAGTTTATACTTAAAAATTGGAGTTTATTATGTTAGCATTGAAACAGGAACAACTTTTTGAAGAAATTAATATTTTACCAATAGATTTAAAAACTAAAATTGTTGATAAGATATTAGCTAGTATTACACCTAGCAATAGTTCAATAGATGCACTTTGGATAAAAGAAGTAAATAAACGAAAAAATGATATTGAGAATAATTCTGTAACTTTGATTGATGGAGATGAAGTATTTCAAAAAATAGCAAAAAGACTAGATTCATAAATGACTTATTCTATAACGTCCCCACTTGTCAAGACCACTTAATGCAACATTCTTATTTCACTTATTATGCTACTTCTAGTAACTCTTTATTTTCAAACTCTAAATTGCTGATGGCTGTGTCATAAACCTCATTAGGAGTTTTGTTTCCAATAGCAGAATGTAATCGCCTTGAGTTGTATTTTACTATATAGTTATCTATAGAGTATCTCAGTTCACTTATGCTCTTATAGTCAGTAAGATATATCTCTTCATACTTAATCGTTCTCCAGAATCTCTCTATACAGATATTGTCAATACTTCTACCTTTTCCGTCCATAGAGATTCGAATATTGTGCTCTTTGAGTATATTTACATGAGCCTGTGCAGTATACTGTGAACCTTGATCTGTATTAAATATCTCTGGTTTAGGATAACGAGAAAGTGCATCGTTAAGTACACCGGTTGTAAGTGCAATATCCATAGTGTTAGACAACTTCCAAGAGAGTATTTTTTTGGTATTCCAATCAATAACAGCTGCTAAATATACAAAGCCTTTTTCTAATTTAATATAGGTAATATCTGTACTCCAAACTTTATTTGGACTATCAATAATTACTTGATTCTTGTCATTCTTAAACTCTTTGAGAAGGTACTTATATTTGTAATGCTCTTTATATGCTTGAGTTGTTTTATGCTTCGGGTATAGGGCTCTTATACCCATATACTCCATAGCA
>JALSUU010000276.1 GCA_027071075.1 Sulfurimonas sp. | reverse complement strand
CCTCACTGTGCGGATTGTCATATTGCTCCATTTGTTGAGAGTGAAACGGGTGGAAAATACTTCCCAATCGATTTACCAAACAAATACTCTTTATATAGATATTCAAAAGGTCATGGAAATATCGCATGTCAAACATGTCATGAATCAACACATGGTCTCTACTCTACAAGATATGATGGTAAAAATCGTTCAGTAGATGTTACAACACATGAACAAGCACTTCAATACTCTCCAGATGGCAAGTATAGTGGACCTGTTACTTGTGCTGCATGTCATACGGTAAATAAAAAAGGTGTACCTCTTCAACTCGAAGGTACAGAGTATGCAAAAGATTACTGGGCTTCAGTAACATTAGCACACTTTATGAGAAATGGAGATCAAAAACTCTCAGTAAAAGAGTTGGTGAAAAAATATCCATACGCTAAATCTACAAATATAGTTAAAAAAGGGTGGAAATAAACTTTCCCCTTCTTTAATTATCTCTCTCTTTTGAGAGATAGTTTGTTTGAATAAAGGTTTCTATATTATACTTTTATTCAGACAAATCTCTTTCACAAAACAATCAAGGAATTTTTATGAATATCTATCTAAAATCACTACTCTTTACATCTATGCTTAGTGCACCACTCTCTGCAGAACTTATTAAAACCTATTTTGAACATGGTGAGCTTAAAGCTGAGACAAATTATGTTGATGGGACTTACTCTGACATTAGTGCTGGTATCAAAGAGGGTCTTCAAAAAGTTTACTATGAGATGGGTGCTTTAGCCTATGAAGTAAATTATGTTAATAATAAGCGCGATGGAAAACTCACTTGGTATGATAAGCAGGGCAATAAACTTGCAGATCTTTTTTATAAAAATGGAAAAATGGAAGGAGTTGAACAATCATACTACTTAAGTGGCACTGTGAAACACTCTGTGATGTATATAAATGATCAAAAAGAGGGTGTGCAGAAAGAGTACTATGATAATGGACAGCTTGCACTTGTGGTGAATTATGTACACAATAAAAAAGAGGGCTTACAAAAAGAGTATAGATATGATGGAAAACTTTTTAGTGAAGTAAACTATAAAAATAACTATAAAGAGGGTATGCAACAGTGGTTCGATACAGCAGGTAAGGTAGAAAAAACAATATTTTACAAAATGGATAGACCTGTAGATGTGATGAAAAAAATAGAAGAGAAAAAAGAGGAACCGAATGTTCTTATAGAGAGTATAGATTTCTCCCCAAAGAAGCCTGAGTAGCCCTTTATTATCTATTTTTTACTACAATAAATTTTTAATTTAAGGATTACAATGAAAAAATTATTATCGTTTATAAACTCTATGAAAACAATGGCAGTTTTAATGCTAATTTTTGCGTTTTCAATAGGATATGCAACCATTGTTGAGAATGACTTTGGAACAATGACAGCAAAAGCTGAAATATATAATGCCCGATGGTTTGAAATACTCCTCGGACTACTAGCACTTAACCTTATACTAAATATATATAAATATAAAATGTACACACTTAAAAAAGCGCCTATCTTTATTTTTCATGTTGGTTTTTTAGTGATTCTTTTTGGTGCTGCTATAACGCGTTATATAGGATTTGAAGGAAATATGCATATCCGTGAGGGGATG
Organism: Sulfurimonas sp.; assembly: GCA_027071075.1. Taxonomy (GTDB): domain Bacteria; phylum Campylobacterota; class Campylobacteria; order Campylobacterales; family Sulfurimonadaceae; genus Sulfurimonas. The sequence goes on along the minus strand of JALSUU010000276.1, from coordinate 3,173 downwards.
AGTGCATCATCTATTACAAGTGCTAAAACTTTTGTAAGTTTAAGTGCACATGTAGGCTCTACGAGAGAAGAGACTTCACACTCTATTTATCTCTCTAAAAGAGGCGACAATGCGCTGAGTGAATCTTTGAGTATTGATGGTAAAACTGTGAATGCAAAACTTTTAGAGTATATCCCTGATGCAGTGGAAACTCTTGTAGAAGATAAAGTAAATGGTAAGCCTATTGCGAAGTTTATGGTTACTGCAAATGGAAGTGGTAAACCTGTAGCATTAGAGTATGGTGATTACTTTGATGGGGGTAGTTTTATTCTTGACTTTGACTCTAAGGAACAGTTTAGTAAACCTGTAATAAAGCTCTCTTTAGAGGGTGATACTCTCTATATGAACCACACTCAAAACCTTTCATTTTTTAGAATGGCAGATAGACAAAAGGGTGCGCTAGAAGCAAATCCTAAAGATGTTTTAAACCAAAGAGTGCTTTATAGTATGCAAGATGGTAGTAGTTTTGTACTGCGTAACTTTATGACACATGCAAGCAAAAAGTTAGTAAGTAGTTCAAGCTTGAAGATGAACCGTAAAATGAAGATGAACTCTTCAGGTATTAATGTGCTTCGTTTTGAAGTGAGCGTAGATGGAGAGTCTAAAGTTTTAGCGCTTTATGGAAGAAAAGGAGTAGTAGGAGTGCCTACAACTGCTATGATTAATGGGGTTCAAGTAAGTATGGCGTATGGAGCAAAAGAGATTTCGTTGCCATTTCGCATAAAACTGCTTGATTTTCAACTTGACCGTTACCCAGGTTCTATGAGTCCTGCATCATACGCAAGTGAAGTTGTTTTAATAGATGATGAACAAGGAATAAATATGCCCTATAGAATCTTTATGAACCATATCTTAGAGCATCGTGGCTATCGATTTTTTCAAGCTTCGTATGATAGAGATGAGAAAGGTACTGTTCTTTCAGTAAACAATGACCCAGGGACACTTCCAGCATATATTGGGTACTTAATGTTAGCTATTGGAATGTTTTGGTCACTTTTTTCTAAGAAACATAGATTTGCACAACTAGCAAAAAAGGCAAAAAAAGCGAGTGAGTCTAAAATAGTTCCAGCACTTTTAACTTTAGGACTACTCTTTAGTGTGACACCATCACAAGCAGCAAAACTAGACCCTGCAATCACCACAATACTCTCTTTTGATAAAGAGCATTCAGCAGATTTTGGAAAGCTCATTATCCAAGATACTCAGGGAAGAATGAAACCTATGAATACACTTGCAACAGAGATTCTTGCAAAGATGTATAGAGGCTCTTCTTTAAGTATCGGTTCGTATGAGTTAAATCCTGATCAGGTGATCTTAGGGATGATGATTCGTCCAGATATCTACAAAAATGTAAAACTCATTCGTACAAAAGATCCCAAAATAAATGAAGCAATAGGTACAGCGAGTGATGCAAAGTATGTCTCTTTTGCACAGTTCTTTCAAGATCCTGAGGGGATGCGTGGCTATAAACTGCAAGCACTGATTGAAGAAGCTACAAGAAAAGAGCCAAAAAATAGAAATAAATTAGATAAAGCTGTTTTAAAAGTAGATGAAAAAGTCAATGTAGCCTATATGGTTTTCACTGGTGCACTCTTAAAAATGTGGCCTTTAGAAAATGACCCTTCTAACAAGTGGTTTGCTACTATTGAAGCGCTACAACATTTTCCCAAAAAAGAGGGTGAAAGTGTCCGTGCTCTAGCTGTAGAGTATTTTACAGCAGTTGATGCGGCACTCACTTCAAAAGATTGGTCGGCGAGTGAAGCAGCACTTAAAAAAATAGCAGCATTTCAAAAAGAGACAGGTGCAGCCGTTTATCCAACAGAAAATAGAATTAAAGCAGAGATATTTTACAATCACTCAAATGTTTTTGAAATTCTTTGGCCACTCTATTTCATTGTAGGTTTTGTGCTATTGGTGTTAAGTTTTACAAAAATCATCTATCCTAAGTTTAAAATGGCATTGATTACAAAAGCATCATTAGGACTACTGATAGCTTTTTTCTTAGCACATACTATGGGACTAGCGCTTCGTTGGTATATCTCAGGACACGCTCCTTGGAGTAATGGTTTTGAGTCTATGACTTATATCGCATGGGCGACAGTTCTTGCAGGATTTATCTTCTCAAAACGCTCACCAATAACGCTTGCATCAACATCGATTCTTGCAGGGCTTATTCTTTTTGTGGCACACTTGAGTTGGATGAATCCACAAGTTACAAATCTTGTACCAGTTCTGAACTCTTACTGGTTAAGCATACATGTAAGTATGATTACTGCATCGTATGGTTTCTTAGGTCTTGGAGCACTCCTTGGGTTTATCACTCTGCTTCTTTTTATAGTAAAAACAGATAAAAATAGTGAGCAAATCACACTCTCTATAAAAGAGTTAAATGCCATCAATGAGATGAGTCTTATGGTGGGTCTTGTTATGCTTACTGTTGGAAACTTTTTAGGAGGCGTCTGGGCAAATGAGTCTTGGGGTCGTTACTGGGGTTGGGATCCAAAAGAGACTTGGGCACTTGTAACTATTTTAGTTTATGCGGTTGTTATTCACCTGAGATTTATCAAGTCGATTTATAGTGAGTTTAACTATAGTGTTATCTCTCTTCTTTCGTTTACATCGGTGCTTATGACTTACTTTGGAGTGAACTACTACCTTGCAGGTATGCACTCATACGCAAAAGGTGATCCTGTTCCTATTCCAGACTTTGTACCAGTTTCTTACACTGTAGTTGCTATCATTATAGCACTAGCATTTAGAAACAGAAAAATCGTTTAGGGTCTGCGTGTGGAGTTTAAAGGTTTCTCTAAAAAGGCTCTGCCTTTTTTAAAAAAGATTCGACAGAACAACAACAAAGAGTGGTTCGCTGCTCATAAATCAGAGTACGAAGAGTACATCTTAAACCCATCTCGCGCTTTTGTAGTGGAGATGGGTGAACACCTCCAAGCATTAGAACCTACTATAAATGCCCAACCAAAAATAAACAAATCCCTCTATAGAATTTACAGAGATACAAGAAGAATGGGTGCAAATAAAGAACCTATAAAATCACGCATCGGTGTAATTTTTTGGCAGGGAAACAACAAACGGATGCAGAGTTCCTGTTTTTATATGCACTTCTCCCCAGAAGAGTT
>JALSUU010000275.1:15258-16910 GCA_027071075.1 Sulfurimonas sp. | reverse complement strand
AAGATAATGATGAAATTGTGCGAGCAGCACGAAATACAATTTTAACGAAGTTTTCTTTAGAAACTTATGCTAAAAAAGAGTATGAAATATTTCATTCTATGGATAAAGAATGCCATTAATTTCTATTATTATGAGTGTATATAAACCAGATGAAAAAGGTTTATTGAGAACAGTTACAAGTGTTTTAGAACAGTCTTATTCCAAATATGAATTTATAATTATTCAAGATGATATAGAAAAAAAAACTGAAACTTTACTAGAACAAATTAACGATACTCGTGTAGTCATTCTCAAAAACAGTTCAAACCTTGGTTTGGTAAAGTCTTTAAATAAAGGTCTTTTACATGCAAAAGGAGCATATATTGCAAGAATTGATGTTGATGATTGGTGGGAGATAAATAAACTAAAGCTTCAGCTAGAAGTTATGTTAGAGAAAGCTTTAGTACTAACAGGAACACAAGTTAACTATGTAGATGTAAATCTGAATCCTTTAAAAAAATATAAAACACCATCAACAAATGAATCTCTTAAAAGTGTGCTAGAGAGTGGAAAAAATCCTTTTACCCACTCAAGTGTAATGTTTAAAAATTTTGAAAAAATATCATATAATGAAAAAGCATTACACACTGAAGATTTTGAATTATGGTGTAGATACTATTTTTTAGGAAATATGGAGATACTTCCTCTGTATTTAACAAATTATGTAATTGATATAAATGGTATAACAGGGACAAAACGCTACTTAATGTTTATAAATGCTATGAAAGTGTACGAGCGATTTATGTATCATCTAAAAAATAACAAATCAAATCTTATAAAAGATGGACTAATAGAAGAACCGCAACGAGAGATGAGTCATCAAGAGATTTTATTTTCAAGGTATTACTCAAGAGGGATTAATCATGCCTTTAGAGGAGAAAAAATAAAATATTATTATTTCTTAGTTATCTCTTTATTGATAAATCCAAAAATTATTTATTATAATTTAAAGAAAAAATATATCTATTATCGATATAAGTTTTTAAAATTATGATACAATCTTATATCTTAAATATTGAGAGAATAATATGAGATTTTTTGCTTTTCTTGCATTACTTCTTTCCCTCTTAAGTGCTTCTGTAGATATAAACACAGCAGATATAAAAGAGTTGAGTAGCTTGAGTGGAGTTGGTATTAAAAAAGCTCAGAAAATAGTGGCATATAGAAGAGAAAAGGGCTGTTTTCATAGTGTTGAAGAGTTTACGAAAGTGAAAGGTATAGGAAAAAAAACACTTGATAAGAATAGAGATAAAATTATTACAAGTAAATGTTTAGGGAAATAAAATGCAAGAAGAAAATGACAATATAGTATTAAATGAAAAATCGATGGAAGTGTTAATCGCTAAGTTTATACCTACTTCTCAATATTTTGAAGCTAGATTCGACCATCTTCAGTATCAGATAGATGAGATTAAAGAAGGTGTTAAAAATATTCAGCTTGATATGGATAAACGATTTGATACTATGCAAAATAGTATGGACAAGCGATTTGACACTATGCAAACTGATATGGACAATAGGTTTGAACAAGTTAATAACCGGTTTGAACAAGTTGACAAACGCTTCGAGCAAGTTGATAAAAGATTTGAGCAAGTTGACAAACGCTTTGAGCA
>JALSUU010000275.1:2515-15158 GCA_027071075.1 Sulfurimonas sp. | reverse complement strand
GATTTGACACTATGCAAACTGATATGGACAATAGGTTTGAACAAGTTAATAACCGGTTTGAACAAGTTGACAAACGCTTCGAGCAAGTTGATAAAAGATTTGAGCAAGTTGACAAACGCTTTGAGCAAGTTGACAAAAGGTTTGAGCAAGTTGACAAACGCTTTGAGCAGGTTGATCAAAGATTTGAGCAAATAAATGTTAAACTAGATAAGTTACTTGAAAGAATCGATGTGAAGATTGACAAAGGACTAGCTGAAAATCGTAGTATGAGTGTAAAACTTTTCTCTTTTGCTATGGTTTTTTCTGCAATATCAATGGCTGGATTTTTAGGTAAGTTCGCAAATATGTTTTAAATTAGGAAAATAAAAGTGAATAAAATTAAAGAACTTATAAGTGTTAGTGAAACTCGTGTTACTCTGAAGTATTTTTTACTTTTGATGTTTATAGCTTTTGCTTTTAGTGTCTCTGTGCGATATATTTGGGTAGATACATTTAGTGGGTATGATGCTTTTAAGTGGAATAATGAGCTGATGATAAATACGAATGATGGATATTATTATGCAGAGGGGGCAAGAGATATTCTCGCTGGGTCACATCAAGAGCATGATTTATCTCCTGTAAAAACTCCTCTTGCTCTTGTAACAGCCTTTTTAGCAAAAATATTACCTTTATCTTTTGAAACATTGGTTCTATGGATGCCTGGAATTTTTGGCTCTTTTTTAGTTCTGCCAATTATGTTAATAGCGAGAGTCTTTAAACAAGACATACTTGGATTCAGTGCAGCGCTCCTTGGTTCTATAGTTTGGAGTTACTATAACCGTACTATGATAGGGTATTATGATACAGATATGTTGGTTGTTGTACTTCCAACTTTGGCGATTTGGGGTACTCTCTATGCTTTAACAAAAGAGAAAATACTCACACTTCTTTGGGCTCCACTCTTTGCTCTTTTATCAGTACACTGGCACAGTGGAACTATAAACATAGTAAATGGTGTTTTTATAATGACACTGCTTTATACACTAGTTTATGAGCGAAAAAATCTTTTTTATTACAAATTCTTAACAGTGTTTGTGCTTGTCTTAACAACTCTTCCATTTTTACTCAAGGGTGCTCTTGTTGTTGTCTTAGTTGCCTTTTTTTACATCATGAAAGATAAGCTTTCTGAAAAAGCTGTCATCTTTGTAGCAGTTGTGAGTGCTATAGTTTATTTGATATTTGGTGGCTTTGATTGGATAATGAGTGTACTGCATAATACCTATGTAACACGACTTATGGCAGCTGATACAATAGACTATGCATCGTTGAAGTTTTTTGCTGTTGTAAATACAGTAAGAGAAGCAGGACATATTCCTTTTGAAACATTTGCAAATAGAATTAGTGGGGATACTACGACATTTATTATAGGAACTATAGGGTATATTTTACTTCTTATAAGATATAGACTCATGCTCATAAGTTTACCTATGGTAGTTTTAGGATTTTTCGCGCTTCAAGGTGGACTGCGTTTTACAGTTTTTGCTGTGCCTTTTATAGCGCTTGGAACTGCGTATGTTATTTTTATAGTAGCAGAGATTTTTCAAAAGTTTTTCAGTGAAAAAAGTGCTCAATATGCAAAGTATGGATTTATAACGCTTTTATCTGTAGCTGTTTTATATCCAAACATAAAGCATGTAATCGCATATAAAGTACCAACAGTATTTACAAAAAATGAGGTGCAAGTCCTAGATAAGTTAGGAAAAATAGCTTCAAGAGAGGATTATGTAGTCTCTTGGTGGGATTATGGGTATCCTATTCGATATTATGCAGATGTAAAAACACTTATAGATGGTGGAAAACATTCAGGAGAGGCTAACTTTCCAGTTGCTTTTGCTCTTACTGCACCACAAGTTGCCGCTGCTAACATGGCGAGACTTGATGTTGAGTTTACGGAAAAAAGCTATAAGGATAACTGTGGTTCATCTATAAAATGTATGTTAAAGGCATACCATGCAAAAAATCCAAATGAATTTCTAAAAGCACTCAATAATAAAAATATGCAAAGACCTCAAAAAACAAGAGATATTTATTTTTATCTACCAAATAAAATGATGGGTATCCTTCCAACAGTAGATATGTTTAGTAATATAAATATAGTTACAGGAAAGAGTCTGAAAAGACCATTTTTCTATATGTCTAAAAATTTTAAAGAGCAAAACAGTGTAATTTATCTTGGCAATAATATCAGCATAGACAAAAAAGATGCAACTGTGAGCATAAATGGTCAAAAGGTACAGTTAAACTACTTTATACATACATTTTATGATAGTAAAGGTGCTTATAAAGTAGATGGAAAACAGATTAATAATCAATCTCCTTTATCTGTTGTATTTATGGACTCTCTGCATCAGTTTTTAGTGGTTGATAACAGAGTATTAAATTCTCTTTATTTTAGACTCTTTGTGCTTGAAGATTATGATAAAGATCTTTTTGAACCTGTTATTTCAAGTCCCTTAGCTAAAGTGTATAAGTTGAAGATATAGTTTCGTGTGTGCAATAGCAGGAGTATTAAACTGTGACTCAGTAAATTTAGAACTGCTCAAAGATGTTTTACATCATAGGGGTCCAGATGAAAATGGGGAGTACAAATATAAAAACTTAACACTCTTGCATACCCGTTTAGCGATTCAAGATCTCTCTTGTGGAGGGCAACCTTTTGTTCATGAAAATTTTGTCATGGTATTTAATGGTGAGATATATAACCACTTAGAACTACGAAAAGATTATCTTCAAGAGTTCTCCTTTAAAACACATTCAGATACAGAAACTTTGCTCTATATGTACATAAAATACAGAGAAAAAATGTTTGATGAACTAGATGGAATGTTTGCATTTGCCATTTTAGATAAAAAATCTAATACTCTTTTTCTTGCAAGAGACAGAAGTGGAAAAAAACCACTCTATCTTTATAAAAATGAGAAAAGTTTACTCTTCGCTAGTGAGTTAAATGCCATTAAGTCAGTGATTCCAAATCTTGTTATAGAAGAAGAAAACATTAGTGCTTATTTGCGTAGTGGATTCTTTTTTAAAGAGAAAACTCCCTACAGAGATGTGGAAAATATTCTTGCTGGATATTATTACAAGGTGGATTTATCTACATTAGAGATACAAAAAGAGCAATATTTTAATATTTTAGATTTTTATCATCAAAAGAGTTCTCTCCCTTTTGTGGAATCACAAAAGCATTTGGACACACTTTTGCATAAAAGTGTTAAAGATAGGTTGTTAAGTTCAGATTTGGAAGTAGGCGCCTTTTTAAGTGGGGGGATAGATAGTTCTCTTGTAGTAGCTATAGCGAGTGAGTATAGAGAGAAGATTAAAACTTTTACTGTTCGCTTTGATGGTGCTTATGATGAGTCCTCTTTGGCACGACTTACAGCGCAGAAGTATGGCACACAACATTATGAGTTAGAGATCTCAATGAATCTCAAAGAAGATATAGAAAAGATACTTCTAAACTATGGTATGCCTTTTATGGATAGTAGTGCTGTTCCTAGTTACTATGTGAGTGCAGAAGCAAAAAAATATGTAACAGTCATTTTAAATGGTGATGGTGCTGATGAACTTTTTGGAGGGTATAGACGGTATGTTCCAGCAAAAAATGGTTGGATTAGCATTGCTAAAAAATTATCATTTTTACTAGCTCTTTTACCGCAACCACACAAGAAGAAATCCATCTACAATTTTGCCTATAGATTGCTCAGTATGTCTTCTAAAGAGGGACTGGATTTTTATTTAAGTGCTACTGTAGATATCTTTGAAGATAGTTATAAATTTGAAGCAAGTACTCTTTTAGAAAGGATGGACACTTATGTGCGAAGCATGAACTTAAATCCGCTCTCCACCATGCTCTATCTTGATTTTAATATGCTACTCTTCTCTGATTTGCTTGTCAAAATGGATATAGCAACTATGGCACACTCCCTTGAAGGAAGAAGTCCATTTTTAAGTAAGTCTATGCTTGAATTTGTACCAACTATACAAAATGATTATAAAATCAAGGGGAGTACCACAAAATATATCTTAAGAGATTTAGCAAAAAAATATCTTCCATCTGAGTTAATAACTCAACCTAAAAGAGGCTTTGAAGTACCACTAAAATCTTGGGTAGAAAAAGATTTGAAAGAGAATATTTTTGAAAAACTAGAAAAAAAAGAGAGTTATTCGAGCCATTTTATCAAGAACTCTTTTATACAAGATGTCCTGCATAAAAAGATTAATATTTCAGAAGAGAAGAGAGCAAAGATGCTTTGGACTATGTATGCACTCGAAGTATGGAAGGATAATCAATAGATGAAAAAAATAGCCTTTCTCTCTCATCTGGACTTAAATCTCTACCTTTTTCGATTGCCTATCATGATAGCGTTAGTAAAAAAAGGGTACAAAGTATATGCTATTGTCCCTAGAGGAGAGAAGTTTGAACTCTTTGCACAGCATGGAGTGATTGCATTAGAGTATAAGATAGAGCGAAAAAGTTTAAATCCGCTTAAAGAGTTGCAAACTATCTATAATATATATAAGGTAGTAAAAAAACTTGACTTAGATATATTACAAAATTTTACAGCAAAACCAAATATTTACGGTTCTATCGTAGGTTATTTTGCAAAAGTGCCTCTACTTGTCAATGCTGTAACTGGACTTGGAAGTTTTTATTTGAGTGAGAGTAAAAAAGCACACTTTGTAAAAAGTGTAATGGAAGTTCTCTATAAAGCTTCAAATAAAAAGGCAAATTTTTGTATCTTTCAAAATAGCGATGATATGCACTATTTTATCCATAAAGGTCTAGTGGATGAAAAGAAAGCGGTGCTTATAAAGAGTTCAGGTATTGACACTACTGTGTTTAAACCTGTAGAAAGAGGTACTAATGATGCAGTCGTTGTTTTGATGATTGCACGAGCTATTTGGCATAAGGGAATTAGAGAGTATTATGAGGCTGCCGAGTTACTTAAAAGTGAAAATATCCGTTTTATTCTCATAGGTGATACAGACGAGGGAAATCTCTCCTGTGCTGATGCAGATTTTTTACAAAGTGGTAATGTAACTTGGCTGGGGCATCGTGATGATATAAAAGAGCAGATAGCCATGAGTGATATCTTTGTGCTGCCAAGTTACAGAGAGGGAGTGCCACGCACACTTTTAGAAGCCGCTGCACTTGCCAAACCTATTGTGACAACCGATGCAGTTGGGTGCAGAGAGGTGGTAGATGATGGAGAGAATGGTTTTTTAGTTCCCGTTGGGAGTGCTGAGGCACTGATGCATAAGATAAAACTGCTTGCAGATGATGCACATTTACGAGAAGTTATGGGCAAAAATGGTAGAATAAAAGTTCTAAACGAGTTTGATATCAAGATAGTTGTAGAAAAATATTTGGAGATATATGAAAAGAGTGTTTGATTTTATTTTAGCTTTTGTATTAATTGTCTTATTCTCTCCTCTGTATTTAATAGTCTCAGTACTGATTTTAGTAAAAATGGGCAGTCCTATCCTTTTTCGGCAACAACGCCCCGGATATAGAGAAAAAATATTTGGTATCTATAAGTTTAGAACAATGACGAACGAGAGAGATGTAGATGGAGAACTTCTTCCTGATGAAAAACGACTGCTTAGGCTTGGAAAATCTATCCGTAGTACAAGTCTTGATGAACTACCACAACTGCTCAATGTACTCAAAGGAGAGATGAGTTTTGTAGGTCCAAGACCTTTACTTATAGAGTATCTACCTCTTTACAACGAAGAGCAGAAAAAGAGGCATAATGTGAAACCGGGTATAACGGGTTGGGCACAGGTAAATGGTCGTAATGCTATAAGTTGGGAACAAAAATTTGCATATGATGTTTGGTATGTAGAGCATCAATCTTTTTGGCTCGATATGAAGATACTCTGGCTTACTTTTTTAAAGGTAATACAAAGAAGTGATATTAGTTCTACTACGGGTGTAACAATGGAAAAATTTGAGGGAAGTAGATGAAAAAAGAGAAAAACCGTTTTGACAGTTGGAAATTTCCAGAAATAGAAGAAGCAAAGCCAACAAAGTATAACTGGATAGTACAAAATAAAGAGGGACTCAAGTTAGGGTACAAGAGTGATATAGGTGCTTTTACATACATCAATGCAAAAAATGGTGTTATCATAGAAGATTTTGTGCAATTAGGCTCACATTGCTCTGTTTACACAGTTTCAACTATTGATAATAAAGAAGGAAGTATCCATCTAAAAGAAAATTCTAAAATAGGCTCACACTCTACCATCATGCCAAATGTCACGATAGGAAAAAACAGTATTATAGGTGCTCATAGCCTCGTTTTATCAGATATTCCAGATAATGTTGTTGCCTTTGGAGTTCCAGCAAAGGTGATAAGGAGTATTGATGCATAATAGACTTTTTTTATCAGCCCCACATATGAGTGGTAAAGAGTTACAGTATATTGAGGAAGTTTTTGAGAGTAATTATATTGCACCCTTAGGTGCTTTTGTAGATAGGTTTGAAGAAAGTGTTAAGAGTTATACCGGTACATCAAATGCCTTAGCGGTAAGTAGTGGTACTGCAGCAATTCATTTAGCACTGAGAGTTCTTGGAGTTGGAAAGGGTGATGATATTCTCGCCTCTACTTTTACTTTTATAGGTTCTATAAGTGCTATTTTATATCAAAATGCAAATCCTGTTTTTGTAGATAGTGAGATGAAGAGTTGGAATATATCCCCTGAATTGTTAAACAAATACCTTTTATCATGTGCAAAAAAGCCTAAGGCTCTTATTTTAACTCATCTTTATGGTATGAGTGCAGATATTGAAAAAATAGCAGAAATTTGTAAACTGCATGGTGTTTACCTCATAGAAGATGCAGCCGAGTCTTTGGGAGCTACATATAAAGAGAAACATACAGGTACTTTTGGTGATTTTGGTATTTACTCCTTTAATGGAAATAAAATATTAACTACTTCTGGTGGGGGTATGCTTATTAGTGAAAATAGAGAGTGGATTGAAAAGGCAAAGTTTTACTCTACTGCAGCTAAAGAATCTTTTATCCATTATGAGCATAAAGAGTATGGATATAACTATAGAATGTCAAATGTTTTAGCGGCTATTGGTGTGGCTCAGATGGAAGTTATAGAAGAAAGAGTAGCTAAAAAGAGAGAAATATTTTCTTGGTATCAAGAGTTTTTGGCAGAGATTGATGAGATATCTTTTATGCCAGAACTTTCAAAAAGCCGTGGAAACCGTTGGCTTACTGCCTTAGTCTTTAAAACTACACCTTATGAAGATGTGATGCATGCTTTAGAGGAGATAAATGTTGAGTCTCGACCTCTTTGGAAGCCTATGCATATGCAGCCACTATTTAAAGATAATCTTGCTTGCTTAGATGGAACAAGTGAAAATCTCTATAAACATGGTCTCTGCTTAGCTAGTAGCACAACGATGAATAAAAAAGATGTAGAAAATATTTGTAATGTTATTAAAAATATTTGTGCAAAATAGGGTTTAGATTTGATACTAAAAGCTTCTGAACTCACAAGAAAAATCTTTTTTATCTTTTTTGATATGCTTATTATTTTCATATCTGTATATATTGCTTTTGAATTGCGTTTTGACTTTGATATCCCCGCACTTCATAAAGATTCGATATTTATAACTATTGGGATTTTAATAGTTACAAGAATTTCATTATTCTATTATTTCAGAATTTATAACATAAGTTGGAGACATTTTGGTTTTCATGATACTACAGGTCTCATCTCCATTACTGCTTTTTCAACTATAGTTTTATTAGCTATCTCTTATCTACTTCGCTCTAGTGAGTACATTATTCCGCGTTCAATTATACCCATAGAGTTTTTTATCTCACTCTTTTTAGTTTTAGCTTTGAGAATTAGTAAGCGCCTTTATTTAGAGCGTAGAAGTGTAAATGTTGATGGAAAAAGTACTTTGATTATAGCTAATTTAGATAAGGCAAATACTATACTGCGTACTATTAACCAAAAAGAGAGTGGATATTATCCTATTGGAATTATAAATGATTCCAATCACAATATCAAAGTAAATGGTATTGAGGTGTATGATTTTGAAAGTTTTCGGTTCTTAGATAGAGAGTGTGAAGTGGCTATAATAGATGAGTCCGTGAAACTTGCTGGTATTTACGATAAACTTAAAAGTCTTGGGATAAAAAATATTAAAGTAGCAAGTGAGTATGGAGACTATGGTGCAGATATTAAAAATATCTCTGTTGAAGATTTACTCGCTCGCCATCCACAAGATTTAGATAAGAAAAAAATAGAGAGTTTTATCAAAGATAAATCTATACTAATCACGGGAGCAGGTGGAAGTATAGGAAGTGAGATAGCAAGGCAGTGTGAACGATTTGGTGCAAAAAAATTAATACTTTTAGATAATAGTGAGTTTAATCTTTACTCGATTACGGAAGAGATTCAGGATATCGAGGTGGTGTCTGTGATGCAAAGTGTCGTTAATAAAGAGTTTTTAGAAGAGACTTTTCAAAGCTATAAACCAGAAATAGTAATTCACGCAGCAGCTTATAAGCATGTGCCATTAGTTGAGTTAAATGTTAAAGAGGCGATTATAAACAATGTCTTAGGTACACAAAATATTATAGATACCTCCATAAAGTATGGTGTCGAAAAGTTTGTAATGATCTCAACAGATAAGGCTGTTCGCCCTACAAATGTGATGGGAACTACAAAAAGAATTTGCGAACTTTATGCACAAAACTCTAATGGTCAAGGCACTGATATTGTAGCAGTTCGATTTGGAAATGTTCTTGGTTCTAGTGGAAGTGTTATACCGAAGTTTAAGGCACAGATTCAAGCTGGAAAGAACATTACTGTTACCCACCCTGAAATCACTCGCTACTTTATGCTTATACCTGAGGCTTGTGAACTTGTACTACAAGCAGGAGCTATTGGGAGTGGTGGAGAGATATTTATCTTAGATATGGGTGAGCCTATAAAAATAGTAGATCTAGCACAAAAGATGATAGACTTAAGTACTAAACAGAATATTAAAATCGAATTTACAGGGCTTCGTCCGGGGGAAAAACTCTATGAAGAGCTTTTAATTGATTCAAGTGATGCAAAGACAGAGTATGACTCTATTACTGTTGCAAGTCCTACGCTCTATGATATAAAAAAGTTACGAGAAGATATTAGGGATTTACTCAAGAGTGAAGATACTCTTGGTAAACTCAAAGAGATTGTTCCTGAGTTTAGCCATCAGAAAAATCTCTAATATTTACGCTAGTGAATGTGCTATAAATGTGTTATCTTGAACAAAGCCAAGTCCACAAGCCTCATACGCAAAGATAACATGAGCTTGCGGCTTACTTACATCTACTTTTCTATCGTTAAGATACGGTGAATCAGGATAGAGTTGTCTGAGTATTTTGAGTATACCTTGAGACTCAAAAACAGCGGTATAAGCAGGGTTCAGTATGATAGCCTTTTGGTTTTTCATGATGTTTGTGAGTGTCACTAAAAGTTCTGGTTCATCATGAGCCATTTCACTCCATTTGAACTGTTTATACCAGTACTCAAACTCCTCTTCATCGTTTAAGCCAATACCATCTTCTCCAAAGTGAACATTTTGAAGATACTCAAACTCTGTCTCAAATCCTGCATCATCAGCCATCTGTTGTAAAAACCGTACAGCTTTTTCATCTGCTTCATTTTGGGCTAAAGCAGAAAAAAGAATTTTCCATCCATCATAACGCTCTTCAAAAAGCTCAGTATCATCCATAAGTGTGATTAATCTTTTAAAATTATCACTAATTTTCTCATAAACTTCATTGTACTGCTCTTCTGTATCTATCCCTTTGGCTTCTAAAAGTTCATACTGCTCAAGTGCAGTTTCAACAAGATAGTGTGGAGCATCTGCATCAAAACCTTGAACTATTAGAGGCTCTGCATCTAAACCGCCACTAAAAAGAAATCTACCAAAGATATGCCAGTGAACATCATTCTCCCAGCTTTTTTTAATAGCTTCTACAAGATTAAAAGGAACACCAACATCAAAAAAAAGATCATTATCTATAATATAATCTACGGCTTCAACATACATATCATAGAGCTCATCCGCTGCATCATAATAAGTCTGTGCCTGAGTCTCTGTAACTTTTAAGATACCATCTTCCATATTAGCCACCGAAGAATCCTCCACTTTTTGCACTTGAACTTTTAGCGCTACCACCAAAGAAACTCTTCTTCGCTGAGCTTTTCGATGCAGAAGATTTACCAGCGGCTGAACGGCTGTAAGCACTTCTGTTTGAAGTCGCTGAGTTGCGTGAGAATTTTTTGTTGTTCATGAGTGCATTTCCTATCATATTTCCAAGTAAACTACCAGCAGCAACTGCGAGAATCGTTCCTGCAAGTCCCATTCCTGCACTTCCAGCACCATCTTGCAGTGTCTCACTTGTTCCATTTTGTACTTTTTGATACTCCTGCTCTGCAAGGGCTTTCATCTCATCTTCATTCATAAAGCGTTCAGTCATGTTTCCGTTTGCATCATACTCTCGAATGATGGCACGGCTCGGACCATCTGTTGGCATCTCTTCTACAACGACATACTTCCCATTTGCTTGTTGCTCTATGACTAAAAATCTATTTTTTTGCTCCTCTTGTGGTGCTTCACATCCTGCTAAAACACTCATCATTAAAGCACCTGTGCTTCCTAGTAAAACATTTCTACTTATACTCATTTATACTCTCCTATTATCTTGTTTTTTTCTAGTTTAAGAACTTTTTTAAAATTATAATCATAAAAAGTGACTCTATCTCTACCATCATAATATATATCTCCATAGTAGGAAAACTTTTTTGTTTGCACTCTCACACCTTGATGCATCAACATACTTTTACCAATAGTGTAGCCTATAGGTTCAATGAGCGTAGAGAAAGATAAAAGTGTTAAAATCCCAATCACACTAAAGGCAAGCTTATTTGATTTATAGAGAAGTAAATAACCTAAGATTCCTGATACAATAAAATAAAGAAAAATATTTTGATTATCAGCAAAGAGGATATTATAATAAATATCTATGTTAAGAGCTTTGATGTAGTGAGTGTCGATCCCTAAAAAGAGAAAAAAATCTAATATAAAAGTGATTAGCATACCACTTAGTAAGGCTTGCATTAGCTTACTCATCGAAGTCTCTTAGTTTTGGAGTTGTTTATTTTGTATAAAGATGATGATGCACCTTGAAATAAACCTTTTTTATTTTGTATTATTATATCAGCTTTTTCTTCACAAAATGTTAGGGAGAAGTTTTTTCCTGCTTTATTTGCTGAAGTGGAGTAGTTCCACTCTACTTCTCGAAGGAGCGATGAGTGCAGAGTCTCTTTAGCAACGCGAAAGGCTTGGTTTTTCACTATAAAAGTTGTTTTTTTTGCTCTTCTTAGGACTCTCTTTTTTTGAGAAGGAATACGAATTCCAGAAGCTAAAAGAGATTTGAAATTTTTATGAACAACTATAAATGGTTTGGAGTCATGGCGAGATTTTACCTCTCGAAGTTTTTGCTCATTTTGGGAGAGAAAACCGACAGTAGTGTCGGTTTGTGTAAGGATAACTTTTTGTTTTATACTAAAAAGTCTTGAATCGCTGTCGAACTTGACCAACTACCATCACCCATCTCATCAAGAGCTAAAATAAGTGCTCTTGCAGCACTTAGCGTTGTAAAGTATGGAATGTTTCTTCTAAGAACTTCTTGACGGATAACAACAGCATCTTTTTTAGATGTATTGTTATCTGAAGTATTGATCGCCATTGTTATCTCATCATTTTTCATACTGTCTTCGATGTTTGGACGCCCCTCAGAGATTTTTAAAACTCTCTCACAAGCTATTCTTGCATCGGAGAGTACTTCTTGCGTTCCTTTTGTAGCAACAAGTTTAAAGCCATGTTTTACAAGTCCTCTCCCTATTTCAGCAGCATACTCTTTATCTGCATCAACAAAAGACAAGAAACATGTTCCACCATCAGTAGGAATTTTGTTTCCAGCACTTAGTTGTGCTTTTGCAAAAGAGACACCAAAGTTAGAACTAATTCCCATAACTTCACCTGTTGATTTCATCTCGGGACTTAGAACTAAATCTGCGCCATAGAGTTTATGGAAAGGAAATACAGCCTCTTTTACTGAGACATGCCCTTTAAGTTTTGGACGACGCAGACCGTTTGACTCTTCAACGATATCATATTTGTCATAATACTCTAAAGAGCTAACAAGAGATTCACCCATCATAACACGAGTTGCTACTTTTGCTAAAGGCATACCTGTTGCTTTAGAGACAAATGGTACAGTTCTTGATGCACGAGGGTTTACCTCAATGAGATAAATCTCATCTTGATAGATAGCATACTGTACATTCATAAGTCCAACTACTCCAAGACCAAGTGCAATAGTCTTCGTCTGTTGTTCCACTTTCTCTATCATCTCTTGTGTTAAGTTTACTGGAGGCAAAGAACATGCTGAGTCACCGGAATGAATTCCTGCTTCTTCGATATGTTGCATCACTGAACCGATATAAACTTCTTTACCATCAGAGATACAATCCACATCAAGTTCAATAGCTTGGTCAAGGAACTTGTCAATTAAAACAG
>JALSUU010000275.1:0-2415 GCA_027071075.1 Sulfurimonas sp. | reverse complement strand
TCACCGGAATGAATTCCTGCTTCTTCGATATGTTGCATCACTGAACCGATATAAACTTCTTTACCATCAGAGATACAATCCACATCAAGTTCAATAGCTTGGTCAAGGAACTTGTCAATTAAAACAGGTGCTTCGTTACTTACAGAGATAGCTAAAGTCATATACTCTGCTAACTCTTCTTGTGAGTAGACTATCTTCATACCACGACCACCAAGAACAAAAGAAGGACGCACAAGAACAGGAAAACCTAAACGCTCAGCAATAGGTGCCGCTTCCTCTTTTTTTGTTGCAAGACCATTTTCAGGTTGCTTGAGACCATTTTTGATAACGAAGTTACTAAACTGCTCTCTGTCTTCTGCTAAGTCAATAACTGCAGAAGTTGTTCCAGAGATATTTGCACCTATTTTTGTAAGTCCATCAGCGAGTTTGAGTGGAGTCTGTCCACCAAAGTGTACGATGATGCCATCAGGTTGTTCATTCTCTATCACTTCTCGAACATGCTCAAAATCAATTGGCTCAAAGTAGAGTACATCAGAAGTATCATAATCAGTTGAGACTGTTTCAGGATTACAGTTGTACATAATAGACTCTATATCCATCTCTCTGAGTGCAAAAGCAGCATGAACACAACAGTAGTCAAACTCTATACCTTGACCAATTCTATTTGGTCCACCACCTAAAATAAGAACTTTTCTTTTCTCACTTACACGGTTAGTGACATTTGGAAGTTTGGTGATATTTGTTGTTGAGTAAAGGTATGGAGTGAGTGCTTCAAACTCTGCTGCACAAGTATCTACTTCATTAAACTCTAAACTTACACCTAGCTTCTTTCTTGCATCATAGACCTCGTTTTCACTTACTTTATGGTCTGAATTGAGAGTAATAAGTTGGCTGATGCGTTTATCTGAAAAACCATCAACTTTCACATCACGCATAATCTCTGCATCGAATAAAATCTTATCTGTAATAGTAGACTCTTTATCTATTATTTCTTTGAGTTGGTATAAAAACCATGGGTCAATCGCACAAGTATCAAACATCTCCTCAATACTCATTCCGCGACGGAAACCTTCCGCTACATAAAGTGCACGATCAGCATTTGGACGGCGAATTTCATGCTGGATAAAATCCATATCTGCATCAATAGGGTCAAACCCACAAAGCCCTGTCTCAAGTGAACAGAGTGCTTTTTGCATAGACTCTTTAAAAGTACGACCAATAGCCATAACTTCACCAACAGACTTCATAGAAGTGCTTAAAGTATTTACTGCCTCAGGGAATTTTTCAAATGTAAAACGAGGTATTTTTGTAACAACATAATCAATAACTGGCTCAAATGATGCAGGAGTTCCTGTAATATCATTCGTAATCTCATCGAGTGTATAACCGATAGCTAAGAGTGTAGCTACCTTTGCAATAGGATATCCGGTTGCCTTTGATGCAAGTGCAGATGAACGAGAAACACGAGGGTTCATCTCAATAACAATCATACGACCAGTTTTCGGGTCAATAGAAAACTGAACATTTGATCCACCCGTATCAACACCAATCTCACGAAGAATATCAAAAGATGCATTACGCATTCTTTGGTACTCTTTATCTGTAAGTGTAAGTGCTGGAGCAACTGTGATACTATCACCAGTATGCACACCCATAGGATCGAAGTTTTCAATAGCACAAATGATGATGCAGTTATCCGATTTATCACGGATAACCTCCATCTCATACTCTTTCCAACCTAGAAGAGACTCCATAATTTCTATCTCATTAACAGGAGATGCAGAGAGTCCTTCTTGAGCGAGTTTTTTAAACTCTTCCATATTGTAAGCTACACCAGAACCACCACCAGCAAGTGTAAAAGAGGCTCTAGAGATTACAGGAAAACCAATCTTTTTTACTACTTCGATCGCTTCATCAACAGAGTAAGCATTTTCACTCTTTGGCAGATCCATACCAATCTTAATCATCGCTTCATTAAAAGCAGAACGGTCTTCACCTTTATGAATAGCTTCAGGAGTTGCACCTAGAAATTCAACACCTTTTAGCATACCCTTTTCATACATACTAGTAGCAACATTAAGAGCAGTCTGTCCACCCATAGTTGGAAGAATTGCATCAACATTCTCTTTTTTGATAATCTCAGCAATTACATCCTCTTTGATAGGTTCGATGTAAGTTCTATCTGCAAATTCAGGATCAGTCATAATCGTAGCAGGATTAGAGTTTATAAGAACAACTCTGTAGCCTTGCTCTTTTAAAGTTTTAACAGCCTGAGTTCCTGAGTAGTCAAATTCACAAGCTTGACCGATAACAATCGGACCAGAACCTATAAGTAAAATAGTATTTATATCGGTGCGTTTTGGCATTTTTTACCTTTTGAGAATAATCTTTAAAAATTTAGTGATTATAGCCAAA
>JALSUU010000274.1 GCA_027071075.1 Sulfurimonas sp. | reverse complement strand
GCAGGTGCACAAGAGATTATTGGAAAAGTAAATATGTTAGCCCTGAGTGAAGCAATAGAAAGACTTATGGTGTAAGCATAATGGCAATAACACTTAATGAAAATGAATTTGTTACCATTCAAAAACTAATCTTTCAAGAGGTTGGTATTGATTTGCAATCCTCAAAGAGACTACTTGTTCAAAGTAGGCTCTTAAAGAGATTGCTCTATTATAAGTTTGATAATTATCTGGACTATATTCGACTTATTCAAGTAAAGAATACTGAAAAAATTGAAATGATTAATCTCATAACAACGAATGAGACCTATTTTTTTCGAGAGATTGATCACTTTGAGTTTTTACAAAAACAGATTATTCCAAATCATCCTTTTAAGAAAAAATTTCGCTTTTGGTCTGCTGCGGCAAGTGTTGGCGCTGAAGCTTATTCTATTGCTATGCTCTTAGATAGAAGTATGGCGAAAGGTGATTGGGAAGTTGTTGGAACAGATATTAACACTGAGGTAATAAAAAAAGCGCGTATAGGATTGTATCCTGAAAAATGGGCAGATAAAATTCCCATAGAGCTAAAAAAAGAGTACTGTCTCAAGGGGAGAGGACGGCACGAAGGACAATTCCTTATGGATAGATCCTTAGTAGAAAATATGGACTTTACTGTAGGAAATCTTATGAAATATAATAGTGAAGTTGGAAAATTTGATGTTATATGGTTAAGAAATGTACTCATCTACTTTGATGATGCAACGAAACAGTTAGTTGTCGATAATGTAATGAGAAACTTACATGTTGGTGGCTACTTTTTTATATCACTCACAGAAAATCTTAATATGCTCAACACTGCATCCCTAGAGAGTGTAGCAACTTCTGTTTATAGGAAGATAAAATGATAGAAAAAAAATTTAAAGTTGCTGTTATTTCAAGCAAGGGTGGTGTTGGAAAAAGTACAATTTCTATGCAACTTGTGGTACCTTTTCTCTTTGAGAGATGTGGTAAAAATGTTGTGAAACACTATGAGTTTGATGATGAAAATAACGATAGTTCTAGTTTTGGAGCGAGTGTTTTAAGTATAAGAGAACAAGTAAATGTATCTTCTCCACTGCTACGAGAAGAGTTAGCTGAGATATTTGCACAAGATGAAGCACTCTGTTTAGATATAGGAGCTAATAAAACAACAATGACTCTTATAGAAGCACTTAGTGATAGTGGGATGATTAATTTTTTAGATTTTGTTGTTATACCAATCCTTGATGGTGAACAAGATGGGATAAATGCTAGTTTTATTTACAGTGTACTTAAAGGGTATAATGAAAATCTGAAATTTATCTTTGTGCTTAATCGTGTCAAAAATTTGGAGTATGCTCATTATCAGTTTGAGAACTATTTTGGAGATTCTCGTGGAATTTTTAAAAATATAAATGCAGTTGTAGATAATCTTTTTGAAGAAGATAAGGATAATTATCTTCTTATATTAGATGATGAGATAATTAAATATAGTCGAAGATTTGGCTTGACAATTTATGAGATAGAGCAACAGAAAAAAGATTTTATCATAGCTCTTGGGAACTCATTTACAAACCTCTCTACAAAAGAGGAAATAAAGCTCCTTAGCTTTAAAAACTATATATCTAAAAGTGCAAATTCCTATGTGAATGATGTACTTTTAGTAGCATTTAAAAAAATAGATACTATTTTAGAAGGAAAAAGTCATGAGTAAAGAGTATGGTAAATATTTACAATTTTTAGCATCAGAGTACAATATACTCTATATTGGAAAAGATTCGCAAGATATATATGATGAAACATCTGAGTATTTTTTATCTGCTTCAAAAGTAGATATCAATGTTGAGATTCTTGAGAAAATAAATTCAATTCTAACAAAAAGACATATAAATGTAGTAGTTATTGATGTTGAAGATAACAATCCTTTAGCAGTAGATTTTTATTATGCTCTGAGAAAATATGATGAAGAGATGCTGATTTTACTGATGTTTAATCCAAAAGAGTATAGAAAACTCTTTGAGATTGTACCTCATGTTGATGCGACTGTGAGTTATCCTATAGATAGAGATATATTTCATAAAAAACTTTTTACAATATTGAGCCGCTCTTATGCGGTAAACTCTATAGGAAGGCGAGATATTATTTTAAAACAGGAAAATGTTATTGAAGAGTCTATTGATAAGTTCTTTGATACTTATGAGGGGAGTGCTCTATTTCTTGCAGACGATCTTATGGATATGGTAAAAGATTTAAATAGTGGAAATCTTTCCCATCACTTTATGATGAATATTGCAACTCACTTAGATGAAGTAGCGACAATATTTTCAAAAACAGAGCAAACTTCTTCAGTAACACCTATCTATGAAGAGTTGGCAATATATATTCGAGAATTGGATTTAGAGAATATAGATCCAGAAAATTTTAAAGGATTTTCATATCTTTCAGAGATACTCAAAGATGTGAGCATCTATTTAATGGATATGTTTGTTGATAGAATTTTTAAAGATGTACATATTTTTGAGGACTCTTTAGAAAACAATATAGGTTTTATGAAAAACAAATTGAGTGGAACTACTGAAGAAGACGCAAGTGAATTGGAGTTCTTTTAATGGTAAATAAAAAATTAGAGTATGTCAAAAAACTCAAAAATGAAAACCAGAATGGTACGAAGGTAAAAGAGTTCCAAGTAGATAATGATGGAACTTCTCACTGGGTGAAGGTGATTCAAGCACCAATCTATGATGAAAATGACCAGAATGTAGGGTGTGCATCTGTTCAGATTGATATTACAGAGTATAAGAAGTTTGAAAAACTTGCGATTACAGATGGTTTGACAGGACTCTACAACAGAAGATTTTTTAATGAGATACTTACTCGAGAGATTCATAGAGCAAAGCGAGACAAAACAATGCTCTCTTTTATGATGCTTGATATTGACTATTTTAAAAAGTACAATGACTCTTATGGGCATGACGGAGGAGATAAAACTTTGATTACAGTTTCTAATTCCTTAAAAAGTAGTATGCATCGTGGAAGTGACTTTGTGTTTAGACTTGGGGGAGAGGAATTTGGTATTTTGTTTGCTCAAACAAGTGAAGAAGACTCTATGAATATGGCGGAAAAAGTCAGAAAATCTATAGAAGATTTAGCTATAGAACACTCCAACTCTGTAACAGCTAAATATGTAACAGTTTCTATTGGTCTGCTAGTTGTTGATTTTAAAGAGGAAAGTGTTGATGAAAATGGATTTTATACTCTAGCAGATGATGCACTCTATCAAGCAAAAGATACTGGTAGAAATCAAGTAGTACTCTACAAAAATGATGAATTGGAGTTTTTTTAGATGATAAAAATTTTTATAATAGATGACTCAGCACTTGTACGCAATGAGTTAAAAAAGATTTTTGCAAATGTAGGTGATATTGAAATTATTGGAACTGCTCCTAACCCTGTTGATGCTTTTGAAGTTTTTAAGCGTAGTGGCTTACCTGATGTTTTTATTTTAGATATTGAGATGCCAAAGATGGATGGGCTTACTTTTTTAGAAATGATAGGGAAACAAAAACCTATTCCAACTATTATTTGCTCCACACTCGTGACACATGGGAGTAGTGCAGCTATTGATGCTATGAGAATGGGTGCTGTTGATATCGTGCTTAAACCGACGATTCACATAGATAAATTTTTTGGTGAGAAGAGAGATGAGTTTATCTCTAAAGTGAGAGTAGCTGCTCAGGCACATGCCACTTTTAGAAAAGATATACAGCGCCATAGTCACTCTAAAATCTTGAGTGATAAGCAAGTCTCAAGTAGTGTGAGAGCTGTTCGATCCACTCCTCCTTCTAAAAAAATCATTGCTATTGGTTCTTCAACTGGTGGTGTGCAAATTCTTGAAGAGTTATTGATGCAACTTGAACCACAGCATCCGCCAATTGTAATAACACAACATATGCCAGCAGGATTTACAGCATCCTTTTCTCAAAGGTTAGATGATGTTCTTCCATCCTCTCATGTCAAAGAAGCAGCCGAAGGAGATATCTTGATGCATGGTCGTATCCTTATCGCACCGGGAGATATGCATATGGAAGTGAAAAAGAGTGGCTTGCAGTTTAGAGTGGCACTCAAAAATTATCCCAAAGTAAATTCACACCGTCCAAGTGTTAATGTTCTCTTTCGCTCCATGGCAAAAGAGGCAGGTGTTTTTGGTGTAGGCTTTATTTTGACAGGTATGGGGGATGATGGTGCGACAGGTCTTTTAGAGATGAAAAATGCAGGGGCTTCTACTTACGCACAAGAAGAGAAGAGTTGCATAGTCTATGGAATGCCAAAAAAAGCAGTTGACTTGGGTGCTGTTAAACAGAGTCTCTCTCTTCAAGCGATGGCAAATCTTATAAATACAGTGAGATAACATGAAAGTAATTAAAAAACTAACAAACGAGTATGCTTCAAATCTAAATGCAGTTTTTTTAAACGCCGATTTAGAGGCAGCTTCATACTATCAGTTATTTAATTCTATATTTAAAAGTTGCTTGTTATTAGATAAGGAAGAGATAGGAAAATATGTATGTGATAAAGATATAGATATTGTCTTTATTAAAGTAGATAATGATTTAAATAGTAAGATAGTTAAAGATATGAAAACTTTTATGCAAGTATTAAGAAAAGAGAATGAACTCCTCCCTATATATTTTATTGAAGATAATGTAACAAAATTAAAGGTAATTGAGATGATTAACAACTGCTATTGTCTTGATGGTCTTTTACCTACTCCATTTCTTAAAGAGAATGTGTATAGATTTTTATATCGTATTCTCAAAAGAATAACAACATTAAAAG
>JALSUU010000273.1 GCA_027071075.1 Sulfurimonas sp. | reverse complement strand
TATCGTAACTTCTCAACTGCAGGTAGTCAACTCCTCTTAGAGCGTTTCTTACCAAATAATGCAACAGCAGGTAAAGATGCAAATGGTGACCTTACTTATACTGCAGCACCTGAACAATCTGTTGGTGCATATCGTGACAGAGGTGTTGAACTTTTTAATACATCTCATGTGACGAAAGATATCACTGTGAGTGTTGCAGGTATGGCAGGTAATGGTACAGGTCTTAGTTCTGAGAATGCATCAGGAGATTTAACTTATTATGGTTATCTCTCTAGTGAATATCTTTTTGGCAAAGGTAAGGGATACTTTACACAGTCTATAAAAGCGTATGCATGGTACCAAGATGGAAAAAGAAAACTTAATGATACAAACTATGACCGTGAACGCTATGGTGTAGGAATAGACTGTTTTTACAGCGGTCTACGCTTTGATGCTGAGTATATTAAAGCTAAAGGTATGATTTATAATGGTGCAAAAGACACAAGTACAGCTGCATCTACTGATGATTGGCAATACCAAATCGCTGCAGAGAGTAAAAATGTTGCAGATGGTGGGCTTGTAAGTGTTCAATACTATGTACTACCTAAAAAAGTAGAACTTTTAGCGCGTTATGATTTCCTTAACCGCTTAACTAATTCTGTAAAAGATGAGAGAGATTTTACAGCAACTACTATTGGTATGTCGTATCACTTTAAAGGTGCTAATAGAATCGATGTGAACTATGCATTTAGAGATGCTACTGCACCAGGGAATGCTAAAGCTCAAACCGTTTTAGACAATGGCGATAATTTACTCTCCATCCAAGGAACGATAAAATTCTAATATTGTTCCTTTTTAGCTAAAATTTCAAAATGAGTACAACAGAGAAAATAAAACGAACAATTTTAATAGCTTTAGGTTTTGGATTTGCTACATATCTCATTATGAGTGGATGGGCAATCTTACACCAAGAGCAACAGAGTGAAAAAATACCCTTACAAGAAGTGAAACTCAATGAGCAAAATAACTCTCAGTAAGAGTAACTTTTTTTATAACCTAGATAAGATACAAGAAAAAACAAGAGATATCTCAAAAATAGCCCTTGTTTTAAAAGATAATGCTTATGGTCATGGACTTATAGAGATGGCAACTTTAGCAAAAGAGTATGGCATACAAAAAGCAGTTGTGCGCTCTTATGATGAGGCTATGGCTGTGGTGGATTTTTTTGAGTATGTTTTAGTTTTAGCAGATACTCCAAAAAGTGCACACGAAAAGATTTTGTATACTATCAATGATGCAGACTCCATACAAGATTTTCCTGTTGGTACACGAGTAGAGTTAAAAGTAAATACCTCTATGAATCGAAATGGTGTAAACAAAGAAGAGATAGAGTCTTGCATCACAAAGATAAAAGAGCAGGGTCTTAGACTAGAAGCTATTTTTATGCATCATAGTTGTGCAGATGAGAGTAATGGAAACTATGAGCTACAAAAGAGCAATTTTGAGCTTATAAAAAAAGAGGCACCTAAAGGTTTGCGCTTTCACTCTTGTAACTCTGCTGCACTCTTTCGAGAAGATGATTTTAGTGAAGATATGGTGCGTGTAGGAATTGCCGCCTATGGATGTATGGAGTTAGATCAGAAGTTCTTCTCTGGAAACTTGAGAGCCATTTTAAGCCTCTATGCTAAAAAAATATCTTCACGCAAGTTACAAAAAGGGGAGAGTGTAGGGTATGGTGCTACCTTTATCGCTGATGGTGCTGTGGTGGTAAGTAACTATGACTTTGGGTATGGAGATGGTTTTTTAAGAGCCTGTTCTGGTAGCTATAAAACGCCAGAAGATGTGAAAATAGCAGGAAGAATCTCTATGGACAATAGCTCTTTTTTAACAGATAAAGAGTCGCTACTTATCTTTAATGATGCAAGAACAGTCGCACCCTATGCTCAAACCATAAGTTATGAGGTCTTGACATCTCTTAAATCGTATATAAAAAGAGAGATAGTGTAACTTTTAAGAACTAATCTTTACAAAAGCACTTGGGAAGATAACTCCATCTATACTTAAAAGTGCGAACTCTTCTATCTCCTCTTCATCTTCAATATGTGCTAATACTTTTGCATCAAAGAGATAAGACTCTGCGATACTCTGGGCAGTTTTTGCTAACTCTTTGGAGACTACTATGAAACTTGCATCAAGAGATGATGCGTAGATGAGTTCTGTAATATTTTGTATGCCTAAAGCAAAGTGAATACTATTTTCATGTAAGTAGTTGATGATATCTAGGTTTTCTTCACTAAAGTCAAGATAGATAAGAGAAGATGGAGGCGTTTTTTTGATAGCTTCAACTTCTAAAATATGATAGAACTTTTCACTTTTGATAAATCTATGACCAAATAGTAACACCTAATCCCCCTTGTAGAGACACTCTTTAGAGCAGTAGTATTTTCCACTGCTTAAAATGGACTCTTTCAAAGGAGCATAGACACCACAAGAAGCACACTCAACCATATCATCTACTTTAGGAGGCTCTTTTTTAGAGTGTGTTTCACTTTTAAGTGGTTTTTTCTTTATAAACATAAAGTAGACGATGGCTATAACACCAGCAATAAGTAAGAGTTTCATAATCATAAGTTTTCTCCTAAAAGTAGATAGTGTCTATTGTCTCTTTCTATTACCTTATGTTGAAACTTTGCATCAACATCACTCATCTCATCAAAAACTTTCTCTCCCTTATAAAAAAGAAGTTTACTATTTTCATCACGAAAATTTTTGCTTAAAGTTAAGAGCATCTTTGTATCAGTTACAGCGCGTGAAGTGATAAGCTCAAATATTTGTGGCTCCATCTGCTCGACTCTTTTTTTTACAACTGTTACATTGTTAAGCCCTAAGTCAGCCTTGATAAACTGTAAAAAACTAGCCCGTTTATGCAGTGGTTCAACAAGAGTTACTTGCGTGTCAGGAAGAGCAAATGCAAGTATCATACCTGGAAAACCAGCCCCTGTTCCTATATCCATAAGTGAGGTAACTTTTGGGAGAAAACTGGCAGGATAGAGAGCATCATAGATAAACTCATTGAGAGTGTTTTCATCTTTAGCACCAGTCATATTATGAATCTTATTCCATTTAAAAAGATGCTCTTTATACTTTTGAACATTATGAAAGAAGTTGTCAGGGAGTGAAATGTTTTCACTCAAAAGTGTTGCTTTTAAATCCAATAAATATCCTTTAAAAAAGGATATTTTAGCAGAAATATGCTTTATAAAAGAACTCTATTTATGAAAAAAGTTTTTTCATGAGTTTGAAGAAGACTTTAAAAAGACCTTTATTTCCTACAAGTGTATCTATAAGTTCATCATAGGTAATTTTTTGATCTTCTAAATATCCCCGAAGATATTTTTCACTCGCTTCCATTCCACCAGTTTTTTCAATCTCTATAAGTTTTTGATAGATAGGAATCATAGCATCAATTGCTTTTTGTGGTGCTGCTCTTCTAAAAGCAGTATGAGAAATAATTTCATTTGTGATAGGATCTACCTTTGGCTCAAACTCAGTAACAACCCAGTAATAACTTCCATCTTTGGCAAGGTTTTTTACTACTGCCATGATATTTTGTGCACGGTTAATTCTATCCCACATCATTTTAAAAACAACCTTTGGCATATCTGGATGTCGCACTATAGAGTGAGGTTGCCCTATAAGTTCTGCTTCAGAGTAGCCAGATATTTCTACAAAATAATCATTTCCATACTCTATAATTCCTTTTGCATCAGTTTTAGATACTATGTACCTTTTTTGATCTAGTTTTATTTCGTTATCAGTAGGTTTAGGATGTGTCACAACTATCTCCTTCTATAAAAGTTAAGTTAATTATATAGTTTTGTTTATTAAATTTATGTAATAATACAAACAAATATTATATATATTTAAGTTTGATATAAATAAAAATTTTTAAAAACAACTGTTATTTTTAAAAGTTTGATAAGGCAAAGTGTATGACTAAAGAGCAGATGATAATGGCTATTGAAGAGGCTGAACAGGTTCATTTAACACAAATGAAAAAGATTAAGTCTGAAATCGCAGGTAAAACAATAGAAAATCCTACACCTCTTTCAAAAAGAGACTGTGAATGTGGTTTATGGTTTCACTCAAATGAGGAGGAGATGCAAACTATTTTCGGATTGCAACTTTTTGAAAGACTGGACAAAGCACATGAAAATTGGCATTGTGATTATGAAAATATTTATAAACTGTTTTATAAAGAGAAAAAAGGAATCTTTTCAAAAATTTTTGACTCAAAAGAATCCCATGACATGAAGATAGATAAAGCCAAGCTATATTACTCTGAGTTACAAAGAGACACAGCAGAGTTGTTGAAAATTTCTGAAATAGCAAAAAGAAGGGTATATGCTCTAGGTGATACAAAGTTTACTTAAAAATAGAGTCTCTATCTCTTGGGATAAAGTCACATCCATTATGTTCAATGTCAATTGGCATTTTTTACCCTTTAAATCAAGTGTCCCATCTCATCACGCTTAGTGTCTAAGTAGTCACCATTAAATTCATTGGGTTCCATTATAATAGGAACCCTCTCAAGAACTTCAATACCCTTTAAGGAGTTTATCTTGGCAGGATTATTTGTCAACAATTTTATCTTTTTAATTTTAAAGTAATCTAATATAAAATTTACAATTTCATATGTACGCTCATCTGAAGCAAAGCCAAGCTGATGGTTTGCTTCAATGGTGTTAAGACCTTTATCTTGCAAGGCATAAGCATTTATTTTATTTAAAAGACCGATATTTCTCCCCTCTTGTCTGAGGTAGATAACCATGCCAGCTTCATCGTTGATGAGTTTCAGTGCATACTCTAACTGATCACGGCAGTCACACTTCAAACTACCTATGGCATCACCCGTGAGACACTCTGAGTGGATTCTCACTACTGGCTCTTTTTCGAGGTTTTTTGCATAGATAACAAGATGCTCTTTGTCTCCCTCTTTAAAGGCTTTGACATTAAACTGACCAAATCGTGAGGGTAAATTTGCTACTTCGGATATTTCTATATTCATTTATTAATCTTTAAAAGGGTAAAATTTTAAAATGATTATATCAAAGATAGTAAAAAAAAAGGTTTAAGAATGTTTCAAAGATTTCGTAGAACGCGTTTAAATAAGAATCTTCGCTCTTTAGTGAGAGAGACACATGTACGAGTAGATGATTTTATCTACCCTCTTTTTATAAGGAGTGGAGAGAATATAAAGACAGAAGTTGCATCGATGCCGGGTGTTTATCAGATGAGTATAGATGTAGCAATAGCAGAGTGTGAGGAGTTAAAGAGCTTAGGTATTTACTCTATCATTCTTTTTGGTATTCCTGATACAAAAGATTCCATAGGGAGTGATTCTCTTTGTGAGCATGGTATCATTGCATCCTCTGTGCGTGCCATTAAAGCGGCACATCCTGACATGTTTGTTGTGACAGATCTATGTTTTTGTGAATATACAGACCATGGGCATTGTGGGATTATCGATGAGGTGCATCAAACTGTAGATAACGATGCAACTTTAGAAATCTCAGGGGAACAAGCAGTTATACACGCAAAAGCGGGGGCCGATATGATAGCACCGAGTGGTATGATGGATGGTATCATTGAGGTGCTTCGTGATTCATTAGACAAAGCAGGATATGAAAACCTTCCTATAATGTCCTACTCTACAAAGTTTGCCTCAGGATATTATGGTCCATTTAGAGATGTAGCAGAGTCAACACCTAGTTTTGGAGACCGTGCAACCTATCAAATGGATCCAGCAAATCGTCGTGAGGCTATTGCTGAGTCTGTAAGCGATGCAATGCAGGGTGCTGACATACTGATGGTAAAACCAGCGCTTGCTTATCTTGACTTAGTTCGAGAGATAAAAGATGCCACTTCACAACCTATGGCTGTTTATAATGTAAGTGGTGAGTACGCGATGTTAAAACATGCAGGAAATGCGAACTTGATTGATTATGATAGAGTTGTGATGGAAACTATGATAGCTTTTAAGCGTGCTGGAGCAGATATAATTATTTCGTATCATGCAAAAGAAGTAGCCAAACTTTTATTAGCATCTTCAAAATAGGCAAAAGCCCATTTGAAAGGCAGGGACAA
The DNA here is from genome assembly GCA_027071075.1 of Sulfurimonas sp. Classification (GTDB taxonomy): domain Bacteria; phylum Campylobacterota; class Campylobacteria; order Campylobacterales; family Sulfurimonadaceae; genus Sulfurimonas. The sequence continues at coordinate 11,088 of JALSUU010000273.1, read as the reverse complement.
AATGTCCCTACAACCCTCTAAAGCTACAAAAAAACTCCTTTTTTTGAGATTTTTATTCATTAGACAGCTAAATTAAAGAAAACTATTATAAAATATAAATTAAATAAAATATTAGGATGAAAAATTGAGACATTTTTTAACACTGAAAGATTTTACAAAAGAAGAGATTTTAGAGATTATTGATATCGGTTTAGCTATCAAAAAAGATTTAAAAGCAGGTGTTTATAAAAAAGAGCTAGAGAATCAAACTCTAGCAATGATATTTGAAAAGAGTTCTACGCGAACGCGTGTGAGTTTTGAGACGGGTATGTTTCAACTTGGGGGACATGCACTTTTTTTAAGTAATCGTGATATTCACTTAGGTCGTGGAGAACCAGTTAAAGATACATCTCGAGTTATTTCGAGTATGTGTGATATGGTAATGATACGCACTTTTGAGCACTCTATGATAGAGGAGTTTGCGTCATACTCTCAAGTGCCTGTTATAAATGGACTTACAGACTCGTATCATCCCGTACAACTTCTTGCTGATTATATGACTATGGTGGAACATGGTGTTGAAAATGATGCAGTAGTTGCTTACATCGGTGATGGAAACAATATGACGAACTCATGGTTGATGCTTGCTGCAAAACTTGGATTTGAACTTCGTATCGCGACACCTAAAGGGTATGAAGTTGATGCAGATGTTTTAGAAGATGCACTCTCTTTAGCCAAAGAGAGTGGTGCGGTTATCAAAGTGATGAATGATCCAAAAGAGGCTGTACATGATGCAACTATTGTCACAACAGATACTTGGGCCTCTATGGGGCAGGAGGATGAAAAAGAGCAACGCATAAAAGACTTTGATGGTTTTATGGTTGACTCACTTATGATGTGTTTAGCACAAAAAGATGCAAAGTTTTTACACTGTCTACCTGCATACCGTGGTCAAGAAGTTTCTGAAGAGATTATGGATTCTCATTCACAGATAATCTTTAATGAAGCAGAAAATAGACTTCATGCCCAAAAAGGTTTAATGGTTTGGTTAAATAAGCAGAAGGGCTAATGTTATGAAAATAGTTATCATGAGTTTTTTACTCTTGAGTACACTTTTTGGAGCAGCGAAAGTTGTTCATGTAGATGAAAAGTTTCAACGCTCACAAAGTTGTAAGGCATGTCATATGCGTATAGTGCAGGAGTGGGAACACTCATGGCACTCAAAAAGCCACTATAAACATGATGAATATTTTAGAAAGAGTCTTGATTATGTTGCTAGAAAAACACGAAAAAGTATAAATAGTGTAAAAGTACAGTGTGCCACTTGTCATAATCCAAGAATATCAGTTACAAGCACAGGAGAGGATTATGAGATGGATGCTCTTATGGGACTTGATAAAGGTTCTAAAATTGACAAGGCTGTAAATGATGACTCAATTAGTGAGGGAATAAACTGTGTAGTTTGTCATCATATTGATAAAATTCACAATGAATATGATGCAAGTAAAAGAGGTATCAATAGAGTAGAGTGGACAAAGTCTGGAGGGACCCTATAAAGATGCTAAATCTCCCTATCACAAGACTGTGCACCATGCATTTATGGACAAAAAACCAAATGATTTATGTTTAGTATGTCATGCAAATGATAGAAGTGCAAGAGGTTTAGTTTTTACAAATATGCAATCAGAGTATAAAAAAGGTTCTAAGAGTTGTGTGGAGTGTCATATGGGACCACGACAAAAAGATGTAGCTGCTACTTATAAAATGTATAATGGTAAGGCTAAAATTCGTGATGTTCGTAACCATAGTTTCTCTGGTGGACATACGAGTTTAATGTGGATAAATGCTCTGGATTTAGAGTTAAAAGAGAAAAAAGATGCCTTGTATATTACTATAAAAAATCCACAACCACATAATATACCGAGTGGTTTTGGTTCGCGCGAGGTAGTAGTGAATATCATTTATAAAAAAGGTACAAAAATTATAGATGAAAAGAATATATTTTTAACTACCCACTACAAAAGAAAGAGCAATAAAATCAGTATAGCACATTTAGCAAAAAGTGCTTCCAAAGATTTGAGTATTCCAGCAAAAGGGAAAAAGGTACTCAAAGTAGCCAAGGTTCAAGATGCAACAAGTGTTGAAGTAGAACTGAACTATGTTTTAGTCAATAAAGAGGTGCGTACCCTTTTAGGTTTGAAAGATAGGAATTGGTCTCGTAAGAATTATATTACGCGAAAGATATTAGAACTAAAAAAATAGTTCTAATATCTGATACCTGTCGCACTGCGGATTTTCTCCATCATAGGTTGTGCTATTTCACTCGCTTTACTTGCACCGTTTTGTAAGATTTCTCGTACTTCGTTTTGATTGTTCATGTAGTGTTCTCTTTTTTCTCTATACTCTCTAAAATATTCCCACATAACATCTGCTAGGTAGAGTTTAAAGTGACCATGACCCTCTCCACCAGCCTTATATCTCTTTTGTAGGTCAAGAAGTGCATCCTCTTCTAAAAAAAGTTTTGCCATATTGTAAACATTACACCCTTCATACTCTTTTGGTTCTTCAAGTGCGACCTGCTCAGTAACGATTTTTTTAATAGTTTTGAGCTGTTTTTTCTCTTCACCAAAAATATTGACACAGTTTCCATAACTCTTAGACATTTTCTGTCCATCTGTTCCTGGAACAGTAGCAACATTCTCTTCTACTTTAAACTCTGGGAGTTTTAAGATGTCTCCATACTCGTTGTTAAACTTTATAGCGATATCTCTTGCTATCTCAACATGTTGAATCTGATCTTTTCCCACCGGAACGATATCGGGAGAGTAGAGTAAAATATCTGCTGCCATTAAAACAGGGTAGGAAAAGAGTGAGTGGTTTGCACTGATACCCTTTGCTGTTTTATCTTTATAACTGTGAGCGCGCTCTAAAAGACCCATAGGTGTGAAAGCTGAGAGAACCCAGTAGAGTTCTAAGACCTCTTTTACATCTGATTGAACCCAAAAAGTTGATTTGTTTGGATCTATACCAAGACTTAAAAAGTCTGTTGCCGTTTGCATCGTGAGTTGTGCTAGTCTCTCTCCGCCATTCCCACTACTCATAGCATGATAGTTTGCTATAAAAGCAAAAGTGTTACTCGTCTTTTGTGCATCAACCATCTGTTTAATCGAACCAAAATAGTTCCCTATATGTAAATCACCAGAGGGTTGTATACCTGTTAATACTCTCATATTTAAATTCCTATTATAAAATTTATAAATTTTAAGCGGTATTATACCAATCTCAGCTTTATTTTGTTATTATGAGAAATATAAATAGAGCCTTGAAGCTCTTAATAAAGGATTTATTATGAACTTACAAATTCGTTCAAAAGATATTACATTAACTGATGCTACTAAAGCTCACATTGAAACTGCTGTTGAAGCATTTAGAAAATACTCATTAGATATTACAAGTATTAACTGTGTGGTTGCTGCTGAGAAAAAAGGTGTGATGGTAGAGTTCGATGTAAAAATTGCTCATGCACAGCCTGTAATTATCACGCAAAGAGATGATGTCTTAGATGCTGCTATTGATTTAGCTATTGATAAAGGAACGAAAGCACTTCGTCGTCTTCACGACAAGGTAGTTGATCATAAAAACGGATCCCTAAAAGATTTAGAAACTTTAGACGCTTAATCTATATGCCCTCTTGGGCATATAGTCTTCCCCTTTTACTTTATAAGGTATATCTTGAAACTTTTTTTATTACTTTTTCTCTTTTTTAATCTCTCTGCAAAAGAAACTATTCGCGATTACTCACTTAGAGTTGGCTATGGGTATGCATCCCAAAAAAACTTGGGTGATATTTTAGTTGGTGGTGATTTCTCTTCTCACCCTAGAAATTTACATGTTTATGCTTTAGATGGTGGCTATCTACTGAAAAAAAATATTTTTTCGTGGCCTTTAGATATTTATCTCAAAAGTGGTTTAGCATATTTTAATGAAGATCAATATGATGATGCATATGAGGCTACACTCTATGCCAAAGCCTATTTTAATTTTGACTTTTGGAGTAATAGAGTGAGATTAGGAGCAGCTGAGGGTGTCTCTTATACAAGTGCTATTCTTGAGACCGAAGATATTGAAGCCAAAGAGGATAATGATCCAACCTCGAAGTTTTTAAACTATCTCGATATTAGTTTAGATTTTGATTTTGGAAAATTAATAGGCTCTAAGGCTTTAGATGAAACTTATGTTGGATATGCTCTGAAGCATCGTTCAGGTGTGTTTGGACTCTATAATGGTGTTCATGGTGGTTCAAACTACAACACTTTTTATGTAGAGAAAAATTTTTAAAAGGAAAATATAATGTATGAATGGTTTTTATGGTTTCATGTACTCTCATTTATTTCGTGGTTCTCGGCTATTTTTTATATGCCTAGACTCTTAGTGTATCACGCTGAACATAAAGATAATGAAGGTTTTGTAAAGGTTGTAAAAATTCAAGAAGATAAGTTGATGAACTTTATTGGTTATCCTGCTATGTGGGCAACTATCATAAGTGGTTCAGTGCTTATTTATGAGATAGGTTTTTCAGGTGGCTGGTTACATGCAAAACTCTTTTTTCTTGCTTTATTAATCGCTTATTTTGTCTCACTTGATAAGTTTAGAAAAGATTTTCTTGAAGATAAATGCGAAAAGAGTGGAAAGTTTTTTAGGATGTACAATGAAGTACCTACTATTTTAATGCTTCTTATTGTTGGAATGGTTGTCTTTAAACCGTTTTAATCTTTCGACTTTTTTTAAAGAGTGGAATAAATCCACTCTTTTCTTATTTTATAGTTATACTCGAAATCTCAAAATCACTTTCATAATTTTTCATATATACTTTGTATGTTTTACTTGCATCATAAAGAAGGTCATTTTCACTTAAGAGTGTTCCGTTATAGTAAAAAGAGACCTTACTTCCATCCCATTGCATTTTAAAGTCACCAGTTAACTCTGTAGTAAAGCTTACATCAGTATCAATATATCCATAGCCTTGAATAGAAAGTCTTAAAATATTTTGCATTTCCCAATTCAATGAAAAAACAGCCAAATCATTTCCAATAGGTAAGCCCTCACCAACTACATTTGTAAAATTATCTGCCTTTGGAGCTATACCAATGTTGTTGTAGCCAAAAGAGCTTCCATGCAGTGTTCCATGAAGAGTGATTGAGAGTGGTGGAGTAAAGTCTGCTTTTGAAACGAGAGCATCATAGTCATATTGGGTAGAACCATCTGCTAGTTTATTCCAAAGATTTCCATCTCCATCAAGTAAATCATCTACATCTTTTCCATTGCTATCTCCTAGAATGAGCATATTATTTTCATTTTTTGCGCTGCCATAAACATCCCATTTATCGAGATTTAGATAATTTACAGGGGCAGTAGCAATGGTACTGTTCTCTGAAGGTAATTGTACTACAGCAAAACCATTCACTCCTCGTGAAACAAAGAGGTATTTTCCATCTGTAGATAAGTCACTATCATAAGCACTGCTATTATCATTTTGTGTTTCATTGAGATCTACAACCGTTATAAGCTTTGGTGTGCTGAGATTTGTGATGTCATATACAAGAACACCTTTATTGTATGCATCAACATAAGCATAATTTTGATTATTTGAGAGTGTAATATGCGTTAGAGTCTGATTGTCTGGTGAATCTACATGTGCATATTTTAAAATGTTCTCACTATTTGAGAGGTCTTTGGAGACATCATAAATATCAAATCCAGAGCCACCATCGGCTAAAAAGAGTGTTCTTTCATCTTGTGTAAAAGTAAAATCATCTTTTGCTTCATAAAAAGAGTTCTCTTTTTCAACTTGTCCAACTTTAGTGGCAGTAGAGAGATCAGTAATAACACTGTAACTATAGTAAGCATCAGAGGTAAATGCAAAACTATTATCTTTAATCGCAATACTATCCGTAAAGTCACCCTCGACATTTATCGTGGCAGTTTCTGTCAGCGTATTTGTATCAAAAACAGTTATACCCTGATATCCACCAGCGACATAAACAGTTCCATTCTTTACTTCTACAGCGCGTGTATAACCAGCTGGAAGTTTTTTTGTAACAACAAGATTAGAACTATCACTTGCATCAACTACAATAAGTCCCTTTTGATTATTTGCAAGATAAATTGTGTTGACATTCACTGCAATATCTTCAATGATATCATCTGTTTTGAGAGTAGATAGAAGTTGTGGATTTGGAGCATCACTTACATCATAAACATAAAGAGTTCCATCATGGTTTCCTATGTAAAGTTTTTCACCTCTTTTTGTGAGTGCAGTGATATTACCAATTTCGCCAATGCGTTTGACAACTTTATAAGCAGAACTTGCAACTGCAGTGGCTGAATTATTAGTATCGCTATTTACAGTTGTTTCATTACCACTAATATTATTATCATTTTGAGTAGTATCAGAAGAGTCCCCACCATTTCCAGTTGTATCTGTTTGGGTAACATCAGTTGTATTTGTATCTGATGCATTATCTGTTGTCTGTGCACACCCTCCAAGCGTTAATAGGAGTGATAGTGATAAGATAGATGTTGAGTATAAATGTTTCATAATTGTGTCCTCCTTCTATGGACTTATAATAATTATAAAACTTTGTAAATTAAAAAGAGCTAAAGAGGTAGCTACTTCTCCCCACGCTTTTTCGCTTTAAAAAGAAGCGGTGTCCCTGTAAAGTTAAAGGCTTCACGCATCTTGTTTGTTAAGTATCTTCTATATGTAAAGTGAAGACCACTTGGTTTATTCATAACGATAGCTATCTTTGGTGGGCGTGTTTCATACTGTGTAGCGTAGTAGATACGGATAACTTGACCACTTACACTTGGAAGCGTATGACGGCGAAGAGCGCGTTCTATCACTTCGTTTATCTTACTTGTTGGAATTCTTTGTGTGTAGTTCTCATTTATCTTTAAAATCATATCGTGTAGTTTGTCTACTCTAAGGTGTGATTTTGCAGAGAGAGTGATAATAGGTGCGTATGCTAAGAACTTAAATCTATCACGAATCTCTTTGATGATTTTATCGTGATCTTCTCGTTTTGAGATATCCCATTTATTTAAAACGATTACAGAAGCTAAACGGTTTGAGTCAACTAAACCTGCTATCTTTTCATCAAGGTCTAAAAATGGTTCACTTGCATCAAGAACGATAAGTGCCATATTTGCATTTTCAAGCATCTCTTTTGTACGCATAAGTGCATACTTCTCGATGCCAAGAATCTTTCCACGACGACGAAGACCTGCTGTATCTACAAAAGTAATCTGCTTATCTTTATACGCAACAGTCTCATCAATAGGGTCAATAGTTGTCCCAGCAACACTACTCACAACAGAACGCTCTTCACCTAAAAGGGCATTTAAAAGGGAACTTTTACCAACATTTGTACGACCAATAATCGCTATCTTGATGTGGTTATCATCCTCTGCATCATACTCTTTGATTCGGTCATTGTTTCCAAAGATAGAGTCATCTGTAATGATACCATCCATCTCATCCTCATCCCAGTAAGTGTAACCATCATCCTCTTCATCATGCGTGTTTTGGAAAAACTCATCATCGCTGATATCCGCTACTTCCTCTGCAACAACTTGAACATCATCTTCCTCTTCTTTTATGGTATCACTCTCAGGAATTTTATCAGCTATCCATTCTAAAAGTTCGACAGTATTACGATTATGAGATACAGAGATACCAAAGATATCTCCAGTTCCAAACTCATAATAGTCCCAAAGTTTTTCTTTCATCTTATCGTTGTCAATTTTATTTACAACCAGAGCGATCTCTTTTCCCATCGCTTGGAGTTCGTAAAAAAACTTTTTATCTTCATCTTCAGGTATACTTTTACCATCCACCATATAGAGAATAATGTCAGCAGCATAAGCAGCTTTAAGAGACATCTCTTTTATCTTGTCAAAAAGTTCACACCCCTTGTCTAGTCCACCCGTGTCAAGAAGTAAAGCCTCTTTGTTATTGACAACAACATGGCGGCGTTTTACATCACGAGTAGTTCCTGCAAGGTCGGATGTAATTGCATCACGGTTTTTTACTAAGCGATTAAAAAGAGAACTTTTCCCAACATTTGGGCGACCTACAATGGCGATTTTTTTCATGGATGTACCTTCATTTATTTGACAAGAAGTGAAATATTTTTGAAATTATAGCGAATTAGGTTTAAGTTTGATATAATAATTGAAAAATGAAGAGGTATTGATGCAAAAGAGATATTATAGTTATAAAGAGTTTGTAGCGGATACAAGAGAGTTAATAACACTCCAAAAAGATTTTCAAGCAGAATCTATTGTTGCGATTGCAAGGGGAGGTTTAACCTTAGGTCACGCTATGGCGGAGGGCTTAAACTTACGAGAAGTGCAAACGATTAGAACTGAGTTATACGATGAGAGTTGTAAACGAGAAAATATTTCCCTTTTTGGTAGTTGTAGTTTTGATGCAGTAAAAAGAGTTTTAGTGGTCGACGATATTGCCGATAGTGGGGAGACACTAAAAAAAGTTATGGAGTATCTTGAGAGTAATTTTCCCCAGATAGAGTTTAAAGTAGCAACTCTTTTTTATAAACCAGTTTCACTCTATAAGCCTCACTTTTGGGTAAATGAAGCTAAAGAGTGGATAGAGTTCTTTTGGGAGAAAGATTTCTCTTAAGAGCGAGCCTCTTTTATCATCTCATAGGCTTGGTTGATTTCCTGTGTTTTGGCGGTTGCCTCTTTCATATACTCTTCACTCTTTCCTTGTGACTTGATAATGTCAGGATGATATTGGCGTACAAGTTTTCTATACGCTTTTTTAACAACACTCATATCATCCTCTTTGCTAACACCTAAAAGTTTATAGGCATCATCTATGTTCGCTTTTGGTTGCACATTTTGCATCATCTTCTCAAACTGATCAAAGATAGCATGGTAAGCTTTCGGGTCAAACTCAAAGGCCTCAGCAATGATTGCTAAAATCTCCTCTTCCCCTTGGCTCACTTCTCCATCAATAAAGGCAAGTTGGATTAAAAAACCCATAAATTGTTGCTGTTGTGCTTTGTTTCTTTTAAGAGCATTCCCAAGTGTTTGAGCGACTTGTTCTATGTTGTCAGTTCTATCTTTCTCATCATCAAATATATCTTTTAAAATCTGTTTAGTTTTCTCAGGCTCAGGAAAAACCTTACTAATGTCATCAAACATAATCCCTACAAGTTGTGCCTCAAGTGCATCAACCTTCCCATCAGCCTTAGCAACCTTAGCAACAAGTGCAACAAAAAGACCTAAGTCACTTTTTCTAATAGAGTCGTGTGAAACCGAAAAGTTTTTAAACGCCTCTTGTGAATAGTTCTGATATTTTGAATAACTTTTAAATATATAGTAAAAAACAGCACCTAAAAGTGCTAAGACAATAATATTTCCCATGATTTTCCTTCTTAATTTCAAGTATTATAAATTGAAGAAGTAAATAGATGGGTATAATTGCATTTATGAAAGAAATTAAAAATATAAATAACGGTGTGAAGTATATGCTTATCGCATCATTTACCTTCGCCATAATGGGTGCCTTTGCAAAACTAGCATCAGAGAGTTTGAGTTCTCTTGAAGTTGTTTTTTTTAGAAATATTGCTGGGGTGATTATTATCGGTTTTGCCGTACTGAAAACTCCTATGACACATAAGGGTGGGAAACCTTTCTTACTTTTTTTTCGTGGATTTATGGGATTTGTAGCACTTTTGGCTTTTTTTTATAATATCGCACATATCCCCTTAGGTGATGCGATGACTTACTCTAAAACTTCTCCTATTTTTACCGCTATCTTTGCATTTTTGTTTTTAAATGAGAAGCTTCCTCTCAAAGGTTGGTTAGCGGTTTTTGTTGGCTTTATCGGCATTATATTTATTACAGAACCAAGTGGAGTGGGCTTTACGAAGTATGATTTGTTAGGGATATTTTCTGGAGTGGGGGCAGCTTTAGCCTATACTTCTGTGAGAGAGTTAAAGTCCTACTATGACACGAGAGCCATAGTACTGTCATTTATGTTAACTGGAACTATTGGACCTATAATTCTATTTTTACTAGCGCCTTATGTGCAGATAGCTGAACTTGATTTTGTTTTTAGTGAGTTTATCATGCCAAAGGGAGTTGTTTGGATTTATCTTCTTGCTATGGGGATTTTTGCAACACTCTCTCAGGTTTTAATGACTAAGGCGTATGGAGAGACAAAAGCTGGTATAGTAGGGGCTGTGAGTTACACAAACATTCTTTTTTCTATCGCTGTTGGGGTGATGTTAGGTGATGCACTGCCAAGTTTGAGTATGAGTTTTGGAATAGTTTTGATAGTTTCTGCTGGACTTATGGTCGCTCGTGCTAAGTAGAGATTAAAAAGAATTAGCTATAATGATATTCAAAAATTAAATTTTAAAGAAGTAGTATGAAACTTTTAGCTGGACCCTGTGTAATCGAGAGTGAAGAGAATATTTTTAAGATAGCTGCCTCACTTGAGAAGTATCACAATGATGCAGATATAGACTTTTACTTTAAATCAAGTTTTGATAAGGCAAACCGTACATCATTAGAGTCATTTCGTGGTCTTGGCATAGATAAAGGTTTACGAATCTTGCAAAAAGTCAAAGATGATTTTGGCTATAAAATAGTGACAGATGTACATGAGTCTACTCAGGTAGAACAAGTTGCTCAAGTTGTAGATATGTTACAAATCCCTGCTTTTTTATGCCGTCAAACAGACTTGCTTGTAGCATGTGCAAAAACAAAGTGTGAAGTAAATATCAAAAAAGGGCAGTTTCTCTCAGGTGATGCGATGAAATACCCACTTTTAAAAGTATTGCAGACGCGTGGATGTAGTGAAGCAACTTATGAAAATGCTTTAAAAAATGGGGTTTATCTCTGTGAGCGTGGCAATAGTTTTGGATATGGAAACATGGTCGTTGATATGCGTAACTTGGTAATCATGCGAGAGTTTGCACCTGTTATATTTGATGGGACACATTCGGTTCAAATGCCAACCGCTGAAAATGGAAAAACGGGTGGAGATAGCTCTATGGTACCGCACTTAGCAAAAGC
>JALSUU010000272.1 GCA_027071075.1 Sulfurimonas sp. | reverse complement strand
CCACTTTTTAAATCTAACTCCCAACTTCCCACATGTGCTAACTCCTGAATAAGTTCAAAAGAATTGCTTTGTGCTTCAACCTGTTCTTTTAAACTTTCTAGGTGATTATTCTCTTTATGTAACTCTTCTGTAGTCACTGCTAAAATATGCATGAGTGCAGAGAGAGTATTTCTACGAGAATTCTCATCCTTTTGAATTGTTTTTTTTCCTATCTCTTTTATCTCTGTTGATTCAGAGAGTGTCACAGCCGTTAAAGTTTGATTTAAGAGCTCCGGCTTCGTACCAGTATAGAACTCTCCATAAGTAAAAAATCCACTTGCTGGAGCTAAGTGAGCAAAAGGTTTTAACTCATCTTCAACCAACTTATCTAAAAATCTTCTACGTGCCATACAGGAGTAGATATAAAAACTCTCAACAGTTAAAGTCTTATGCTCTAGCTGACACTGACTAATTTTATCTATATCAGCAACACCTAGATAAACCTGTGTGCCTTCAATAACATTTCCTGCAAAACTTAAACTACCATCATCATGTTTATACATAACTGCTCTAGCAATATCTAGACTCTTTTTTTTGATTATAAGGGGAAATTCAACACCTGTTATAGGGAGTTGTTTAGCTATGTCACCTCCTAAATACTTCTCATAAAAATCTACAGCAGATATCCCATCTATCATATAGACTCTGTTCTTATCAGAATGTGTTATTGTATGTGCTACACCTATTTTTGTCCAACCAAACTTATAAAAACTCTCTACCTGTAAGATATCAGAATCAAGAGCAACTGCTATAGCACCCTTTTCGTACAAGCTATCACCACAGCCTACGTAACAGTTTTCAAACTCTGCATTATCACCTGAGAGACCACCCGCTACTTTCACATCGGGAGCAATAGAGTAGATACCATTTAAAAACTCCTCTCCATTACATAAAAGTCCATCAGCAAATGCGATAAGTAGTTTCGTTTTTGGAGTAACGAGTTTTTTTGCAAGCTTCTCCCCTGAAAGAAAACTATCTCCTTCATAACTATAGGCGATTTTCAACTCTGTTGCATCAAACAAGGAGATAGAAACAACACTACTTCTTAAAAGAACCTTGTCATTATATATTTCCCCATCTGTTGATGATGCGATAACAATAGCCTTTGGAAACATTTTTTTCAAAGATGAGAGTAACTCTTGAAACTTCTCTCTCTCTTCTCCAGAAAAAACTTGGATAAGTACCGAAGAGTGTTCAAAAATCTTATCATACTCAGTTGCAAAGAGTTCTTCTAAATTTTTATCTTTACTTTCATAATTATATGTCTTCATCACTTATTCCTAAAAAAACTCTAAAGAGTCATCATCTTCATCATAATCTTCTTCACTATCATCTGACTCTTCTTCTAAGAATATGGATTCTATCTCTAAACAGTTCTCCGCAAACGATGCATCAAAGTAATGAATATCTGGTGTATTTCTCTCTATAAAAATATTGACAATCCAGTGATCTAAATCATCGACTAAGCCTTTAAGAAGTGTTGCTAAAAGTAATCTTTTTTGTAAGTCATCTAAAACTGTCTCATCTAAAGAGTTTAAAAAATTTGTAAAGTTATAAAAGGTTCGTGTGATAACATTAAAGAGGCCAATATTTTCTATAATAACACTAAACTGCTGTAGGGAGTCCACAATCAAACTTAATATACCTCTTACCGCTTCCGCTGATGCCTCCTCAAAGTCATAAATTCTTACTCTCAAAAGTTCTAAATCTTCATCAAAGTTCTCTATCTTGTCCTCCATGGAGGGGTCTAACTCAGCTGAGAGTTCTTCAGCGGAAACTTTTTCATGTGTAGAGTATCGTAAGTCTAAAGCTCTCGCCTCTTCTATCTCCTCTCTTAAGATTTCCGCAGAGTTTTTCTTACTCTGAGTCTCTACGAAGAATTCTTCTTCCAAGAGTGCTTCTTTTACATCTTCTCTCTCTTTAGGCACTACAAAACTGATAACATTTTTATCACTTTTTACTTTAGGACTCTCGATAGGGTGAAGTGCTAAGAACCCATCAACAAGTTCTGCATCAATCTCAGAGAGTGTAAAATAGTAATTTTCTAAATTCTCCTCTAAAATAATCTCATTTGAAACACCTGATCTTATAATCTTCTCTTCCAAATTATAGATATGCTGTAAAATATCTTCTATCCTGTTCTCAAACATCTCATTAAGTTCTAAGATATACTCCCAAAACTCAAAGATATCTTCAACTCTCTCAACGCTAAAGATAGTTTTTCGCTTAAAAACCTCTCTACTCATAAGGTTTACAGCACTTTTGTTATACTGAAACTGGCTTTTGAGATAAAAGTTTACAAAAGCTTTTATCTGAGCGATAAAAAGTTTTCTATTAAGAGGTTTAGAAGTATAATTACTCACACCACTTTGAATAATCTCCTCCACTTCCCCTGCATCTGTCACTGCAGTGAGTGCAAGAATAGGCACAGACTTATCAAAGAGTCTTATTTTACGCACAGCCTCTTTTCCATCCATTACAGGCATATTAATATCTGTAATGATAATATCCTGTGACTCTGTTTGTACTATATTAAGCTCTTCTTCACCGTTACTAGCAACAGAGATTTTCAACTCCATCGAAGGAAAATATTTCTCAAATATCATATCAACTATTGAGACTAAAATATCTCTAAAATCTTTCTCATCTTCTGCTATTAATATCTTAAACTTCATCTATTAACTCCGGTTTAGGTTCTGAAAAGTGATACCCTTGAGAGAACTCAATATCTAGTTTTTCTACAAGATCTTGTACCTCTTGATTATGCACATACTCTGCAATCACCTTCGCTCCAATACTTTTAGAAAACTCTGTAATACTTTTCACAATAGCATATGACTTCTCATCCGTAGCAATATTTTTCACAAAACCACCATCAATCTTTATAAAATCAACTTTCATGGCATTGACTCTCTCAAAGTTTGAGTTTTGTGCTCCAAAATCATCAATTGCTATGGAAAATCCAAGCTCTCTAAGTGTATTAAGCTGTTTAAGTGACTCCTCTACTCCTGTTGTACTTATCCCCTCTAAAACCTCTAAAATTACACGCGAAGGATCTATGGAGTACTCTTGAAGTTTCTCTAAAAGATACTCTTTTAAATAGTTGTCATTGAGATCAATCTCTGTAATATTTATAGAGAAACTATGCTCATTACTTTGAAACTTTTGAAAGGCTTTATCAATTATGATGCGTGTAATATCAGGCATTAGCCCTATTAGTTCTGCTATATCTATGAAAGTAAAAGGGGAATACACTTCATTCTCACAAATCATGCGTGCCAAACACTCATACTTATACACTTCTTTCGTTCTATTATCTACTATAGGCTGAAAGTAAGGCACAATATTATCTAAATCAATAGCATCTCTTAAAATAGGACTAAACTCTTGTATTCTCGACTGGAGTTTCTCAATCTTTAAATTTTTATCATAAAATTTAATACGATTTTTTCCCTCTTTCTTTGCCTCTTTGAGTGCCATATGCGCATGTTTAAAGAGGTTCTCATTTCCTGTGGATATGGCAATAGTAACTGTCCCTTTAAGAAGATTTCCATTGAGAGTAATTGTTGATTGGAGGATGAGGGATTGTAACTCTTTTGCATAACTCTCTACTGTATCTTTCCCATAACTATCATCACACAGAATCCCAAATTCATCATGTCCAAGATAGTACAAACTTGCTTTTTTTAACATGTTTTTTGATAATATATTTGCGAGTGAAGCGATAACAAAATTGCCATTCTCATATCCATACACGGTATTAATACTATCAAAGTTATCAATATTGATGATAAATAAAATATGATTCTCTTTAATATTCTCTAAATATCTATTTAAAGAAAAACGATTTTGCAGACCTGTTAAACTATCGGTAACAGCCTGCTCTTGAATGATGCGAGTTTTTTCAATCACCTCTCTTTCAAGGTTTTCTCTATAGGATTGCATAATTTTCTTAGACAAAATAGAATCAACTAACTTCTTAATAGTTAACACTATTTTATCCATCTTAATAGGCTTTAATATAAACCCATCTACTCCAATCTCAATCGCTTCAAGAAGATAATCTGCAGTATTGTATGCTGAAATGATTACTATCTTTTGAAAGGGGTCTTCCTCTTTTATATGTTTTGAGAGTTCTATACCATCCATTCGTGGCATACTAATATCACTAAAAATGATATCATAAGAACTGTTTTGATACTTCTGCCAAGCATCCTCCCCATCAAAAGCTACATCTGTATGATGAAAAAGCATACCCAATATCATCATAGTTTGCTCTCTTACACTCTCTTCATCTTCTACATAAAGAATCCTTATCTCTTTTGTCTGCACTGCTAACTCTTTTATGTTAATATCCATCTCTCAATCCCCCCCCCATTTTTACTTCTAAAGTCAAGAATAAATTTCGATCCATTTGGTATCTCCTCATAAAAGAGATCACCATTAAAATGTTCTCTCATTATTCGCCTACTCAAATAAAGGCCAAGTCCTGTTCCCTTACCTTGCTCTTTTGTCGTAAAGTAAGGTGTAAATATTCTCTGAGCAACATCACTAGAAATACCACCTGCCCTATTAGTAATCTCAATAGTTGGAGCATCTGTTACTTCAATCTCTATAAATCTGTTTGCACTCTCTCCAGCTTCTATATACGCATCTTTAGCATTGATTAAAAGATTTATAAGAACCTGTTCTAGCATGTTTTTATCACCATAAAGTTTTAATATTTTATCATATTTAAAACTAATTTCAATACCATGTGATTCAAATTGTACCTTAACTAAATCTAATATCACATTAAAAACAGCATCTATTAGAAATTCTTCCTCTTTTGCACTATTTTTTGAGTA
>JALSUU010000271.1 GCA_027071075.1 Sulfurimonas sp. | reverse complement strand
CTCAAAGGTTTTGACAAGATAACAGCTATTTGGCAACCACATAAGTACTCTCGTACTATTGATAATCTTGATGCCTTTATAAAATGTTTTGAGGGTGCGCAGGAGCTAATTATTTTACCCGTATGGTCAGCAGGTGAAGCACCAAGAGAGATTGATTTTGTAGAAAAGTTTAAGGCATATAACCTCACAATGGCAGATACTATAAAACGCGCTAATAACCATATAACAGTTGTAAGAGATAAACAAGACTTACAGACCTTAGATAGAGGGCTTATCATCGGTTTTGGTGCAGGAGATATTACCTACCAAATACGAGGCATTGCTTAATGGATTATCTTGCTGGTTTAGTTGTAGCAGGACTTTTATTTCTCTCTCTGCACTACTTTACAGAACTTAATAAGTCACAGAAGATAAACACCTCGCTATTTGTTCTAATCCTTATACTTTTAGCAGTCGCATACAATAGCTACAATGAAAAACAGAGAGATAAAATGCTAGAAGCGGTTCTTCACTATAAACAAGGCAAAACAATTCGATGCAATGGAGAGGACATCAATAGTTCTACCTACTCTTTAAGCATTGGCACATACACTTTTATAGGAAAAAAAGAGACTCCAAACTATGCAGAGATGATTAGTGCTAGCTCTTGTCAATAAAATAGATAATGTGAGTTAAAGAAAGAGTTAAATCAAAAAAACTCTTCTTTTAACTTTTGTAAGTATTTAATAGTTCGTTCAGTTTTGCAGTCATAGAAGAGAGATGATTAGCTGCCGATGCAACTTCTTCAACATTTCTAACATTGGATGTTGAAAGCTTTTTAATGTTCTCTATCTTCTTCGTCATATCTTGAATCTGAAGCGTATTATCTTTATAACCATTCACCATATTATCAACCTTTGAAACGGCATCACTCATAATTGAAGAACTTTGTGTAATGCCATCTTGTACTTCGATAGCACTTACTGAAAGTTTTTCAATCTCTATGGCATTTGAAGATATAGAATCACTAGCATCTGTAATTGACTGTACAATTACATTGATACTTGCATTTATCTCGATAAGAGATTTTTGTGTACGCTCTGCAAGTTTTCTTACCTCATCAGCAACAACAGCAAATCCACGACCATGCTCACCAGCACGAGCAGCTTCGATAGCAGCATTAAGTGCGAGAAGATTTGTCTGATCTGCGATATCACCTATCACTTCAAGAACTGACTTTACTTGTGTTGCATCAGAGTTGAGAGAACTCAATCTTTCTGAGAGTTCTAACTCCTCTTGTGATCGTATATTTATCTCATTTGTTAAATTATCAATGAGTGTAGTTGAGTTTTGAAGCGACTTATTTGCTCCATCTATTTCCTCTTTCGTCTCTTGTGCATTCTCTATAGCAGTTATCAGTACAGCTTGCAGATTTTCCCCTTGTGCATTTACATCATCTACTATTTTAAGTTCATCTTCTGCCTGTCCACCTATATTTAGTGATGTTTTTGCTAACTCTGCAGAGACAGTAGCATTGTCACTTCCAGTATCTTTTGCTTGTGTAATAGTATCTTGCACTTTTTCTATAAAACTATTGATATGTGTAGAAACTATAGCGATTTCATCCCTCCCAATTACAGCAAGTCTAGCAGTTAAATCGGACTCACCATTTGCTAAGTCATCCGCTCTTTTTTCTAACTCTTTGAGTGGTTTCACAACAACACGAATAATCATAAAGATAGTAATAAGTAAAGAGATGAGAAATACTATGATAGAGGTGATAATAATATAAGTAACTAGCTCATGCGCTGGTTGCATAGCTTCATCTTCATCAATTTCAGAAACAACTACCCACTTTGTCTTCCCATATACATCTAAAGTATCGTAAGCACTTAGAACACTAATATTTCTATAATCTAAGATTATCCCTTGTTCACGCTCTATTGAGTGAGAAAAAGCATCTTCTGTACTCTTTGTCTTCACTTTCCAAACCCCAATAGTAGTCCCTAGAGCTTGTACTACAGTATCTTTAATATCTTTGACAAAACGGGAGTTACTTCGCATCATATAATCAGACCCTACTAAATATGTCTCACCACTCTCACCAAGACCAGTTTTTTTATAGTTTCCACCAAACTGCATGATTTCATTGATAGCATCAACTGGCATCTGGAAGATCATTACACCCACTCTAGTACCATCTATAAACATAGGTGTAGCCAAAAAAGCTGCAGGAGCATTGTAGCTTGGCTCATAAGGAGCAAAATCATCAAAGGCTATCTCACCCTCATTTAAAGAGAGTGCATCGTTATAGGCTCTTGCAATACCTGTATTACTATAGATACCATTTTTAAGATTTGTAGAAAAGTCCTTCTCCTTAAAATCTGTATAAATCACATTTCCCTTTAAGTCAACCATAAAAATATCATACAGACCATAACTTTCTAAAAATTTATTGAACGAAGTATGGTATTCCTTATGTATGTTCATATAAGAGCTTACTGCATATTTTGGATTATAAGACATTCCATTTTTTTCACCAAGTTTTTCATTGTTATCTACTATAAACATATACTGCGCTACTTTTGCATTTACATTTTTAGGAATGTAAGCACCAATATCCCTTTTTTGCACAGCTCCAGGAACAGCATAATCAACCTTTGCAATATAGTTGCTTGCATAGTTGCTCTCAAGTGAAGATGTTACATCTGCTACATTAAGATTTACCTCATCTGCTATTTTATACCATGCATCATCAAGTGCTAAAAAGGCATCATGCGTACCCTTTTGCCCAGCAAGTGAAGTTAATAAACTCTTAATATAACCTAGGTAGTGGCTTATTTCACCTTTTTTAGATTCGGTAATAGCCTCAAGCTTTTTAAGACCTCCCTCTTCCATATTTGCTGTTGCTTTATTTTGAGCAACTAAAGTAATAGCAGTAGCTAACGAAAGCATACTCACTAAAACAGTAATAATCAACTTTAATTTAATTGACATATTTATCCTTATTTTGAGAGTAGAGTCAAGACTCTTAAATTACTTTTTATTATATCTCATCTTTTATAAAAAAATCTTAAAATATAGTAGCAAGTTCAAAGTACTTTAGCACCCCCTAATTACAAGTGTGCTACAATCCATTAAAATATAAAATAAATAGATACTTTAATAATGCAAAAAAACAAACAATCAAAAATAGAAAAACTAGTAAAACAGCTCGATTTAAGTGAGCATATAGAACAGTTTGTAAGCTTCTTCTCTCGCTACACTTCTCTCTACATTGAGGGTGACCAAGAGCTTCATTTCAAGTACATCACGGCTCTTGATAAACTTGAGTTTAAAGCCCCTCCTAAAGTAATCCCTTTTTATGAGATAAAGGGGCATCTCAAAAAACATGGTGTTTTAAACTTTGAACAGATTTTTGAGATAGTAAAAATTGTGCGATATTTTCGCTACTTTAAAAACCGTAACCTTGAGGGTATCATTGGGGAGTGGTTTTCTAAGTTTGATATCCCTGAGAAGTTTACGGAGATAGAGAAGTACTTCACCAATGATGGAAAGTTTGAAGAGAATCTTGATGAGACACTCTTTGGACTCTCACAAAGAATAAAAGAGCATAAAAACGATATGAATGGCGCACTTAAGCGTATGATGTCAAGTTCAAAACTCGCTGGGTACCTTGTAGATACACAGGTTCACTTTGTAAATAATGAAGATTGTCTTTTAGTGCGTGGTGGCTTTAACCATGTACTTAAAGGGGCAGTTGTTGGACGCTCAACGGGTGGTTTTTTCTTTGTAGCACCTGATAATATCTTAAAATCAAAAGAGAAAATACGCTTTATAGAACAAGAACGCGAGGCGATATTTTACCAATACGCGAAAGAGTTCTCGGCAAAGTTAGGGGAACTTCAAGCCTTTATAAACTTCATAGATAAAGAGTTTTCAAAGTTTGATAACTATCAAGCAAGAGTCTTGTTCGCGAAGAGTAAAAACATAGAGATTGTAAAAAGTAAAAAAGACTCAAAAATAGTTCTCAAAGATTTTATACACCCTGCCCTACACAATGCAAAACCGATAAATGTAGATTTTTCAAAAAATATTTTAATGGTAACTGGGGTCAATGCGGGTGGTAAAACAATGCTACTTAAATCCCTCCTTGCATCAGCCTTTATGGCAAAGTATATTATACCTATGAAGCTCAACAAAGAGAAGTCTCATATAGGAAACTTTAAAACAATTTTGAGCATCATTGATGACCCGCAGAGTGTAAAAAATGACATTTCAACCTTTGCTGGTCGTATGCAGGAGTTTTCTAGAATATTTCAAGAGCATAATGCCCTTCTTGGAGTGGATGAGATAGAGCTTGGAACAGACTCAGATGAGGCAGCCGCTCTTTTTAAAGTCATCTTAGATGATCTCATCAAAAGAGGACAAAAAGTTGTAGTAACTACCCACCACAAAAGACTTGCAGCACTCATGGCTGACCGTGATGATGTAGAACTGATGGCGGCTATCTATGATGAAGAGCAGAGAAAACCCACTTATGAGTTTATGCAGGGTATCATAGGAAAGAGTTACGCTTTTGAGACTGCATCACGCTATGGGATAAACAACACCATAGTCAAAGAAGCAAAAGCTGTCTATGGAGACAACTCAGAGAAGCTCTCTCTACTCATTGAGAGAGGTTCACAACTTGAGCGAGAACTCAAACAGAAACATAAAACAGTTGATGCAAAACTTGATGAACTGCGACTGCGTGAACTCAGACTCAAAGAGCAAAAAGAGGAACAACTTCGAGAGATAGAGGAGCAAAAAGCAGCCCTTAAAAGAAGTTATGATGTTGCCATCGGTGAAGCAAAATCTGCTGCAAAACTGGGAGATACAAAAGCCATCCATAGAGCCATGAGTAAGGCAAACAAACAGCTTCCACAAAAAGAGGAAGC
>JALSUU010000270.1 GCA_027071075.1 Sulfurimonas sp. | reverse complement strand
CTATAGAGAGGGGGAAACGCCTGGTCCCATTCCGAACCCAGAAGCTAAGCCCCTCATCGCTGATAATACTTGTCCTTTCAGGACTGGAAATGTAGGTCGCTGCCTAGTTGGTTGTTCTTTACTTTATTCTTTCCCCCAATTACTTTTTTAAATTACTTTCTATTTTTATTTATTGACTTTATTGTCTATTATTTATTATTTCTGTTTTTTTCTTCTACTCTACTTGTTACTCTCTTTTTTATTTGGTTTTTCTGTGATTTATTTGTGATTTTGTTATCAATTTATATAATAATTTGATATGATGTTATTATGAAAATTGAAACTAAATACAATTATGAAAAAGTATGGACTGTAACAGTTGAAAAAGATTTATTAAAAATTATTTCAGAAGAAGTTGGTGATGCAGATCCTGTTGGGACCTTACTATATATAAAAGAGACTGTGAATATGGGTAAAATTATTTCAGTTGGCGCGTGTAAATTTAGAAAAAAAGAGAGATAAATGTTTAATACAACTGACATAGCAAAACTAATATTAAGAGTGAGTGTAGGTATATTGATTCTTTTTCATGGTATTCATAAAATGATACATGGTGTAGAGAGTATAAAAAAGATGTTAATTGGACATTCAATACCAGAGTTTTTTGCTTATGGGGTTTATTTTGGTGAACTGATTGCCCCAATATTTATTATATTGGGATTATATGCACGGATTGCATCTGGTGTATTAGCTCTGAATATGCTTATGGCAATGTTTCTCGCTTATTCCTTTTCTTTATCTTTAGGAAAATATGGTGGACTAAGTGTAGAGTCTCCGCTTCTCTTTTTTATCATGAGTATTTTAATAGCACTCTTGGGAAGTGGTAAGTATGCAGTTAATAATAAATGATTTGAATAAATTAGTATTATTTCTTTAGGTATACTTCCTGTCTTCTTCATGGATGGGCTGTGTAAAGAGGTATATCGTTTAAGGATGTCTTACTTTTATCTGTGAGTTCAGAGTCCAAGCAATAACAAGCATTGCTAACATTACTACATAAGCAGGTAAAATCTCATAGGCATTTGTTAAATACACTAACCATAAAAGAATGGCACCAAGTGGAGTTGGTACACCTGTGAAGTATTTATCGACTTCTCCTGCATCAGCATTTAAGTTAAAGTGAATGAGACGACGAAGACCTGAAATAACATAGTAGATGCTGATGATTGATGCAGTAATTAAAGTTATTCCACTCAGTTGGGTCGCATAGACTGCTTGAAAAATAAGAAATACAGGTACAAGAACAAAACTTAAAAAGTCTGCAAAACTATCGAGTTGAACGCCAAATTCATTACTAAGATTATACTTTCTTGCAATCTTTCCATCAAAAATATCAAAAGCCCCACCTACCCAAGCAAGTGCAATTGCTAAAACAAAATTGTTTTGTGTGATAAAGTAAGTAGCCATTAAACCCGCCGTGATGTTAACAAAAGTAAAAAGATTAGCGAGATTAAAGTGCGAAGAGGGTTTCCATAAAAATTTCATATATTACCTTTAAAGTGTTATTATTGTAATTATACCAAATAAATTAGCTAAATTAAGCAGATGTTTAATTGATAATGATTATAATTTTAAAAAATAAAGAAAGAAACAGTTATGAAAACATTAAAAGATTGTGAAAAAGCTTGTCGTGTTAAGGTTCTCAAACTCAATACTAAGGGTGACTTAAAGCAGAGACTTATATCTTTTGGCATTATGAAAGAGGCCATTTTAGAAGTTCTAGAACATGCTCCTGCGAAAAGTACCATAGAAGTCAAAATTGGAAAGATGCGTATAGCACTGCGTGCGCAAGAAGCCCAACTTATAGAGGTTGAAAAAATATGAATACAATAGAAAAACAGTGTCCTATAACTGCAAATCATATAAAAGTAGCACTTGTTGGGCAGCCTAATGTTGGAAAAAGTATGCTTATTAACTCTGTATCAAATGCGCATCTTCATGTGGGTAATTTTTCAGGGGTAACAGTTGATAAAACAGAAGTGCTCTTTGATTATAAAAAGTACCATTTTACTGTAGTAGATCTTCCTGGAACTTACGCTTTTACTGATTATACTATAGAAGAGAGAGTGACTCATGATTATTTATGTGCGGAGGATTATGACATTATTATTAATGTGGTTGATTCTACAAACTTAGAGAAAAATTTACAACTTACATCTGAACTTTTAACAATGAGTAAAAAAGTAATTATAGCTCTTAATATGAGTGATGAAGCTGAAAAAGAAAATATCATTATCGATGCAGAGTATATGTCTGAGCTTATTGGTGTTCCTTGTATTAAAGTTTCTGCTGCTACCAAAATGGGTATAGCGAATTTAATTGATGCAGTGGTTATGAAACATGAGAGTAGTAAAAACAGACCAAAGCTTGTCTTTAGTGAACCTGTAGAAGAGGAGATAGCACAGATAGTTTGGTATCTTGATAAGCATAAATTTCAATCGGAAAATAGTTATAGAAACATTGCTATAAACCTTCTAAAAAACAATAAAAGAACTTATGAAGAGTTACATGATGAGCCGATTTGGACAGAACTACAACCTATTTTAATAGAAGCAAGTAAGCATATAGAACTCCATCATGATAGTGATGATGTCAAAGAAGCCTTTGCTGAAGAGTATGCATCGTTTAACCGTGGTGTAGTTGCTGAAGTCGTAAAGCAAGAGAGTGTGAAAGAAAAAAAAACACTTACTGAAAAAATTGACAATATTTTAATTCATCCTATTTTCGGAATTCCTATTTTTCTCTTTTTTATGTGGGCACTTTTTCAGTTAACATTTGAGATAGGTGCAATTCCTATGGATTATATTGATTCTTTTTTTATCTGGTTGGGTGATACGATAGGCGCAACTATAGCAAATGATGATATTCGTTCAATGATTGTCGATGGTGTTATCGCTGGTGTAGGTGCTGTTGTGCTTTTTGTACCAAATATTATTATACTTTTTATAGGAATCGCTCTTTTGGAGAGTACTGGGTACATGAGTCGTGTTGCCTTTTTACTCGATGGATTTTTTCATAAGTTTGGGCTTCATGGACAGAGTTTTATACCACTTGTTACTGGTTTTGGATGTTCTATACCTGCATATATGAGTGCGAGAATTTTAAAAAATGATAGAGATAGACTTTTAACGCTCTTCATCATTGGCTTTATGTCTTGTGGGGCTAGGCTTCCTGTGTATGTTCTTTTTGCAGGGGCATTCTTTTCTCCTGACATGGCAGGGAATATTCTCTTTTTTATCTATGTAAGTGGGGCTATGCTTGGTTTAATCGCTGCAAAAGTTTTAAAACTGACTGCGTTTAAAGGGGTGGATGAACCTTTTGTTATGGAGATGCCAAAATATAGACTGCCCTCAGTAAAGCTTATTTGGCATACTGTTTTAACTAAGACTATGATGTATCTGAAAAAAGCAGGAACTTTTATTGCAGGCGCTGCAATGCTTGTATGGTTTTTAAGTAACTACCCACATAATTTGACGCTACAACAAGAGTATGCAAGTAAGATAGAAATGGCAGTAAGCGAAAGTGAAAAGATGCACCTACAAAACAAGTTGGATGAGGCTCTTTTAGAACAGAGTTATTTAGGCTCTATTGGAAAGTTTTCTGAGCCTATTTTTGAACCACTTGGATTTGACTGGAAAATGAGCGTGGCACTACAAACTGGTTTAGCTGCAAAAGAGGTTGTTGTCTCAACCTTAGGCGTTTTATATGCTTTAGGATCTGATGTAGACCAAGAGAGTAACTCTTTAGTAACTGCCATTAGTGAAAATATCTCTTTTGCATCAGCGATTGCTTTTATTGTGGTAATCATGATATACCTTCCCTGTTTAGCGGCATCAATAGTTTTTACGCGTGAAGCAGGGCATATAAAGTATTTCTTTTATCTTTTCTTTTTTACATCGGTAACAGCGTATGTAATGGCATTTATCGCATATCATATAACACTTCTCATAGTTTAGAGGTACTCTTAAGCTAGAGTATTTTATAATAGCTCACTTTATACAAGGAGTTGTGATGCCAAAACTTTTAATAGTAGAAGAGAGTATTATAGTAAAGGCAGTATTTAAGGAGCTTCTTGATGCATTAGGTGAGTTTGAGTACGATATGGCTTCTTCTTATGCAGAGGCCAAAAAAATGCTATCACAAAGACGCTATGAGTATGCTGTAGTAAATCATATACTCAAAGATGCACCACATGGTGAAATTATTGCACTTTTTAATAAGCACTACCTTGCACCTCTTCTATTTACTTCAGAAATAAATGAAGATTTTTTTGATGGTTTCGAGGGTGCTCAAATTGTTGGATATATAAAAAAGATAAAGTATGATAACGAAGCTATGGTTATTAAAAAATTGCAACAACTCCATGCGAATAAAAAAATAACTACCATGATAGTGAGTGATTCTAAAATATATAACAGTTACTTAAAACAAAATCTTACTCTGCACAGTTTCAAAGTATTTAGTGTGCATAACAATGAAGAAGCATATGAAAAACTTACTCTTCATCCAGAAACAGAACTTCTTATTGTTGATTTTAATGAACCTTATGTGAGAGCTGTTGAAGTAGTGAAGTTTGCAAGATCACAAAAAGCTTTGAAAAATTTAAAAATAATCATTTTATCTGATGAGAGTAACTCTTACTATACAAGTTCCTTACTCCACTGTGGAGCAGATGATTACCTTATCAAAGATTTTTCAAGAGATGAGTTTTATGTACGGGTTTACCAAAATATTAATAAAGTTTGTTAGGATTAGCGTATGAATAAAATATTAATGATTGAAGATGATTTAGAACTAGCGGAGATTCTTACAGAGTATCTTGAGCAGTTTGAGTTTGAGGTTATCACAGAAGATGACCCTTTTAAAGCCGTAAGTATCTTAAAACTAGAGCCTTTTGATTTGGTGATTTTAGATTTAACCCTCCCTGGAATGGATGGTCTTGAAGTATGTGAAGCGATTCGTGAGCGTCAAGATATTCCTATTATTATCTCTTCTGCGCGTTCTGATGTGACTGATAAGATAAAGGCTCTTGAGCTTGGGGCAGATGATTATATGCCAAAACCTTATGATCCTCGTGAACTTGAAGCACGAATACACTCAGTTTTACGCCGTTATGAAGCAAAGAGTGAAGAAAAAGCTGAAAACAAGAGTGATTTTAAGTGTGACAAAGCGACAATGGTGATTACTTATAAGGGAAGAACTATTGATCTTACAAATGCTGAGTTTGGAATACTCTCTTATATGATCGCAAAACAGGGACTTGTTGTCTCTCGAGAAGATCTCATTCATAATGTCAATGCAATTAATGAAGACTCTTCAAATAAAAGTATAGATGTTATGGTGGGAAGAATACGAAATAAAATAGGTGATAAGTCACTTATTGAGTCTGTTCGTGGTGTTGGTTACAAACTTTTAAAATAACTATGAAACAACATGCTGTTTTAATTACTGTTCTCTTTGCACTCTCTGTCTCTTTGGTGAGTGTAAGTGTAATATTTTGGGAGTTTTATAAACTCAATAAACAGCAGTATATCGACCACATTTTTACAAAATACTCGGTAATTACTCAAATCTACCGAGATCATCAGCAACAGCGTAGTTCAGAGATTATGCTTGAAGCAAATTTAGCCATATATAAAATGCAAGTTGTGCAAGATAAAGAGGATCAAAAAGCAGTAATCAAAAAAGGGCATATTTTAAAACGAGAAGGTTTTGAAACTGTAAAATCCTCTTTGATGCTTAATGAATCAGGGCTCTATACGCAAAACACAATCACTAAAATTCGTGCTACTATGATTGAGTATAAAAAAACTATCTATTTTCACATGCAAACCAAAGATGCCGCTATCCTCATAAAAGATGAAGATTTAAAACCCTATAATTTTATTAATCTACTTTATGTCTATAGCACTATTTTCGCGATTATTAGTTTCTCTTTCATCCTTGTCCTACAAAAACTACGACCACTTATTCGCTTACGAAAAAAGATAGCACTTTTTGGTGATGGAAATATGAACATCTCTTTTAAAACGAATAATTGTGATGAGATAGGTTTAGTTGCTAATGAGATAGAGTCTACTCGAGGTAAAATAAATACCCTCCTTGAAGCAAGAACACTCTTTTTACGCAATTTGATGCATGAGTTAAAGACACCTATTGCTAAGGGAACAATCGCAACTCAGATGCTCGATTCTGAAAAACAGCGCATTAGATTTACTAGTATTTTTAAGCGTTTAGAAAATTTAGTTACTGAATTTGCCCTTATTGAAGAGGTGACTAGTTTAGATGATAAGCGAGACTTTAGCGAGTATAGATTGGTAGATATTATAGATGGGGCTATAGATATGGCTATGGTAGAAGAAAATGCTGTAAGTGTGAGTGTTGATTGTGATGCAAAGATTCATGCGAACTACAGACTCTATACAACAGCTATTAAAAACATGATAGATAATGCTATGAAATACTCTACAGACTCACATATAAAGATAGTTTTAAAAAATGAAGAACTCTGTTTTGAGAGTTTAGGGGAGCGTTTACCCCACCCTTTAAGTTTTTATATTGAACCCTTTACAAAAGATAATCCTTCTAAAAATAGTTTTGGTCTAGGTTTGTACCTTGTAGACTCTATACTTAAAGCACACTCTCAAGTTTTAGCACATGAGTATGAGAATGGAGTAAACCGCTTTATTTTTGCATAAGTTTAAGGATGTAAACTAGTGTGATGAATAAGTACATTTACTCTTTTTTAGCAATATTTCTTGCACTCTCTTTTTTCTCCTTTGGATGGCTTAGTCACTCTGCTTATATGCCTGGAAAAAAGATACATAAACTCTCCTCTTTACAAAAGATAAAAAGAAAAAAAGTTCTTAATGTCGTTCTTTTAAATGCATCATCGAGTTACTACCTTGGTGCGAATGCGCCGCAAGGATTCGAATATGACCTTTTAAGTGCTTATGCCAAACATTTAGGTGTAAAACTTCACATAACAACTGCACATACGCAAAAAGAGGCTTTGGAACTCGGAAAAAATGAAGATATAGATATAGTTTCTGCATCATTAGTCAAAACAAAACTTCGAGAGAAAGAACTTCACTTTGGACCATCCTATTTTGAGATACAAGAACAGGTGGTGTGTAACAGAACGATGCTAAAAACAGCTTCTTTCCCTCGAGATGTTGAAGAGTTGAGTGGTTTAAAAATTACAGTAGGGGAAGATACAAGCTACAGTGAGACAATACGAGCACTGCAAAATGATGGGTATGATGTTAATGTCAGTTTTACTTCTACTCTTTCTACAGAAGAGCTACTCAATGCAGTATCAAAACATAAGATAGACTGTACAATAGCTGCCTCAAATGTATATGCCTTAAATATTAGATACTTTCCTGAAATATCGATGGCTTTTTCTATCAGTGGTCGGGAGCAGTTAGCATGGGTTTTGCAAAAGGGCTCTAATGAATTAGAAGCAGATATGTATGCTTGGCTCAACAACTTTAACCAAAGTGGCAAAATGGCAGAGTTAAAAGACCATTACTACTCCTATGTACTTTTTTTTGATTACTATAGTACTAAGATGTTTTATAAAAGAGTCAAAACAAGACTTCCAAAATATAAGAAGCTATTTCAAGAGGCTGCAACACGATTTGGAATACCTTGGACGCTACTCGCCTCTATCTCTTATCAGGAGTCACATTGGAACCCTAAGGCAAAAAGTTTTACAGGTGTGCGTGGTTTAATGATGCTTACTCGCCATACAGCAAAACTTTTACATGTCAAAAATCGTTTAGACCCAAAACAGAGTATCGTAGGGGGAACAAGACATCTCAAACAGATGTTGAAGTTTGTACCTAAAGAGGTAGAGGGTGAAAATAGATTAAAGTTTGCATTGGCAGCATACAATATTGGTTTAGGACATATTCGTGATGCGCAAAGTTTAGCCCAAGAGATAGGATTGAACCAAAATATTTGGAGTGATTTAAAAATAGTACTTCCTCTGTTATCTGAAAAAAAGTATTATAGAAATTTACAATACGGATATGCTAGAGGGGAAGAACCAGTGAAGTATGTAGAGTCTATTTATAATTACAGAAATATTTTAGAGAAGAGTAATAAGTAAAAAGAGGTTAGATTCCAAGAGTATTGAAATCTAATCTAGCGTAAGTTTAATAGTGTAGGTATGAAGATATTGTAGAAGTCTTACCTGAACTATCAGTAATAGTTGTTTCTGCTGTCATTGACATTCTTGTTGGATTATAGTCATCCTCATTATCTACCCAATCAGGACAAGTTGTAGATAACTTTTGATAATTATAAAAATCAAAGGCATTTAAATTATCAGCACTATAAACATTCAGTGGTAACTCTACATCATATCGTGTTACACAATCAACTTTACCATATTTAGGATGTGAACCAACAAGATGTTCCGTACCTGCTTGTAAGTCATAAGTGACTGTTGCAACACCTGCATCGCTATCAACAACTTGTGTTGAAACTAGTTGTGTTACAGATATTTCATTTACCCCATCCTTAAATTTTAATTCAGGGTATCCAGCCTCTTGAGAACATGTAAGTTCTCCTGTAGCAGAGAGACTTATTGTGACAGTAGGAGTACCAGGATGTACTAAATCATACGAACAATCATAAGAACTACTAGGAGTGACACCTTCTGTACCTGTTGATGAAGCATCCCCACCAGATAAACCATCAACGACAGTACTCACCGAATCTGAACCACATCCACTTAAGGCAACTATTGAAGCTACTACTAAACTTACACTTACTGTTTTGATATTATTCATTTGAACATACCCTCCTTGTGTTATATACTTCTATTATAAGTCACTTTATCTTAATATATTATTAATTAAAGTAAAGATATATATAAGTTATTTGTATAGTTTTTTTTAAAAAGAGGTTTCTTTACCTAATTCAGTTAAAAAAGTTTCCATATCGTATTTGACTCTATACTCTGGTGTCATTATGTGAATGAGAACATCTCCTAAGTCAACGACAACCCAGTCACCACTCTCATCTATATTGTTGAAATTTTCTTCTGGTTTGAGCTCTTTTTTAAGGTGATCGAGTAGTGCTGTTGTATGTTTTGTTCCGAGTGATGATGCAATGATTGCATAATCTACGAAGTAATTTTTTTCACGAAGGTCAAAAACCTCTATAGCCTCTGCTTTATTTTTGTCTAAGACATCTGTTATTTTTTGCATTCTATTATTCATTATGTTCCTTATAATATTGTAGTATTTTTTCTGCATTTATTTTTGAGAGCATATCTGCATCGATTTTTGCTCTTAACTCTGTTGAAGATACCTTTATGTCTATATCTAAGTGTATAAAATTATTTGGTATCTCTGTTTTACCTCTTGAAACAACTATAAAAGTTACCAACTTTTGAAGTGCATCAAACTTGTACCACTGATGTAAATTTTTTAAATTATCTGCACCTATGACAAGGTATATTTTGTCATACTCTTTTAAAAAGTGCTTTACACTCTCTATAGTGGGGACTTTTCTTTTTTGATCTACTTCGTAGGAACTCACTTTTACTGTTTTTTCTGAGGAAAATATTTCACGAAGCCACTCTAAACGAAGTCTAGCAGGTGCGAATGAGTTACTTTTAAAAGGATTTAAAAATGTAGGTATAACGATTATTTCATCGATATAGTCTAGTTTTGTTAGTTCTTTGATTATAGTCTCATGACCAATATGAGGAGGATCAAAAGAGCCTCCAAAAAGTGCAATATTTCTCATTTAAAGGCAATTATATCTAAATTTGGATAAAATTACTGAATTAAAATTATAGGAAATATAATGGCACTAAAAATAGCAATTAATGGATTTGGTAGAATTGGTCGTTGTGTCGCTCGTATAGCTGCAACTAGAGATGATGTTGAGGTAGTAGCAATTAACGATATGGCGAGTATGGATATGATGTTGTATCTTTTAAGAAATGATTCTGTTCATGGAACTTTTCAAAGCAATGTTGAACAAATTGATGATGAAAACATCAATATAGATGGGCATACAATAAGAGTATTTTCAGATCGTGATCCAAAAAATCTCAAATTTGCTGAGTGTGGTGCAGATATGGTTTTAGAGTGTACTGGTGTTTTCTTAACACAAGAGTCT
This sequence comes from Sulfurimonas sp., assembly GCA_027071075.1. Taxonomy (GTDB): domain Bacteria; phylum Campylobacterota; class Campylobacteria; order Campylobacterales; family Sulfurimonadaceae; genus Sulfurimonas. The sequence continues at coordinate 7,162 of JALSUU010000270.1, read as the reverse complement.
GCACAGGTACATATTGACAATGGCGTAGAAAAAGTACTGTTTTCTGCTCCTGCAAAAGATAAAGAGACACCAACATTTGTAATGGGTGTAAATGAAGAGTTGTATAATGGACAAAAGATAGTTTCAAATGCTTCATGTACTACAAACTGTTTAGGTCCTGTTGCTCGTGTTCTTGATGATGCATTTGGAATACAAAAGGGTCTTATGACAACTATTCACTCCTATACAAATGATCAAAATATCTTAGATGTAAAACATTCAAAAGATAAGCGTCGTGCGCGTGCAGGTGCTATAAATATGATTCCAACAACTACTGGTGCTGCAAAAGCGATTAGCTTGGTAATGCCACAACTTCAAGGTCGTTTACATGGTCAATCTGTTCGTGTTCCTACACCAGATGTCTCTATGGTTGACTTAAATGTTGTTGTGAAAAAAGAAACTACTCAAGAGGAAGTGACTGCTGTATTTAATGAAGCAGCAGATAACAGACTTAAAGGGCTTTTGCTTATGGACAAAGAGATGCGAGTCTCTCAAGACTTTGTAGGATGTGAGTATAGCTCTATAGTTGCAGAAGATTTAACTCAGGTAATCGGTGGCGATATGGTAAAAATCATGGCTTGGTATGATAATGAGTGGGGTTACTCTATGAGACTTGTAGATATGGCACTTCATATCTCTAAATAGGAAAAATATTGGAATTATTAAATATAAAAAGATTAGAGTTAGAGAAGAAAAAAGTATTTATTCGTTGCGATTTTAATGTTCCGATGGATGAATTTGGTAATATCTCGGATGATAGAAGAATTCGTTCTGCTTTAGCAACTATAAACTTCTGCCTCGATCAAGACTGTGCAGTTATTTTAGCATCACATTTAGGGCGGCCAAAGGGTGAAGTGGATAAAAAGTATAGTTTAGCTCCTGTTGCAAGAAGACTGCACCATCTACTCAAGCGTGAAGTTGTTTTGGCGGATGATGTCGTTGGAGATGATGCTTTAGCAAAGATAGAAGCTATGAAGTGTTGTGATATCCTTTTACTTGAAAATTTGCGTTTTGAAGTAGGTGAGACAGTAAATGACAAAGAACTTTCAGCAAAACTTGCAGATATGGCGGATATCTATATTAATGATGCTTTTGGTGTATCTCATCGTGCTCATGCTTCTGTTGAGGGAATAACTCATTTTTTTGATGATGCACACAAAGCAGCAGGGTTTTTACTGGAAAAAGAGATTCGATTTTTTGGTAAACTGATTAATAAACCTGTTCGTCCTTTCGCTGCTATAGTTGGAGGGAGTAAAGTTTCTGGAAAACTTGAAGCACTTACAAATTTGCTTCCAAAGGTAGATAAGATTTTTATCGGTGGAGGAATGGCTTTTACATTTTTAAAGCAAATGGGATATAACATTGGTGCATCATTAGTAGAAGATGACCTTTTAGAAGATGCGCAGGATGTTATGGATGAAGCGAAAAAACTTGGTGTGAAGCTTTATCTGCCTGTCGATGTTATTGCCGCTGATAAGTTTAGTGAAGATGCGGTAAGTAAAATAGTAACAGCACAAGAGATTCCAGATGCTTGGATGGGTCTAGATATTGGTCCCGCTACTGTGAGACTTTACCGTGAGGGATTGTCTGATGTACAAACAGTACTTTGGAATGGTCCAATGGGTGTTTATGAGATGGAGAAATTTGCGCGTGGATCAAGTAAAATAGCGCACTTTGTGGCAGATAGTTATGCAACTACCGTAGTTGGTGGTGGTGATACAGCAGACTTAGTACAAAGAATAGGGCTTGATGAAGAGATGAGTTTTATTTCAACTGGTGGCGGTGCTTCGTTAGAGTTACTTGAGGGGAAAATACTTCCTGGTGTAGCTTCTTTAATAGTTCCAAAATAATATAAAGGTTTAAAAGATGATAATAGCAGCAAATTTAAAAACGAACTTTACAAGAAAAGAGACAAATGCTTATATTGCAGAATTAGATAATTTTGTGAAGTCAAATAGTGTTTCTCAAGAAGTTTTGGTATTTCCTGCTCCATCTAGCCTTGATGATAATGCAACTGACATAGTAGTGGGCACGCAAAATGCCTATCCTACAAAAGAGGGTGCTTTTACTGGAGAGTTAGGTTTAGTACACCTAGAAGAATTTTCCATTAAAACTATTCTTATTGGACATAGTGAAAGGCGTCATATTTTTGGAGAAACACAAGAGTTATTAGTAAAAAAATTTAACTTTTATAAAGATTTAGGTTTTAAAATTGTCTATTGTGTTGGTGAGCCTCTTGCAAAGCGTGAAGCAGGAAAAGAGGAGATGATGGAGTATATCTCTGCCCAATATGAGGGAATAGATACAGAGTATGAAAACCTTATCATCGCTTATGAACCTGTATGGGCGATAGGAACTGGACTTACACCTACTTTAGAAGATATAGAAGATGTGCACACCGCTTTAAAAGAGAAATCTAAAGCTCCTCTTTTATACGGAGGGAGTGTAAAGGTTACAAATGCTAAAGAGGTACTATCTCTTAATAATGTAGATGGTATTTTAGTAGGAAGTGCAGCACTCTATGCGGAACACTTTTGTAGCATGATACAATTTGCACAAGAAATAGAAAATAACTAAAAGGAAACTAAAGAATGATAATGAAAGGAAAAAAAGGCTTAATAGTAGGTCTCGCAAATAATAAATCTATAGCATACGGGATAGCTGAGTCTTGTGCTGCACAGGGTGCAGAGATGGCATTTACTTATCTTAATGATGCACTCAAAAAAAGAGTTGAACCTATTGCCAAAGAGTTTGGTAGTGAGTATGTGTATGAACTGGATGTTTCAAATCCTGAACATATGGATGCTTTAGCTGCTAAAATAGCTAAAGATTTTGGGAAGATAGATTTTTTGGTGCACTCTGTAGCTTTTGCACCAAAAGAAGCACTGAGTGACTCTTTTATGAAAACAAGCAAAGAAGCCTTTCAAATTGCTATGGACATTAGTGTGTACTCTTTAATAGATTTAACAAACAAACTAGAGTCTGTTTTAACAGATGATGCATCAATCCTTACACTTTCATATCTTGGTGGACCAAAGTATGTAGTAAATTACAATGTTATGGGTGTTGCAAAAGCAGCTCTTGAATCAACAGTAAGATATATGGCAGTTGATTTAGGAAAAAAAGGGCAGCGTGTAAATGCTATCTCTGCGGGACCTATCCGTACTTTAGCAGCAGCAGGTATAGGTGACTTTAAACAGATATTGAGCTGGAATGAAGTAAATGCACCACTCAAGAGAAATGTAACGACTTCACAGGTTGGAAACTCTGCAATGTACCTTTTAAGTGATTTAAGTTCAGGCGTTACAGGTGAAGTACATTATGTTGATAGTGGATATAACATAATGGGAATGGCAGCAGCCCAGACAGATGAAAATGGAAAAACAGTAATGTCTTGGGATGTAAAGTAAACTCTTTTAGCTAGGTCTTTTTATCTCTGTTTTCCAATGATAGGCATACTCTCTAACTTATGAACATTTGAATGCTCATAATCAGAAGGGTGTGCTTTTTTATAAGCAGTAGCTTTGTCCACATACTCTTGAAGTGTAAAATTTCTTTCCTTTTTTTTACTATATTTTTTTTGAATCTTTTTGTCTTTTTGCATTGTTTTATCCCAATCATTCTCTAAAAAATCATCTAATGTTTTTTGCAAAGAACCTTTTTGTGTATCTGCAGTTGAGGTAGAAATAGTGTTTAAAGCACTGTTTTGCGATGGTGAAGCTGTCGTTTGAATACTACAAGCACTTAAAAGAAATAGACTTAATAATATCAAAAATATATCAATTAATTGTTTCATATGAGAATTATAGCTGAAAACAATGCGAATTATAAAGATTTAATAAGTTATTAAGGAAGTGGTGTGATATACTGCCCCTTGAAATTTGTAAGAAAACAAGGAGAATATATGAAATTTACAAAAATGAGTTTAGTTGCTGCTTTATTAGTTGGGTCAAGTGCATTTGCAATTGATAATGTGAAAGCAAGTGGTGATGCAAAATTGTTTTACAGCACTTCTGATACAGGTAGTGTAGATTTATTTAATAAAGCTGGTTCTGCAGGTCAAGCTGCTGCAAGTTTAAACCTTTCTGCTGACTTAACTGAGGGTATTTCTGCTGGTACAAAGGTAACTGCACTTTCTACTTTAGGTTTAGAAGGTCAACTAGTAGGTAATGTTTGGGAAGCTCCAAATGGACTAACAGACACATATATTGTAAATGATTTATGGGTAGCTGGAACTTTTGGTAAGAGTACTGTTAAAGTTGGTCGTATGGAACTAGATACTCCATTAGTATTTACTGAAACATGGTCAATTGTAGAAAATACATTTGAATCAGCTGTTTTAATTAATCAAGATATTCCAAATACAACTTTAGTTGGTGCTTATGTAGGTGGTGCTAATGCTACAGCGGTAGGTGGTACAGGTGCTGGGTTAGGTGGTCTAATTAATGCTGAAGTTGCTAATTCAACATTTAGTCAGTTTTATAAAGGAGCATATGCAGTAGGTGCTGTAAACAACTCTTGGGCTCCATTAACTGCACAAGCATGGTACTATGATGCTACTGCGACTGCAAGTGCTTACTGGTTACAAGCTGATCTAAATATGGATGGAATCTTAGCAGGTGCATTATACACAAGTACAGATTTATCTAATGCTGGTCTTCCTGGTGTTACTGAAGCAAATGGTGCATTTGCTGTAATGCTTGGTTATGAGATGAAAGATATGTTTACTGCTAAAGTTTCTTACTCTGCAGTAGATGATAAAGCTGGTGCTGGTGCTGGTGGAAACTTAGCTGGATCAGGTCAATCTAAAATGTATACTGAAGCATGGTGGGCTTATGGTCAAGTGACACAAGTTGATACTACTGCTATGACTTTGACAGTTGAATCTCCAGTAAATGGTATGGTTGATTTAGGTTTTTACACTACTTTAGTTGATCATGGAGATAAAAATCCAAATGGAGATTTAACAGAAGTTACTTTAACTGCTGGGAAATCTTTTGGTCCATTAGACGCTACACTTGCATATATTTATGCTGATGAAGGTGAAAATGATACTACAAAAGTTGATCCAGATGCTTCAAGTACTATTCAAGCATACTTAACTTACAACTTCTAGTCTGTAACTTATTTGTTTTGATGTAACTCCTTTTTTGGAGTTACATTTTCTTGTTTGTCTTTTTACCTTTTCTACATTATGTTATAATCTCTTATGGCAACAATCCTAAAAAAATTACTCTATATCATTTTTATGTTACTCCTTATATCTATAATATCCTTTTTAGCAATTCACTCAGCACCCAACAGCTTTTTTGGAGCAGGGGAATTAAATCCAAATATGACAAAAGAGGCGATAGAAAAACTCAAAGCTGTGTATGGACTCGATAAATCACTCTCGCAACAATATATAGAGTGGGTGCAAAATATTTTTCTTCTTAATTTTGGGGTCTCTTTTGTAAGTGGTGGAGATGTGGCAGATGAGATACTTAAACGCCTTCCTGTTACTCTGAGTATGAATCTTATCTCTTTAGTAGCAGTCTTTATTATCTCCCTCTATCTTGGGATAAAAGCTGCTTTGAGTTATGAGAAAAAAAGTGACTACATTATTCGTCAAGTAGCACTTGTATCTTTCTCTATGCCCTCTTTTTATTTAGCACTTCTTTTTATCATCTTTTTTGCACTTAATCTCGATCTCTTTCCTATTGCAGGTCTGCACTCTGTGGAAGCTAAAGAGGGAGTGGCAAACTATCTTGATATGGCATGGCACCTAACACTTCCTATCTCTGTGATGATATTTGTAGGACTAGGAAGTATGATAATATATATCCGCTCTTTAACCTTAGAGATACTCAAAAGCGATTACTACTATTTTGCACGCTCTCGTGGACTCAGTAAAACAGAGTTACTTCGTTACTATATATTGCCCAACTTACTACCACCTATAGTTACTCTTTTAGGTTTATCACTTCCTGGGCTTATTGGAGGGAGTGTGATTTTAGAGTCTATTTTTGGTATTGAGGGGATGGGACAGCTCTTTTTTATGTCGGCTTTAAGTCGTGACTATCCTATCATAATGGGTACTTTAATCATTACTGCTTTTTTAACCCTTGTTGGAAATATGATAGCAGATTTTATTCTTTGGAGACTTAACCCTTATGTTCGACGATGATTTACACACTATGAAACTAAGCGAAGATGGCTCTTTCACGGCATACTCAAAAGAGTATGATGAACACTATCACTCTACAAAAGATGGAGCCTTGCATGAGTCTTTAGTAAAACATGTTATCCCTGCATCCTCTCTTATACAAAAAGATGCAATAACTATCTTAGATATCTGTTATGGTTTAGGGTTTAACACCTTAGCAACTATTCTTTACTATAGAGAAAATTTTCCAGATACTATAGTGCATATATACTCCCCAGAACTAGATGCATCATTGGTAAAGTCACTCACAAACTTTAGCTATCCAAAAGAGTTTGAAAGTTTACATCATATTATTAAAACACTCTCTTCAGAGGGCGTTTATGAGGATAATAAACTATATATAGAACTCTATTTAGGTGATGCACGAGAGTATGTAAAAAGTTTTGAAAACAGGTTTGATATAGTCTATCAAGATGCTTTCTCTCCATCAGTTAATCCCATCCTTTGGACGAAAGAGTATTTTCAAGATATACAAAAGAGCATGAAAAAAGAGGGTGTCTTGACAACATACTCCATAGCTTTTAAGATACGACTCGCTCTCTATGAAAATGGCTTTTATCTCTATACCAATGCTCCTGAGAACTCAAGAGTCTCCACTATAGCATCACTGCAGCCTTTAGAATTAGATACAAAAGTAGATATGGAGCATAAAATATCTTGTAATCCTGATTTGAAATCTTTACGAGATGCAGATGTTTAAACTCTTTTTGTTACTTCTGTTTTTTCTGAATATTTTAGAAGCAACTTCTGTTAAAACCGAAGATACAATCAACAGTATAAATATCGCGACTATAAATACCTTACTGATTTTTACCTCCCAAGATGGATTAAATTCAGGTGTCTACCATTTTACAAATACCCCTCAAGATATAGATATGACAATTTATCATCTTCCCTTTCTATACAATTTTAAGTCTG
>JALSUU010000269.1 GCA_027071075.1 Sulfurimonas sp. | reverse complement strand
TCACTATGAAAAAAGAATCTATACTCAATTACCTTAGCGATGTTAAAAGTAAATATCAAGAGGAAGGCTTTCTTATAAAAGCTCTCTTTGGTTCTTACTCTCGTGATGAAGCAGATAGTAGTAGTGATGTAGATATTTTAGTGGAAGCTACACCTGAATTTGCAAGTAAATATGGATTTGGTGCTATAGCTCGAATTAAAGAGATTCAAAAAGAGATGAGTCAATCTCTTGGCATTCAAGTTGATTTAGCTGATAGTACAGGAATGGGTCGTACTGGTAAAAAGTTTATCATAGATAGAGCCATATATGTCTAAAGAGTCCATTAGTAAAATATATCTCATTTTAGAGAAGATTGACTACATAGAGCAAATAGTTGAAAATAGCGGTGGTATAACTAGAGCACTTGAAGACTCTGTTACACAAAGACCTGCAATACTTATGCACCTTACAGCTATTGCAGAACAGTTTAACAAACTCAAGCAGGCTCATGCTGATGATATTTTGAGTGCTTTTGATGATGGTGATATAAAAGGTATGTATGATGTCAGAACTTATATTGCTCATGATTATGAAGGTGTAAATTTAGCTATTGTTGAGTGGATTATTAGAAATGGATTGCCGAAGTTTAAAGAGCAGTGTAATCTGATTATTGATGGAAAAAAGTAAAAAAAAGTGTCACCAAAAGTGTCACTAAGAATGGGATAAATAGCCTATAATAGCATTAATTGTAGGTGACACAAGCCCCAGAAACCCGTGTTTATGGGCTATTGATTGTCATTGCGGTACCAGCGGTCACATGTTCGAATCGTGTCGGGTGCACCATAATTGACACCCCTTTAACCCCCTCAACAACGACATTCCAACCTTTAAATGACACTTTTGAGATACTTAAAAATCTGCGAAATTTTGAGATACATTTACGACGCTTAAATCTCTACAATTCTAAGTATTTAATACTCCGAAATGGCATTTACTACTTTATTATGCGAGTGAGAAATAAGGTAACACGAAAGAGCCTTAATACTGATAATCTAACTCTCGCTATACTCATAAAATTAAAGATACTTCAACACTTACAACAACTACAACTTACTCCTGCTACTCTTTATTATACATTCTTTACTCCGAAAAATGCCGAAATGCTAAAAGATTTTAAGATTGATACACTTTTGCGTGATATTGAGAACTCTGTTAATAGAGCATTGAATATTGAGTATAAACCGATTATTGATACACCTAAAAAAGAGAAAAATAGATTAAGCACTTTTGCTGCTGAGTTCATACGAGATAAAAAGCTTTTACCATCTTTCTCCATTTTATCTTTAATCTTATTGATATGTTCTATAGTGACCTTATCTATTATTAAGTGACCAAGGATATCTTTAGACCACTTATTGTATGAATATTTTAATATTTTTGCTTGTGCAGGAGTTTTTTTCTCTATATTCACTATTAATTTAAAATTAAGCCAAAATTATATTACTTCAGAATTTATTAACTACTATTATTAAAAAAAGCCTTTTGATTAATATGAACTCTTTTTTTGTATTATTACATAGAAATTTTTTTACGGAGAAAATAGATATGAAAAAAATAGTAATAGCATTAGCACTTATGCTCACATTTTTGGGATGTAGTTCAAAAGGTGGAGAGGTTTCTAATGTAGAACCAAGTTTAGTAGTTGGAAAAACACTTAAAGACTTACGCCTTAATGATCAGTTTGAAAAACCACACACTCTTAATGCAGATACAAAAACTCTGATTTTTGCTTTTAGTAAAGATATGGCTCATACTTGTAATGATTTTTTTGCAACACAAACGCCTAGTTATTTAGCAGACAATCACGCAGAGTTTATTGCAGATGTAAGTGCTGCTCCTTCACTTATAAGAAGTATGTTTATCATGCCAGGACTGAAAGATTTTAAGCATACCGTTTTAATCTTTGAAGAGAAAAGTCAAGCAGCTCCATTTAGAGCGAAAATGGATGTAGAAAAGATAATTCTTGTTTCACTGAAAAATGGTACGATTACAAACATCACACCACTCTCAACAGCCAAAGAGCTACAAGAAAAAATAGAAGCAAAATAGACTAAGAGAACTCTCTCTTAGTCACATAAACCAGTAGCAAAGATTTTTCCATTTACTTCTATGCCTGTTATAGCTCCATTACTTGCTCTTTGAGTCACTTTTCCACTGAAACTCTTGCCACCATCAACGCGCACATTGACATGTATACCACTTACTCTATAAGACCCACCACCGTTACTTGAGCCTTCGTTTACATAATTTCCTGCATCACCACTTGAGTAACTTTGCTCCCCAGTGGAGTATCTGCCATTACCATCAAAGTAGAGCCTATCACTATGGGAGTAGCCACCATTGTAACTACTCGAATAACTACAGAGTTGTCCTCGGAGTAGATAGGTATCATTTCCACTATTTTGTCTCTGTTGAGTTCCCTGTTTCACTTTTTTTGGATGTTGAAATTTGAGAGTGTAGCCTTCAGGAAAAGTAACATAAAGTATGTTCTTCTTTAAAGTATACGGATACTCTACATATCCAACATACTCATCAGCCACACGAATAGTTGCGCCAACTATTTGATAATAGAGCAGTTCCCCATTGTATCGTAGTTGATTTTGAGAGATAAACTCTAAAGATGCCCTCTCAGAACCAGAATTAGCAACCCACTTACCACTCAAACTCTTTGCATTTAAAGTTGTAAAAAGTGTCAATAATAAAATAAAAACGAAGTATCGCATCCCTGTCTCCTTTAACTCTTAAGTTCAAGCAGAACCGTATCTCTCCTTGTAATCTCCATTCGTCTACAAGCACTCTCAAAAGCTCCACTTTCACCAATTATAATACATCTATGCTTAGCACGAGTTATAGCCGTATAGATAAGCTTCGTGTTGTGCATGATAAAGTGGGTAAAACTCATAGGCATTACTACTATATCATACTCCATACCCTGTACTTTATGGATAGTGAGTGCATAAGAGAGCATAAGATGTGACTTTAACTCCTCATACTCATAGACAACCACAACATCCTCATTTGGATAAAATACGAACACTTGTTCATCATCACTATCAATCTTAAAAAGAAGCCCACTCATACCGTTAAATATTCGTCTCTGTGCAGAATCTTCCCCCATCTTAAAACCCTCTCCACTCCATGAGGTCATATTTTCATTTTTAGTGTGGACTACCTTATCCATCAAACGAAACTCTAACTCTCCTCGTTTGACACACTTTTTAGGGTTGGGGTTAAAGTACTCTTGAAGCACCTTGTTTAGGTTCGCACTTCCAAGTATGCCACCCTTCATAGGGGTAATCACTTGAAAGTAGTTTAGATACTCTTTTATCTGCTTATTTTTAAGTCTATAGCGTGCTTTTTCTATGGAGTCCACTACACGATGGAGTATCTCTGCTACTATCGCTTGAGAGTTCTCCTCTCTTACACTCTTTAACTCATCTGCTGAGAGTTGATTTTTCAGAGCATAATAATTCTCTATATTTACATCTACAAACTCAAAATCCTCATACTCTGCACGATACTCAGGAACCTCACCTTTTCTAATATCATTTGCTATAAGCGTAATCGCCTGATCAGGAGACTGTCTATAAATCTGAGTCAGTTTTACAATAGGTGCTAACTCTAATGTCAATGCATCGCTAAGTACATTTCCAGCACCAATAGGAGGCAATTGTGCATCATCACCTACTATGATAATAATAGCAGACTTCGATATTTTCGCTACAAGTCTTGCAAAGAGTGAAGAGTTAATCATAGAGGCTTCATCTATCAAAATAACTCCATAAGGAAATTTATCTGCCTTTTCATGCTTGATAAGAAGCGACTGAATAGTAGCCGACTCATAGCCCGTAGTATCACTGATTCTTTGCGAAGCAATACCACTCAGAGCACAGGTTATAATCTCTTTTTTATCATACTTGGTATTTAAAAGTTCAAGTATTGTTTTTGAAGTTGTACTCTTACCTGTTCCTGCATACCCAACAAGAAAGAGGAGTGAAGCACCATCGTTGATGATTTTGACTGCCTCTTTTTGTTGTTCTCCTAGTTTGAGGGAAGAGTCTGCTAAAAAAAGATCTAAATCTTTTACAAAGCCACCGCTATCAAGTTTCGCACGACTTGTAAACGCATCATACAAAAATTTCTCTGCATCATAGAGCCGTGCTGGAGAGACACGACTATTTTTCATAATCACTATACTCCCCTCACCTACTCGCTCAACCAAAGCAGCTTCATAGAGATGGGTTTTATCACTAAACGAAAGCAGTTCATCTAAACCTGAGAAGAGTGTCTCCTTAGAAATACAAGAGTTTCCCTGTGCCTCACAGTAGTTAAGCAGTACATAATCCATAGCAGAACTAATACGCCCCTCATCTTCTCTATCTATACCCATCTTGAGTGCTAACTCATCTGCTCTTTTAAAACCTATGGAGTTTATATTTGTAAGGATGTAGGGATTCTCTTTTATCTTTGTGCAGGGTGCATCAACATCTTTCATCGCTGTTGCTATGGTTGTAAGGAGTGCAGGAGAGACATCATAAGGGGTTAAAAACTCACCAAGTTCTCGCATGGAGCGAAACTGTTTCCATGAGGCTTGAATCTTTTTAAGGCGTTTCTCTTTAATCCCACTAAACTCTAAAAGTTTCTCTATGTCATTATCTAAAATATCTATTAAACCCTCTTGCCCAAACTTCTCTATGAGTTCTGCTGCGAGTTTTTTTGTAAAGCCTTTGATGATTTTATTTAAAAAGAAGAAGAGTTCATTTTGGTTTACTTTAAGCGAGTCAAACTTAAAAGTTTTTCCATACTTTTTATGCTCAACCCACTCCCCTTGCAGGGTAATAGCTGAACTTTTTATATTTGTTACACTACTCTCATAGTAGGTACCACTAATCTTCTCACC
>JALSUU010000268.1 GCA_027071075.1 Sulfurimonas sp. | reverse complement strand
AACTTTTTCTTATTCCAACAGCGGAAGTTCCAGTAACCAATCTCTACCAAGATGAGATTTTAACAGCCGATGAGCTTCCAAAAAGAATGACAGCCTACACTTCATGCTTTAGAAAAGAGGCAGGTGCAGCAGGTCGTGACACAAGAGGAATGATACGACAACACCAATTCCATAAAGTAGAACTTGTCGCTATCACAACACCAAGTACAAGCGAAATCATGTTCGAGCAGATGGTAAGCTGTGCATCAGATATTTTAACAGCCCTAGAGTTACCACACCGCTTAGTAAACTTATGTACAGGTGACTTAGGCTTTGGTGCTGCCCACACGACAGACATAGAGGTATGGCTACCAGGACAAAACCAATACCGCGAAATCTCTTCTATCTCAAACACAAGAGACTTCCAAGCAAGACGCGCAAAAATCCGTTATAAAAATGGTAAGAAAAATGAGTTTGTAAATACCCTAAACGGCTCATCCCTAGCCGTAGGTCGTACACTTGTAGCTATTATGGAAAATAATCAAAATGAAGATGGGAGTATAGATATTCCTGAAGTTTTGAAGCCTTATTTGGGGATGTAAGAAAAAAGTATTTAGATGGTTATTTACTCTTATTTTAGTAAATAGGCAGAAGTAACTGCCTATTTGAAGCCACTTTTTTATGAGGTTTTAGGAAAAAGGCTTATTTGTTTTTCATAAGTACCTATCTCATGCCTCATATAATCTACTTTGAGACATAATCAAACAACAAGGTGTTTACTAAGATATTTTAAACTGCGGAGGTTGAAAAGTGTGTAAGGTCAAAATATAAAACGAATATTTCACTTTGTAACCTTTATGTAACCAAACTTCTATATTATTTCATTATTATTTTAAATAGGCTAAATATGGAAAAAATCTTTCAAAAATTATCTCTAAGTAGTGCTTCTCTTGTCTTTGTTATACTGCTTGGTATATTTATCACTCTTTTTATTGCTGCTAAACCTGCCATTGACGAGTTTGGTTTCAACTTTATAATAAATCCTGATTGGAACAAAGAGGTTCAAGTAGAAAATAGTTCTATTGACTCTACTTCTACATCTATCCAAGAAAATGATACTCTTGAAGACGATGAAATGATTGCAGACGAAGATGATATGATGCTTGAAGATGAAGACGACATGATGATGGAGGATGAAGATGACATCGCGACAAAAACTATCTATGGTGGTCTTGTTCCTATTGTTGGTACACTGCTCACAACTATCATCGCTCTTATCTTTGCTTTGCCAATTGCCATGGGAATCGCAGTTTTCTTAGCGGAGATAGCTCCTAAAAATATCTCCAACATCGTAGGTATCGCTATTGAACTGCTTGCAGCTATTCCCTCTATCATCTTTGGTATGTGGGGGCTTTACTACTTCGCGCCTATCATCGCTGACTTGTTTGGTGGCTATCAGGTTTCGCTTTTAACGGCTGGACTTGTTCTTGGCGTTATGATTCTTCCATTTATGGCGGCAATCACTCGTGATAGTATGAACACTACGCCTAGTGTACTCAAAGAGAGTGCCTATGCGCTTGGTGCTACCAAGTTTGAAGTTATCAAAGATATCATCTTTCCATACTCTAAGGTTGGTATCATCGGTTCTATTATCTTAGCACTTGGTCGTGCTCTTGGTGAGACTATGGCTGTTGCTTTTCTTATTGGTTCTATTTTTGTTCTGCCACAAAAGATTACAGATCCAACTATCTCTATTCCAGTTGCGATGGCAAATAACTTTGGAGAAGCAAGTGGACTTGGAGAATCAGCGCTCTTTTATCTTGCGCTTATTCTTTTCGTTATCTCTTTTGCTATCATCTCGGTTGCAAAATTTTACTTCCTAAAAAGGGCGAAATAATGAGACTTTTAGTAAACAAAATATTTTTAGCACTCAGTGTTTTCTCTGCTTTTATCGGTTTAGCTTTTTTAGCATGGATACTTATAACACTCTTCATCAAAGGTTTAGGTTCATTTCATTTTGGACTTTTTTTAAATGACCTCATTGATGGTGGTCTTCGTAACCTTATCATTGGTCAGTTTATCTTAGCAGGCATCGCTTCTGCTATTGGTATTCCCCTTGGAATGGCAGCGGGTATTTACATACAAGAGTATGGTCAAGGAAAATATGCATCAATCATTCGTGATTTAAGTGATATCATGATGTCCGCACCCTCTATCGTTATCGGTGCTTTTGTATATGCTGTGGTTGTTGTACCTACTGGGGGGACAAGTGGATTTGCTGGAGCTATTGCACTTGCTATTATGATGATACCGGTTGTTATAAACACAACGGACAATATGCTCTCTCTTGTACCTCGTGAACTTCGTGAAGCAGGTATTGCGCTAGGTGCATCAAAGTATAAGGTTATTACTGACATCGTTATAAAAGCTGCGAAAGTAGGTATAATGACAGGTGTCCTTCTTGCATTTGCTCGTATCATCGGTGAGACTGCACCACTTCTTTTCACATCTGAGACATCAAACTACTTTAGCCTTGACCTCACAGAGTCTTTTCCATCACTCACAGTAAGTATCTATGATCTTGCTAACGAGCCAGAAGAGTCAAGTCGTGACCTTGCATGGGCTGCATCGTTTATACTTACAGTTTTAGTTTTAGTAATAAACCTTACAGGAAGATTTATCACAAGAAATAAAGATTAAAGTAGTTTTTATTTTAATTCGATTTCATACTCACCTGTATCTGTGATTAAAAAAATCTTTCCATTTTTACTTTTTTCAATCAAAAATGGTGAGTTTCCAGTGCATATTTTAAGTTCTTTATTGACTATCTTTTTATTTTTTAAATCTATGAGGGCATACTGTTCTTCAACTCTACCCATAGATTCAAGAGTATCATTTGGGACATAATGCAAGATTGCCCAGTTTGACTTTTCTATATAATCCACCATTGTAAATACAGAGGTTTCATCTTTTAAGATAATAATTTTTTTCTTATGTTTGTAATCGAGCAATAGAATATTGTCGTCTTTGATAGAAACATCTTCTATCTCATTATATTTGCTTGGATATTTTGTAACAAAACGGTCATTAAAAAATATTTCAGATATGCAGATATCATCATATTTACTCCCAGCATATACATCAACTATCTCTATTTTCATAATGACTGATTTGAGAGTTTTAAGTTGACCTTTTTGGATATGCAGAGGAAAAGATTGAACACCAAAACTATCTTTTAAACTAATAAGTCTAGAAGTAAAAAACTTTATCATATATAAATTGCTAACTTCTGTACTCAAGCCCTCTTGTTGCAAGCCTCTGTAAAGAGAAATTCTGATCTTTTTAGGGCGAGCATTCGCTTTGTAGAGAGATTTAGATTTGCCATATCCTGAAAAAATATTTATGATGAGTGTGTTTAGATCTATCTTTTTTGGAACTTTCATATATAGAGAAAAATTTACATCTGTTTTACTATTTCCAGCTATCCAACAGGTTTTAAAAAGTCCATCAAAAAGGTTAATTGATGGGTATTTACTAGAATTTTGAGGATTGAAATAATCTTTTATATCAGATGAAGTAAACTCAATATATGGGTTAAAATCATTTTTATCTAAGAGATACACTTTTTCAATATTATTATTTTTCTGAGCGAAAAGATTTACTGAAATGATGAGTATAACGAAGAGTAAAGTTAATATTGTTTTTTTCATTTGTTAATGCTTCTCTATCTCATGTGAGAGCGTAAAATTTAATTTTTTGTGAGTATTTAAGTTATAGCTTATATTGAGTTCTAAAAAGTGTACACTATTTTTAGTGCTATATTTTAACTCCGTGTGCTCTGTCTGAAAGTTAACATAACTATGAGTGACAATACCATTACGCTTAGGTTTTTCAAACTTTGTTTGCTTACTAAGACTCCATGAGTTTTTTAGTAAGTAAGCAACCTTATCTTCAAACCACAGTTTATACTTTTGTATATTTGTAGAGTTTGCATCTTTTAATTGAAATTCCATCTTATAGCCCTCTGCAAAAAAATCACTACCTATGAGTTTGAAATCCTTAGGTATCTTTATATTATATTTTACTAAGTCATCGAGTGCTTTTTGCGTGTTTTTTACTTTATTGTCAGTGGGGCTTTGAAAACCTAGTCGTTGATAGATTTCTTTGAGGTATTTTTTATATGTTAAATAAGTACTCAGTTTTATAGATTTTTGATAAACATCATCTTCTTTACTTGTATTTTCATAGTCATGTAAGAGTACTCGTTGTTTAGCTATCATTTTTTTTATGAGATCCTTTTTCTCTTTATCTGTAAAGGTAGGAATAATTTGTTCAAGGATGGCTTTATTCGCCTTGTTTTGGATAATATACTCCATATATGCTTGTTGAGACTGAGGATATATATCTTTTAAAATGACTCCCCAATGGGAGTATGGAATATCTGAGAGAAGCTTGGATAGATCATTGGAAGAGATTGTATTTTTTTTCTTATTTTTATTGTATTTTGATAAAAATAAAGCCTTGTCTATCTCTTTGATATCTTTAGTTTTCAGATCAATTGCATAAGCTTTCTCAGTTGAGTATTTTGTTTTAGTGAGCTCATCCATCCCTCTATTGTTTGATATAGATGCAATATTAAAATAGAGGTAAGTATCATCTAAAATTAAATGAAACCTAATATTGTCTTTTGCTGGTAGATAATCATCAGTTGTTAAACCATTTAAGTCAAGCAACTTTACTAAAGAACTTGAATCTACATGATATACATAGATACTCATCTTAGAATAGACTGGTGTAGGTTGTCCCCCATCAGGGAATTTTGCAATACCTACTGGTTTTTTATAGACTCTTTGCAGGGCTACAAGACCAACCGAAGTTTTTGAATCATTCCAAGTAGAATAATCACAAATACTATTATCTATAGCGACAAATTTTGAAGAGCACGAAGTAAAAGTAAGTGCAATAATTATTAAAAATATTATCTTAGAAATTATTTTATTATCTGACTTTTTCATAAATGCGTTTATCATCCGAAGATGAATCTTCAAATATTAATTGATTATTTTGCATATACGGATTTGCATCATAAAGTGTAGAAACTACTTTCCCATTTTTGATACCATAAGTACCAACTTTTTGTTTTACGAAAGAACCATCAGGCAGTTTCATTTTATTTAAAACATTTTTATCCGTATCAAAAATAATATGAGCTTGCATCTGAGCGATATTTCTCATATGTGTCGTCTCATTTGTAATATCCACACATTTCCATTCCCCTACAATGTTTTGCTCTGTAATAAGCTGTGTTGATGGAAACACCTTTTTGTTACTTTCATGCGTTTGTGTACCTCTATCATTTGCATCACTACAGGCAATAAAAGATAGTGCCAAAACCATTGATAAGATGAGTATTACCTTTTTCATTTTCACGCTCCTTTTTTTATATCTAACTTATTATATATCTTTGAAGCTTAAATGTAAAGTTATTTTTCTAAACCCAGTTTGATGAAACTTTTAAAAAGTTTATAGATAGACTTCTTTTTCGTAACCATTATGTAACCAAAATTTCATATAATCCCTTTATAAATTTCTCTTAAATCCAAGGAACTATAAATATGCCAGTTTTAAACATCAAAAAATTCTCATTTACCTACCCTGGAGTTGTTCATCCTTCTCTTGAAAATATCAACCTCCCTATAAAACGCAATGCTATTACGGCACTTATCGGTCCGAGTGGTTGTGGGAAATCAACACTTTTAAGAAGTATGAACCGTATTCATGATTTATATCCTGGAAATAAGTATGAGGGAAAAATAGAGTTTACAGATGAGAACAAAAATATCTCAAATATTTTAGATATAAAAAAAGAGAATGAGTTTATTGAACTGCGTCAAAAAATTGGTATGATTTTTCAAAAACCAACACCCTTCCCTATGAGTATCTTTGATAATGTTGCTTATGGACTTAAAATTGCTGGTATAAAAAATAAAACTGAACTTGCAGACCGTGTAGAAGTAGCACTTAAAGGCTCAGCACTCTGGAAAGAAGTTCATGATAGACTTGGCAAATCCGCGATGGGACTCTCTGGTGGACAACAACAGCGTCTTTGTATCGCTCGTGCTGTAGCTGTAAAGCCTGAGGTACTTCTATTTGATGAGCCAACCTCAGCACTTGACCCAATAAGTACAGGGGCTATTGAAGAGCTTATCGTCGAACTCAAAAAAGATGTAAGTATCGCTATCGTTACGCATAATATGCAACAGGCTTCGCGTATTAGTGATTTCACTGCATTTATGTATCTCGGTGACTTAGTTGAGTTCGATAAAACAGAAAATATTTTCTTAAATCCTAAAGAGAAAAAAACTGAAGATTACATCACTGGCCGTTTTGGTTAAAAATAAAATATAAAAAGGAAAATAGAATATGTTATCAAACTTTCAAATAAATTTAAATGAGATAAAAGCAAAAATCATAGAGATAGGAACAGGACTTTTAGAGGCAAATATTTTAATAAACTCAGCAATAGCTACATGTGATGATGCAAAGTTTCAAGAGGCGCGTTCACACATAAAAAACATAGGTTCTAAATCAAATGATATTGACAATAATATCATCAAAGTTTTAGCACTCTATACTCCAGAGGCAAGAGATTTACGCCAAGTTATAGCTTATCTTAAAATCACTAATGAGCTTTCACGCGCCTGCTCAAACACAAGAAGCTTTATCCGTGGTTTCACAACTGTCTGTGATGATGTAGATACTGAAACTATCAACGAGTATGCTGTACCGATGCAGACTTCAACAGTAAAGGCCATCAAACTTACAATGACAATGCTAGAGTGTGAAGATGCAGAAGAGCTTCAAGAGATTTACAATGATGTACTTATAGAAGAGAATAAAACAGATGATCTCTATGAGATGGTAGAGAGAAATCTTTCACAACAAGCTGACAGCGTACAGAGCTTTGAGCAGTTTCATAAGATGCTTCGAGCCCTGAGAAAAAGTGGTAAAATCGCTTCTCGTGCTATTAGCATTGCAAACCTCCTCGTATATGCAAAAGTGGGTGGGAACTTCCAAAATTAATATTTCTCTTAAAGCATAGCTGATATAATTATCTTTTAAGGAGATTGTATAGTGAACAGCGCAACAATTCTCATCGTAGATGATGAAGAGGATATACTAGACCTTATGGATTATACCCTTGTAAGTGAGGGTTATGATGTCATTACTTGTGTTAATACATCCAATATTAGAGATATTCTTGATGAAGAGGATATCTCCCTTATACTTATGGATAGAAACTTGCCAGGTGTGGAGGGAAGTATGTTTATAGAGAGTATTCGCTCCGAAGGTTATAACCAGCCTGTCATTTATGTAAGTGCGAAAAATCTCTCTGATGATATCGTTGAGGGATTTGATAGAGGTGGGGATGACTACATAACAAAACCTTTTAATATCAACGAACTCAAAGCCCGAGTCAAAGCACTCATCCGTCGTACGAAAAAGAGTGATGATATTCTCAAGTATAAAGATATCATCTACAACCCTGCTAACAAAACCTTCACTATTGATGCAAAAGATGTAAAACTTACTTCACTCGAACATGATCTACTTTTAGAGTTTATGAAAAGTCAAAATATTTTACTCTCTCGTGAAGTACTCCTTGAGAGAGTTTGGAAAGATAGTATTAACAAACAGCTCAAAACTGTAAATGTCGCTATCAAACGGCTCAAAGAGAATATTGACCCTGATGGAGAGAAGAAATACATCCAAGCTGTGCGTGGTGAAGGATATATATTTTGTTAAAGTTTCAAGAGATTGTTGTTAGAAAGGTACTTCTTAGTTTTTCCATTCTTTTTCTAGCACTCGGACTTATTGTCTACTTTTGGATAAAAGATTTTTACCTCCAAGAGACAAAAAAATCTCTTTTAAGCGATATAAAAATCATCGCTCTCAACCTTCAAAATAATTCAAACCCTGACCTACTCGCCTTACAAATAAAAAAAAATCTCAAGCTAAGACTTACACTTATAGATATTGATGGAAATATCATAGCAGAGTCACATAAAGATAAAACAGAAATGCAAAACCATAAATATAGAGAGGAGATAGTAGAAGCTAACTCCAAAGAGTATGGATTTCAAATGCGCCACTCTGTAACCATAGATAAAGATCTTCTCTATGTTGCAAAACTCTACACTATTAACTCTAAAAAAATCTATATTCGACTCTCTCAAGAGCTAAAGAGTATTCATGAAGATCTTCTCTTTTTGGGTGAAGAGATTTTTGGTATCTTAGCACTCTTTTTTATAGCCATCTTTTTTATCACCTATAAAATGAGCCAGAGTCTAGAACTAGAGGTGAAAAAAATAGTAAATTTTTTAACAGCACTAACGAAAAAGAATAAGGAGACTTACATCCGTTCTGATTACTCTGTAGAGTTCTCAAACATTACTACACTGCTTACAAAAGTCTCACTGATTCTTGTCAAAAAAGAGAAACAAAAGAGTAAATTTACAGCAAAACTCCAAAGCTCTAACAAACAAAAAGATGACATTATCTCTGCTATTAGTCATGAGTTTAAAAACCCAATCGCTGTTATCAATGGCTACTCACAAACGCTTTTAGATGATGCAGATATAAACCCAAACATCCGACAAAAGTTTTTGAAAAAAATCTATAAAAACGGTATCAAACTCAGTGAACTCATAGATACACTCAGACTCTCAAGTAAACTCGATAGTGGACAACAAAAGATGCAGTTTAAAACAATTAGGCTCTATGAGTTAGTAAAAGATACTGTTGATAATGCTAAACTCCACTACCCTAAAAGAGAAGTAATTATACAAGGCGAGAAGGACATCACACTTAGAGGTGATGCTTCACTCTTTGGAGTCGTTCTTACAAACCTTATAGAGAATGCTTTTAAATACTCGGAAGATGAAGTAATAGTCTCTTTTACTGAAAAATATATAGAAATAGTAGATAGTGGTATAGGAATATCTCAAAAAAATCTTGAAAACATAACAAACAAATTTTATAGAGTAAATGAAAATACTTGGAACAACTCTCTTGGGCTAGGTCTCTTTATAGTAAGCAATATTTTAACGCTTCACAAATTTAAGCTAAAGATTACAAGCAAAGAAAATGAGGGATCAACATTTAAAATAATGTTTTAAATGTTGATTTTGTAATTTTTTTGTCACACAAGTGCAATAAATTTGTAATCACATCGTAATAGACTTCCACAATAATCTAAATTATAGAGGGAATCAAAGATGATTGATGTTGAAAAAATGATACGAGAGAAGTATCCAAAACTAAAAAACAACAAAGTAATACAAAGCGCCATTGGGAAGTTTGCTAATTCCGTTGTCCATCAAGAGAAGATAAATCAGTTTATACTTGAGCATTCCCATCTTGGAAGCTTTGAGTTTATCGAAAATATTTTAGAAGAGTTAGAGTTCTCCTATACGCTCTCAGACCAAAATATACAAAATATTCCTGCAACTGGTCGCGTTGTCATCATTGCAAATCATCCACTTGGTGGACTTGATGCACTCTCTCTCATTCAAGCAATCAGTCGTGTTCGCAAAGATATCCGCATAGTTGCAAATGACTTTTTAACACAAGTAAAAGCACTCAAACCAATCATTATAGAGGTCAACAACTTCAAAAAAGGGCAATCAAAAGAGTCTATAAAAAAGATTTATGAGACTTTAAACGCTGAAGGTGCTATTATTATCTTTCCTGCTGGCGAGGTGAGCCGTGCTACGCCTAAGGGCATCAAAGATGGTGAGTGGCAAAGAAGCTTTTTGAAGTTTGCGACAAGAACATCCTCTCCAATTTTACCTGTGTTCATCGGTGGGAAGAACTCCAAAACTTTTTACTCAGTTTCAGCTCTGAACAAATCACTTGCTACACTTCTGCTCTCAAATGAACTCTTTAAGCAAAAAGGCAAGGAGCTTGAACTCATTATTGGTGAGATTATTCCCTCTGAGCATACCTACCCTACTTCTATCTCCAAAGACAAAATAGTCAAACTTTATAAAAAGCATATCTACGCTCTCAAAAAAGGAGAAACTTACTTTCAAACACAAAAAGCCATAGCTCAAGCAGAAGATAGAAGATACATCAAACAAGAACTCAAAGAGTCACAACTTCTTGGCTCAACCAAAGATGGTAAAAAAATCTATCTCTATGAATGGTCACAAAACTCTTCAAGCCTCCTCAACGAAATAGGCAGACTTAGAGAGATATCTTTTCGTCAAGTGGGTGAAGGTGTCAACAAAAAAAGAGATATTGATAAGTACGATAGATATTATAAACATATAGTTTTATGGGATGATGAAGATTTAGAAGTAGTAGGGGCATACAGAATCGGTGTAACAAGTGAGATAGTAGCTACTTTTGTAACCGATGCACTCTATACAAATACTCTTTTTGAGCATACCAAACACTTTAATCAGTATCTAAACAACTCTATAGAGTTAGGACGCAGTTTTGTACAACCAAAGTATTGGGGAAGTCGTGCACTTGATTATCTTTGGCAAGGGATAGGAGCCTACTTGAGTAATAATCCACAAATCAAATATATGTACGGACCAGTTAGTCTCTCGGCTAGTTACCCTAAAGTTGCAAAAGATATGATTTTACACTTTTATGATACTTATTTTCCTACACAAAAAGAGTTAGTCAAAGCAAGAATACCTTATGCTATCGACTTTAAAGATGAATATATGAAAGTATTTCAATCAGAACTACTTTTAAACAACTACAAAGAGGACTTTAAAACACTCAAAAAAGCCCTTGGTTTTTTAGCCTTAAGCGTTCCAACACTCTATAAACAGTATGCAGACCTTTGTGAAGAAGGTGGTATAGAGTTTTGTGCGTACAATATTGACAAAGAATTTTCAAACTGTGTTGATAGTTTTATACTTGTAGACATTAGTAAGATAAAAGAGAAACAGAAAAAAAGGTACTTCATCAGTGAATAAACTATCAAAAAAATGGCAAGAGAGATTAGAGTTACTAGATATAGCCTTTCAGCCTATACTTAATATGCATACAGGTAAAATATATGCAGTTGAAGCACTCCTGAGAAACTTTAGAGATGTTGGATTTAGGTCAATATTTGAACTTTTTGATACTGTGTACAATGAGCATATACTTTATGCCTTTGATATAGCTCTGCGTGAAAAAACATTTGAAAAATTTACTACAATACCAAACTACGAAGATATGAAACTTTTTTACAACTTAGATAATCGACTTTTTGAAATGGCAGATTTTCAAACTGGAAATACAAACAAGATACTTAAACAACTTGGTATCAAAAAAGAGAATATCTGTTTTGAAATCTCTGAACGCCATGAAATATCTAATAACTCAAGTATTGAAAAAGTGCTCTCGCACTATAGGGATGAGAATTTTTGTATCGCCATCGATGATTTTGGTACAGGTTACTCTGGATACAAACTTCTTTTTGACTCTACTCCAAATATCATCAAAATAGATAGGTATTTTCTTCAAGATATAGATAAAAGCATGAAAAAACAACTTATGCTCAGAAGCATTGCAAACTTAGCTATTCAGCTTGGTATACAAGTAATTGCGGAGGGTGTTGAAACAAAATCAGAGCTTCTTACTTGCAAAGAGATAGGATGTCATCTTGTGCAAGGATACCTCGTTCAGCACCCAACGAAGAGAGCATCAGAGATACAAAAAGAGTATGCACATATTCAACATATTTTAAATTCTTCTAAACGCAGTAATAGTAATAAAAGTAACATTGAAACTCATATTCAAATAATAGACCCACTCTTTAAAAAGCAAACAATGAGTGAAGTTGTTGCATATTTTAAAAAGCATAAAAATAGAGAAATAGTCCCTGTTTTAAATAATAAAAATGAGCCTATAGGTATCTTTTTTGAAAATCAAATCAGAGAGTATATTTACTCTCCCTATGGCATATCCCTTCTCAACAATGACACATCAACAAAATCGAAATTAAAAAACTTCATTGACCCCTGTCCGCATATAGATATTAATAGCGATATTAACACCATAATAGAACTATTTTCAAATAATCCTGAGTCAATAGGCATCATCATTACCACAAACTCACAATACTATGGTTTTTTATCTGCTCGGGCAATTATTAGCATAATGAATGAAGAAAATTTAATAGTTGCAAGAGATCAAAATCCATTGACAAAACTTCCGGGAAATAGAATGATTCAAAAATACATAGCCGATATTGAGCAGAGTGACAACTCTTATGTTTTATGTTATTTTGATTTAGACAACTTTAAAGCTTTTAATGATGTTTATGGCTTTAGAAATGGAGATAGAGTTATACAACTCTTTGCAGATATTATGCGAAAAAACTTACCTTCAGATTTTTTTAAGGCACATATTGGTGGTGATGATTTTTTTATTGCGAATAAGATAATTAATAACTCTAAAATGTGTTTAGAGTCTATACAACAAGTCATCTCTATATTTATTCAAAATGTACAAGAATATTATAATGATGAAGATAAGGAGAGAGGCTATATTGTCTCTAAAAACAGAGAAGAAGTTGTACAACAATTCCCTTTACTTACAGTAAGTGCTTCTATTGTGGTAACAAATCAAAATAGGCAAAGAAATAAATTTTCTAATGTTTTAAATGAAATCCTCGCTTTACAAAAAAAAGTAGCCAAAACCAACCCTGATCATTTAGCAATTAGTAGCATACTTTAAGAACACAAGAAAAGAGGGTTTCAATGATTAATCTCAAAAGAGATAAATATCACTAAAGGAAACAAAAATAAAAATTGAGTGATTTTTAATCACATTTAAAGATTCTATTATTCATATCTGGGCTATACTACTAACAGATTAAATTTCAGGAGATATATATGGGTAAATTTGTTAATACTACAGAAGAGTTTTTTAAGTTTTGTGAAGAGAACGATGTTCAATTCGTAGACTTTAGATTTACAGATATTAAAGGTGCATGGCATCATATTAGTTATAGAATGAGTGCTGTAACAGCTGGTCAACTTGAGAATGGTCTTCCTTTTGATGGTTCATCTATCGAAAACTGGCAACCAATTAATGAATCAGATATGCTTTTAACACCTGATGTTGGAAGTACTTTCTTAGATCCATTTACTGCTGATCCTACTGCTATTATGTTTTGTGATGTTTACGATATCTACAAAGATCAAGCATATGAGAGATGTCCTCGCTCTATCGCTAAAGCAGCTCTTAAACATGCAGAGGCTACTGGTGTAGCTGATGCTGCATACTTCGGTCCTGAAAATGAATTTTTCATGTTTGATTCTGTAACTTTTGTTGATAGTATCAATGAAATAGGTTATAAAGTTGATACTGAAGAGGGTGAGTGGAACTCAAACAATCCATACCCTGATATGTACAACACAGGTCACAGACCAGGAACAAAGGGTGGTTACTTCCCAGTTGCTCCAACTGACTCTGCTGTTGACATGCGTGCTGAGATGATGCAAGTTTTAGAACAAGTTGGTCTTGAAGTTGTTCTTGGTCACCACGAAGTTGCTCAAGGGCAACATGAGATTGGTATTGTTTACTCTGACATCATCGGTGCTGCTGATAATGTTCAAAAGTATAAGTATGTTATAAAAATGATTGCACACCTTAACGGTAAAACTGCTACATTTATGCCTAAACCAATGTTTGGTGATAATGGTAATGGTATGCATGTTCACCAATCACTATGGAAAGATGGTAAAAACCTTTTCTACAAAGAAGGAAACTATGGTAACCTTTCAGAAATGGCTCTTAACTATGCTGGTGGTATCTTCAAACATGCTGCAACTGTTTCAGCATTTACTAACCCAACTACAAACTCATACAAGCGTTTACTTCCAGGTTTTGAAGCACCAAGTATCTTAACTTACTCTGCTAAAAACCGTTCTGCTGCTTGTCGTATTCCTTATGGTGCAGGTGAAGGTGCTACTCGTATTGAGATGAGATTCCCAGATAGTTCTTCATGTCCTTACCTTGCATTCGCTGTAATGATGATGGCTGGTCTTGATGGTATCAAACAAGGTACTAACCCTGTTGGTCCAATGGATGAAGATCTTTTTGAACTCTCTCTTGATGAGATTCGTGAGAAAAATATTCCACAAATGCCTCATACACTTCGTGAAGCACTTGAAGGTCTTATTGCTGATAATGATTTCTTAAAACCTGTATTTACTGATGAATTCCTTGATGCTTACCAAGGATATAGATTTGAGCGTGATGTATGGCCAGATGAAGGTCGTCCAACTGCTTACGAATTTAAAACTACTTACCAGTGCTAGGCTTATAGCCTAACACTATAGAAAACTCTTATCTATTTCTAAGAGTTTTCTTCTACTTTTTTCACTCTTTCATAAAAAATCTTCTCTTATAAAATATATAGAAATAATGGATTTTCACTAAGATATTTGCTTTACTATTCTAATCTAAAAAAAAGTTTATTTGCAGTATAATATTAATTAATAATTAACTCATTTAGGTTTAAATATGCCACATATAAATACTATTAATCTCTTAATTCATGATTTAATTGATGAAATCAATCTACGAGATGAAAAAGATTGTGTTTTAAAAAAATTCACTTCACAACCTGATATTTTCACACTATTTGAAGAGTCTGTATTTATGAAACCAGACGAGATATTTCAAAACTACCAAAACTTAGCCATAAAGCAGTACCAATCAGCTATAACCTATAGTAACTATACTGATTTCATTCAACTTTTTACTACAAAACTCATAAATAAAGCAGCCATAATCATTAATGACACTGTTCTTATCGAACACATCAACTATCTCGCCAACATTGTTATTAATGCGACAGCAAAAGGCTACCTACTTGAGCTAATAAATGGAGATATACCTACTATCAATGCACAGCTTGAGGAATATGTAGCGATACAACACATAAATGCTCACATTCATTGGATGAAGCGTATTATATATGATATTGAAGACGGTGCTCAAATAGCCTCAGTAGAGCTTAACCCTCAAAAATGTCAATTTGGACTTTGGGCAGCAACAAACGAACTCGCTAATTTTTTCTCACCACAAGAATTGCAAAACATTAACCATATGCATCATGCTGTACATAACAGTGGAAAAAGTATCTATTATCATCTAAAACATAAAAAATACCACCAAGTTCTTGTAGATTATCTTTTTTTATCAAGAATGTCTATCAATCTAGTAAGTAAATTAAATATAAAGATAACACGACAACTATTGCAAGAGCAGATAGAAACAGATTCCCTTACTAAACTACGAAATCGACACTCTTTAGAGAGAATACTCAAAAAGACTCTCTCGTTTTATAATAAAGACAAGGAAACTTTTTCTTTAGCAATGCTTGATATAGATTTTTTTAAAAAAATAAATGACACCTATGGTCATCAAGTGGGAGATATGGTTTTACAAAAAATTGCACAACTTCTTAAAGAGAACATTCGTGAATCAGATATGATTTTTCGTTATGGGGGAGAGGAGTTTTTACTTCTTTTGCCACAATGCGATGAAGAGTGCGCACAGATTGCATGTGAAAAATTACGAACTAGCATAGAAAATCATACCTTTGATGCACCGCTTCAAAATTATACAATTACTCTCAGTATCGGTATATCTACTGCAAAAAAAGCTCCTTTAAGTACCAAAGAAATCATAGAAAAAGCTGATAACAACCTTTATCTTGCAAAAGAAAGAGGAAGAAACCAAGTAATTTCATCATAATTTGCTATAATTCGAAAATTATTAGTAAATGTAAGAGTGTAACTAATAAAATTTTCAAGTTAAAGGATTCGATATGAATCAAATTCCAGCAGATAAGTATAAAGCTTACCCTAAAATAGATTTGCCAAATAGACAATGGCCAAACAATACAATAACACATGCTCCAAAATGGTGTAGTGTTGATTTACGCGATGGAAATCAAGCACTAATCAACCCTATGAGCATGGAGAAAAAACTTGAACTTTTTACACTCTTACTCAAACTCGGATTTAAAGAAATAGAGGTTGGTTTTCCCTCCGCATCAAAGGTAGAGTTTGACTTTTTACGCCGTTTGGTGGATGATAACTTAATCCCTAATGATGTTACTATTCAAGTTTTAGTACAAGCGAGAGAGCATTTAATCGCTAAAACATTTGAGGCACTAAAAGGTGTAAAAAAAGCGACTGTTCACCTCTATAACTCCACAAGTGTTGCCCAAAGAAAGATAGTTTTTGGAAAAACAAAAGAGGAGATTATGGCACTTGCCCTAGAAGGTGTAGAGTTAGTAAAGCAGTATGAAAAAGAGCATGATGGTGCAATATTTTTAGAGTACTCTCCTGAGAGTTTTACAGGAACTGAGTTAGAGTTTGCTGCACAAATAAGCAATGCTGTTACAGATTGTTGGGGTATAAGTACCGAGCGTAAAGTAATCATAAATCTTCCAGCAACAGTAGAAATGGCAACACCTAATATCTATGCAGATCAGATAGAGTGGATGGCAGCTCACTTAACTAACAGAGAAAATGTAATCATCTCAACACATACACATAACGATAGAGGAACATCTATAGCAGCAACAGAGTTAGCACTTTTAGCAGGTGCTGATAGAGTTGAGGGGACACTTTTAAGTAATGGTGAGCGAACAGGAAATGTAGATATTATTACTCTTGCTCTTAACCTTACAACACAAGGCGTGGACTCTGAGTTAGACTTTAGCAATATTGATGAAGTTTTAGATGTTGTTGAGCGCTGTACAGAGATAGATACACATGTAAGACACCCTTATGTTGGAGAGCTTGTATATACCGCTTTTAGTGGTTCACACCAAGACGCGATAAACAAAGGACTTGCATATCAAAAAAGTAAGGATGATGTATTTTGGGAAGTGCCTTACTTGCCAATTGATCCTGCGGATGTTGGGAGAAGTTATGAATCTGTAATTCGTATTAACTCTCAATCTGGAAAAGGTGGAGTCGCTTACATCTTAGAAAAAGAAGAGGGGTATCAACTTCCAAAAGCTATGCATCCTGAGATTGGAAAAGTAGTACAGTCTATTACTGATGCAGAGGGAAGAGTACTGAGTGCTAAAGAAATTGTAACAATTTTTGAAAAAACTTACTTTGAGATAGATGAGCATATATCATTAGTTGATTTTGTGTTATCATCTGATAAGAATGTATCAAAATGTACTCTTAACTATATTCTAAATGGTAAAAACATTACTGCTGAGGGTGAGGGAAATGGTCCTATTGATGCATGTAAAAATGCACTAATGAAAGAGTATAAAAACCAATTTACAATTAGCTCATACTCTGAACACTCTTGTGGTGAGCAGAGTAGTG
>JALSUU010000267.1:16054-17523 GCA_027071075.1 Sulfurimonas sp. | reverse complement strand
CTGCATTCCACGGAATCAATGTATGGTCCGGTGTATCTGAAGCTGCTAAATATGCTTGGGATTCTTATAACGGAACAGATGCAAATGCTACAACTACTGCATCTGCATCGCCTGCTCGTTCAGGTGGTTTAGGTATTACTGGTTCAGATTGGTATGATGACACTTTAGATTTACTTAAATCTGGTTGGACTCAAGTTGATTTATCATCAGTATTTGATCAAATCTTAAATGGTGATTTTGATGTAGTAACACAACTACAAGATCAAGCTAATATTGCATACAATACTTTTATTGATGGTCGTGATGCAAATGGTACAAAACAATGGGCAACTACTATCACTAATCCAACTCTTCCTTTACCTGTTGAAGACGATGTTGTATTTGGTTTCCATGGTTTAATCGAACTAGCAATGCAAGAAGATATTTTCTATGTTAATTGTGGAAATGAGCCAACTAACTATGTTGGTACTGATGTAACTTGTGAGAACAATGCTACTTACACAATGCAAGATGCAAAAGCTGCATTTACACTGCCGGCATTTGCAGACATCACATTTGATTTTATCTACAATAAAGCAACAGATGGTGTTATGGCTTACTCAAGTA
Organism: Sulfurimonas sp.; assembly: GCA_027071075.1. Classification (GTDB taxonomy): domain Bacteria; phylum Campylobacterota; class Campylobacteria; order Campylobacterales; family Sulfurimonadaceae; genus Sulfurimonas. The sequence continues at coordinate 16,917 of JALSUU010000267.1, read as the reverse complement.
ATATAGATGCACAATGGTTTGCTGATTTAAGTAACAATCAATTAATCCGTGATTACTTCTACCCAAGTGCTGATAATGTTTATATTCCAAGCTGGATGTTAGCTATTGATTGGTTAAAAGCTCCATCTGATTATGCAAACACTGGATTTGCTGGAACAGATTTTGACTTTAACGCTGGTTACTTTGATGTTTATGTAACTTCTACTAATCCTACGCTCTTAGTTGGTGAAGATGGAAATACTACTAGTGCGACTTATGACTTAGCTGCTTTAGCTTCTACTGTAAAAGAGATTCAAATTACAAAAGTTGATATGAGTGGAGATTCAATCATTGCTGTTGATGACACTGGTAAAACTTTAGATGGTATGTATGTTTATAAAATTCGTGCTGTTTCTCCAGAGGATGTAGATGCTATTCTTTCTGCACTTTCAGCTCTAGGTGATGATACAATGACTGCTCTTGGTCTTGATTCAAGTAATGCTTCAACTGTAAGTACTACAGACACAAACACAACTACTGCTCAGTAACACTGAGTAATAGTTAGCTAGATTTATTTACACTCTAAGTCAGCTTTTAGCTGGCTTAGCCTAAAATCTCCTTTTAAATTTTTTCTTTCAAAATTCACTAGAACTTTAAAACAAAAAATTTACAATTATAGGTCAACATATGTTTAAAAAAACGCTTTTACTTTCACTCACAACTGCATCACTTTTAGCAACTAATGGTGTAAATATGATAGGTACAACTGCCGCTTCTCGTGCTATGGGTGGTACTGGTGTAGCTTACTATACACATGCAGCAGCAGCCCTGCATAAAAATATCTCATTGATGGGTGATATTAAAGAGAGTGAGTTTGAGTTTGA
>JALSUU010000267.1:0-15954 GCA_027071075.1 Sulfurimonas sp. | reverse complement strand
TCTATGATGCTTATGAAATTAATTCCAGGTATATCTTATAGAGTGGGAAACACCACTTTTGGTTTCGCTCCTGTACTTGGTTTAGGCTCCTTAGCTCTCAACTATGATGAGAGATATCTTGATCCAAATGGTACTCCTTATCCATATGGAACAAAACCACAATCAAAAAGAGCAGGTCTTTTTGGAACCAATGTTGGTGGTTCTGAACTTGTTCCAGCTGTTGGATTTACAGCGGGTATGGATGTAAAAGTGACTGAAAAGTTTCGTGTCGGACTCTCTTATAACTCTGCTCTAAAATATACCTATAAAAAAGTTGCAAACTTTTCACAATTTGGTCCAAATGGTATGGTTTATATGGCTGATGAATGGATGTATAATAATACTAAAGTTGGTTTTTCAAATGGAGACACTTCTACTATCTCTGCTCAACTCATGGCAGCAGGATTTGACAAAATTCCTGGCATTAGTAAAGATGTTGGTAAAATTGCTGCTGATGCCATTCAGGCACTTGCTGGAACAGGAACAATCCAAGATGCCTTAAAAGCTACAAACCCAGATAATTTAGATGATTTAATATTAGAACAACCTTGGGAAGTTGCCCTAGGATTTGGCTATGACATCTCTCCTGATATCTCTTTTACTTTTGACTATAGATATATTGCATGGGGATTAGCGCAGGGATATAAAGACTTTGGTTGGGATAATCAAAATATATTTGCATTTGGTGTAGAGTACCATACAAAAGCACTCCAACTTCGCGCTGGTTACAACTATGCAGCCTCTCCAATATCTACTGCTTCAGGAGAGACCGGTGCACTACTTACAGATGTTCAAGGTAAACTTGTCTTTGATCAGGCACTTTCTATGCTCAATATGGTAGGATTTCCAGCAATTAGCACTACCCACTTCTCAGCTGGTTTTGGATATGCTGTTACAGATAACATGGATTTAGACTTTGCCGCTGTATACTCCCCAGAAGCAACAACAACAAGAGCTGGATCACTCAGTCCTATTAGTACAGGTTTTGATACATTAGATATGGCTTATGAGTATCAAACAAAAATGGAACAACTCAGTCTATCATTTGGAATCAATTACCAATTTTAAGGTTTTACAATGAAACTTCTAAACACTACATTAATCATAGCACTTCTTACTACTTTTGTAGCAGGATGTGGCGATACGATAAACACAAAAACATATGCTACAAAAGTCCATCCTACTTATCCTAGAGTAACGGGAAATTTTATTGACTCTGGAGTCAAAGGTTTAAACTATACAACAATAGAGATTAATGCTTCTGAAAACAATAGTTCAAATTTTGCAACAAATTTAACAGGTGATGGTGGAACATTTGATTATTATTATGGGGATAGAATTCTATTTAAAATAGGAAATGTAAATATTGGAACAGCCATAGCACTCTCAACAGTAACACCTAAAGATATTGTAAGTTATAAAAATCTAGAACTTAATACCTCCATATATGCCCCAGAAGTAAATAATAGAATACGCCTTTTAATGTCTTTTGATGAAGATCAAGCACCAGAAAATGGAATTACCATCAATAAAGAGACACGAGAAAAAGCAAAAGAGTGGAGTACTCCGAACTATAACTTAAGTGAAAATGATTTTACAGATGCATTAAGAAAAGCAACAAATCATGAAATTTCTAAGATTTTCACAAAAAAAGAGGCGGAAGAACATTTTGCTTCTTCCCTTCGCTGTGTTTATTCTGGTGCATATAGTGGAAAATGGATTTTGCCTGATGGTGCAAAAGATGGCTTTGTAGGTGTTATGATACAATCAGATGGAGGTATTGTAGCACTTGGTGATGGACAAGGTCCAAATCGTGATGAGTATCTTTATGCAAGAGGTCAACATGATATGGATAATGGTATCTATACTTTTAATGAAACTGGTCAATTTGACCCAGAATTTGGAACCATTGTTCCAACTCCTGAAAATAAAGTTGATGGAGATGGTGAATCAAGTGGATATGATAGAGTAGAAGGCTCATTTACACAATACAATCCTTCAACAGACCAAAATGAGACAGGCTCATACTATGCAAGTCGTGTTGGACAATCAAGTAACCCAGCTTATAGATATACTGGATTTGGATACTCAAACCCTCTATCAGGTGTTCGAGATCCTGAACAAAATATTTTAGGGCTTTTTACTTTTGATATTAGTACTAATGGTAAAATTATTGGACTTATTCATGATGCCAGAACAAATGAGGAACCAGCCCTTATTGGACATGTTAGCCCAACAGATGATTCAAATATTTATACTATAGATATGAATCTAACTTATCCTGATAACTCATTATATTTTATTAGAGGAAAGATTTCCCATAAGAAAAATATTGTTGATTTAGACTGGTTTGATTCCAATAATAATAAATTAGGTTATCTAAGCGGTATGGGATGCCAACTTCAATCTTATAATCAAAACTAATAGTATGTAAAGTTGCTACACACTTTATATACTATTTCATCAAATCACACTTATGTATTAGTATAAAATAAGTACATTTACTTTATACTAATATATCAATCTTCTATAAGGCCTATATATGAAAAAACTCATATTTTTACTTTTTATTCTTTTAAGTCCCGTTTTTGCAAAACCTGTCTACACTATTACACTTATATCTGATGGAAAATCTGAATATAGTGCAACATTTGAGAAAGCTCTTAAAAATGAAATTACCCAGATTTTAGGTCGAGATTTTAATGTAAAATTTCCTAAAAAACTCTATAGAGATGGGAACTGGGACTATAATAAAATAGCTACAGATGTAAACCAAGCACTTAAAGATAAACGCTCTAGTCTTATAATTACACTTGGTGCTCTCTCTTCTCACTATATTGCAAGAAAAAATTATTTTCCAAAGCCTGTTATTGCAACAGCCATCATTAATCCAAAAATGCAAAAAATTCCTTATAAAGATGAAACATCAGGAAAACATAATCTTACTTATGTAAGTGCTAATCAGGCGTTAGAGAAAGATTTAAATATGATGGAAGAGATTAAACATATTAAAAAGATATCTGTTTTAATTGACTATACACTTCTTAAAAATACTCCTTCTATCGGTAGATATATTAACAAAGTGTATAAAAAGCGTGGTATAACTGTTGAGATTATTCCTATTAAAAAAGATATTGAAAAAAGTTTAGAAAAGATAGACCCTCATACTGACTTTGTATATGTAACACCTCTTTTTCAGCAAACGACAGAAGAGAAAAAAGAGATTTATAGCATCTTAGCAGCAAAAGAACTCTTCTCTTTTGCTAGTATTGGACAAGATGATGTGGAACTTGGTGCTCTTTTTTCAAATGCTCCTGCAACTGACAATAAAAGATTTATTCGCCAAATTGCTCTTGATGCACAGCAGATTGCTCTTGGATCACCTGCTTCAGAACAGTTAGTAAACTTTGTACCAACACCTGCTCTTTCAATAAACATGCAAACAGCAACAGCTATTGGATATACTCCTAACTGGGAAATTTTGTCAAAGGCAACTATTTTAAAAAGTGAAGAGAGTGATTCTCATTTTTTCAACATAGAGGAGATAATGGATCGCGCGATAACTCATAACCTAGGCGTAGTAGCAAGTGAGCATCAGATTGAACTTTCAGAGGCGAATGTAGATAAAGCAAGTAGTCTCTTTCTTCCACAAGTAAATATTGGCGCAGAAGCTGTTAAAGTTGATGAGGATAGGGCTGTTGCTAGTTTAGGTCTAACAAATGAACTTGATGCGAATGTTTATGGAAGTTTTGCACAACAACTTTTTAATCATGAAGTAAGTGCAAACATTAGTGTAAATGAAAACTTTTTAAAAGCACAAAAGAAGGCAACAGATTTTGTAAAACTTGATATTGGTTTAGCGGCAGGAGTAAACTATCTGAGAATTTTACAACTTCGTACAAAACTCAAAATTGAAAAAAGCAACTTAGAGTTATCAAAAACGAATATGCGTTCAGCAATTACAAGAAGAGATATTGGTATAGGAAACGCAAGTGATATTTATCGTTGGCAAACGCAAATCGCTGATGAAAAGAAGAGCTTACTCTTTACACATACAACCTTACAACAAACAAAACATTCACTGAATAATTTGCTTGATCTTCCACAAGATTTGGTTCTAAATTTTGATCCAGTGGATATGAGTAATGAAATTTTTATGACAAATCATGAAACAATGAGAGAATACTTTCTAGATCAAACAAAATTTATAAAATTCCAATCATTTTTAGTAAAAACAGCTATAAAAAACATGCCTTCTATCCATCAATATGATGCCATCGAAAAGGCAAAAGAGCTAATCGTTGAGTCCAATGATGATGCATTTTATCTACCAACTGTTAGCATCGAGGGTGGTATCAAACAGCACTTTATTGCTGCTTCTAATGAGTATAGAGACACAAATCCTGATAAATTTGAGGGGATGCCTTATGCTGATAATACAGACTGGCAAATAGGCTTGTTTGTAAAGTTTCCACTCTATAGGGGTGGTGCTAAATCTGCAACACTCCAAGCTTCAAGAGCATCTCTGCTTATAGCAGAAGCACAACGCAAAAACTTAATAAATACAGTAGAAAAAAATGTAAGAAATTCTCTCTATCAAGCAAAAGCTTCCTTTCTTTCAATCAAAATCGCGCAGAGTGCTTCTGTGAGTTCTAAGAAAAATCTTGAACTTATTAGAGCTGTTTATAATCAAGGAAGTATTGGAATTATTGATTTACTTGATGCACAAAACACTGCTCTAAGAGCTTCACTTATAGAAAATAACACTCGTTATGCATTTATGCGTGATCTTTTAGTGCTGCAACACGACATAGGTCAAGTAAACTTTAACTTAGGTAAAAACGATTGGGATATTTGGTATGATACACTCAACAACTTCCAGATGAAAAATGATGATGACGAAGAGGAGGAAGAGTAGATGAAATACAGTTTAGTAGTACTAATAGCTCTTTTTATTATTGGATGTAATGATAAAGAGATAGAAGAGAAGATTCGTAATGTTCGGACAATGGATTTAGTGCAATCACAAGCAACTTCAATACATAACTTTAATGGTATTGCTCGTTCAGATGTTGCAGCTAGACTCAGTTTTAATGTAAGTGGTACTGTAAAAAGAGTGTACATTCGTGATGGACAGAGTGTAAAAGAAGGTGATATCATCGCTACACTCAATGACTCTTTCTTTAAACTCAAAGTAAATGAAGTGAAGTCTTCACTCAAACAAGCAAGAGTAAAACTTGCGAATGCAAAGAGTAAATATAAAAGAATTAAAAAGCTCTATGTAAATCGTAGTAGTTCACTCAACGACTTAGATAATGCGAGGACAACTAAAGAGTCAGCACAAGCAAACTATAATGCAATGAAAAATCGTCTCGAACAAGCCGAACTCAAACTCAGTTATACTAAACTGCGTGCCCCTATGAATGGTTCTATTTCTAACCTTACTATCCATAAAGGAGAGAATGCATCTCCTGCTATGAGTATTGCTTCTATTAGTTCTACGCAAAGTATTGAGGTACCTATTAGTGTTCCAGGTTCGCTTATTGATAATGTAAAAGAGGGGCAAACTTGTACCGTAAAGTTTGATGCGCTCAAAAACAAAAAGTATAAGGCAATCGTTATAGAAGTGAGTCATGCTTCAAACCAAAGAACAACTACCTTCCCTGTTGTTGTACGACTTGTAAAACATCCAAAGCGTGTGCACCCTGGTATGTCAGCAACTGTACGATTTAACTTTCATAATAATGTAAACAAGAATAGTTTTGTTGTACCTCTTCATGCTCTGATGGAAGATAAAGAGGGTCACTATCTTTATATAGTAGATGATATAAAAAATGGTGTTGGTGCTATAGAACGCTGTAATGTTAAGCGTGGGCAATTAACTACTGATGGAATCATCATCACAAGTGGTGTTGGTACAAATATGAAAGTGCTTACAGCGGGAATGAGTCGTGTTCATGAAGGCCAAAAAGTAAGAGTAGAAAATTGAAAAGTTATACAGAACTTATACTCTCTAAAAATAGAGTAACAGCAACTATTTTACTCTTCTTTCTTGTTGGTGGATTTATAGCATACTTTAATATGCCACGGGCGAAAGATCCTGCCTTTACCATTCCCTCTGCCGTTGTTACAACAGTGTTTGCTGGGGCAACGCCAGAGAGGATTGAATCACTTGTTACTATTCCCTTAGAGCGTCAACTTCGTCAAATAAATGAAATTAAAACAATAAAATCAACTTCTACCAATGGTGTTTCAACTATTTATCTTGATGTTGATCAAAAGTATCATAACTTAGATCCTATTTGGGATAAGGTTCGTAAAAAAATTGCGAATGCTGATTTACCTCAAGAGGTCTCTAAACCTCACCTGAATGATGACTATAACTCTGTTTTTGGAACACTCATCAATATCGTTGGTGAAGGTTTTAGTTATGCGGAACTTGAACAAATTGCAAATGATGTAAAAGAGGAGATACTTAGTATTCCTGATGTTGGAGATGTTTCTATCATAGGACTCCAAAAACAACATATTTATATTGAGTTTTCCAATGCAAAACTTGCAGAGTTAAACCTCTCTCCAGATAGACTAAGCCAAATTATTCAAGAGCGTAATATTATTACCCCAGGTGGTGCTATTACTATTGGTCCTCAACGCCTTATACTAGAGCCTACTGGAAATCTCAAAAGTATCAAAGAGTTAGGCAAGACTATTATTCCTCTTCCTGGTAGAGCAGAGGTTGTGTACTTAGAGGATATCACATCTATTCGTCAAGGGTATAGTGAACCACCAGATCCACGAACACGCTCAAATACAGAAGAGAGTCTTATGCTCGCAGTAAGCGTTGCTGATGAGGGAAATATTATTGCCCTTGGAAAGGATATTAAAAAGAAGATAGAATATCTAAAAGATAAGTACCCTATTGGGGTTGAGTTTAGTCTTGCTTTTGATGAACCAAATCTTGTTGAGAGTATTATCTATAACTTTACAAGTTCAATCGTAACAGCCATTTTAATCATTATGGCAGTTATGCTTGTTACTCTTGGATGGAGAACAGGTTTAATAGTTACTTCACTTATTCCAAGCACGATTTTAACATCACTTTTCATCATGTGGAAACTTGATATCGGGCTCAATCAGGTTTCACTTGCTGCACTTATCATTTCACTCGGTCTCCTTGTGGATAATGCTATCGTAATCAGTGAATCTATTATCGTAAAGATGGATGAGGGGAAATCCCCCCTTAATGCAGCAAAGGATTCTGTTTCAGAGCTTTATGTATCGCTCTTAACATCTTCATTAACAACTGCTGCTGCCTTTTTACCTATATATCTTGCAGAATCAACAGCTAGTGATTACACTGCTTCACTCTTTGAGGTTGTGGCTATTACACTTATAAGTTCTTGGGCTCTTGGACTTACTATCGTTCCGATGTTAAGTTACTTCTTTTTAAGACCAAAACAGCAAAAAAAGTTTACTTATAATAACCCAATGTGTAACACATTTAAAGTACTTCTCACCCTCTCTTTAAAATACAGAGCAATTTCAGTAGCGGGTATTGTTGCTATCTTTGTTTTTGCCCTATTACTCTCTATGAGTGTACCTAAAATATTTTTTCCACCATCAGAACAGCCTTCTATGGTTGTAAGAATAGCTCTTGCACCAGGATCTTCTATTGAGCAAACTATGAAAACGGTAAAAGAGATGGAAAGATTTTTAGAATCTAAGCGTCCTGATTTTATAAAAAACTATACAAGTTTTGTGGGAAAAGGAGCGCCACGATTTTGGATCAACAATACTCCAGTTCCTGCTTCAAGTGAATATGCTGAGATACTTGTCAATGCTGTATCTCTTGATGCATATGAGAAGATACAACCTCAAATTGAGCTTTTTGGATTTAATCACTTCTCCAATGCTGAAGTAAGTGTAAAAAAACTAGACAATGGACCACCAGTTAAAAACCCTGTACAAATAAGAATAATTGGAAATGATATCCAAGAACTTTCAAAGCATGCAACTGCTCTGAAAAAACTTCTAGGTGAAACAAAAATGGTTTATCATATCGATGATGACTGGGGAGTTTGGACACAAAAGCTTGTTGTAGATATTAACCCATCACTTGCCTATCATGCAGGTGTAAGCTATAATAATATCGCATCATCTTTACAAACTGCTCTTACTGGGCGTAATATTACGCAGTTTAGAACAAATACAAAAACTATACCTATTACTATGCGCTCAAACCACGCACTCAAATCCTCTATGGAGACCCTAGAGAGTACGCTTATCTTTATTCCTGCTACAAGTAAATCTGTGCCACTTACACAGGTAGCAAATATTGATGTTGTGTGGAAGCCACCTAAGATTATTCGTTATAATGGTATGCATTGTATCACTGTCACAGCACAACTCAGTAAAGGATTCACTGCTTTTGATGTAAAAAAAGCCGTAGAACCAGCGTTGAAAGAACAAGATTGGAAACTTGGATATCATTATGAGTTTGGTGGAGAAGTTGAGAGTTCTATTCAAGCACAAGGTGCAGTTACGGCACAACTTCCTATTGCTATGATGATTATTATTCTACTTCTTATTATGCAGTTTAACTCATTTGCAAAAGTAGCACTCATTTTTATCACTATTCCACTAGGTATTATTGGAGTTGTTATAGGGCTTTTCTTAACAAAATCTTATTTTGGATTTATGACTTACTTAGGGATTATCTCTCTTGTAGGTATCGTTATTAACAATGCTATTATCCTTATAGAGCGAATAGATTATGAACTTGATGTTACAGGTTTATCCCCACAAGATGCGATTATAGAGGCTGCACAGCGTCGTATTCGCCCTATTTTATTGACAACACTTACAACTGTTGCTGGTCTTATTCCTCTTTGGATAAGTGGTGGACCAATGTGGGAACCAATGGCAATCGCTATTATCTTTGGTCTCAGTTTTTCAACCATTCTTACGCTTGGTGTATTACCAATTTTTTACGCTATAGTATTTAAAGTAAAATATCCAAAAGATTATAGATTTATCCATCATGATGTTTGTGTACTAAATCGTTAGATAAATAAAGTGCCTGAAAGAATCAGGCACTTAGCTAACTAAACATAAATTATTGAGTTACTTGATACACCCCACGCAACTCTTTCACACCATTTATACTTTTAGTTAAGAAGTTACCGCCGACAGATGAACCTTTCGGACCATAAAATGTTCCATAAGCCTCGCCCTCATTCACTTGGAGACTCCCAGATAAAGTGTTGCCATCAAGTGTCATATCAAACACTCTTCCTTTATTATAGTTTATATTTAAAACCGCTGTATCCGCACCAAAATCTACATTCAAACTTGCCTGTCCATTTACTATACTATTTTGTTGTGTAAAATCCACAGCGCGATATATGCCACTATAAGATACATCACTTCCAACTATAGCATCAACTACACTACTAGGAGTTGGATCTCCTGATTGCCAATAACCTGAGAGAAGATGTTCTTGTGTACCTTCTGCATTATCATAAGAGAGTTTTGCATTCCAATATCCCCAAGACATATAGTCATCATTAGCTAGGTCATCTCCAGTTGCAACAAACTCACTATCTACAATTTGCGCATTTTTTGAAGAACCCCCAGCTGCTGGAATCATATATGCAGAAAGTAATCTTCCTTGAAAATTTTCCTGCGAGATATAACTTATAGGCTGTGCATCTATTTTTAACTCCCAATAATCACTCTCTCCTGTACTACTTTGGAGTTCATTAAGAACGATAAAAGAGTTTTTAGGATTAAAAGTTTTATCAGATGTAATTTCATACTGTAGATGATTCGCATAATCTTGTGATGCGTAATCAATCAGCCAACCACTTCGCACATTTGAATCAAGAACAGCCGTGGTTAAAGCCTCTGAGGAGAGTTCAAAAATACCTTTGAGTTCTAAACTCTCATATCCACCTGAGGTTGTTGAAAAATTACCACCAATTAGCTCACCTGTAGAACCATAAAAAAGAGCGTAAGAGTATCCATTCTCATCACTATTGGAAGATATTTGATTTTGATATCCCACAATACTTCCACCCGTAACAATACTCATATTAAAAGTTCTTCCTGTTCCGTAGAGGATGTTTAAAACTGCTGTATCTGCTCCAAAATCAACATCCATAGATGCACTACCCTTAATCATGCTATCTGTTGGAAACTCTATCGCTTTAAAAACTCCATTGTAAGAGATTTTTTGTGAACCAAAGGTTGTAGCAATATCTAAAGATGATCTCTCGCCAGCTATCCAAAAACCAGATAAATTTTCTTGTTTATTTTTGAGAATATCATCATCATACAACACACTTGCAGTCCATTTTCCCCATGTAAGAGCATCCCCACTCTGAAGATCATCATCCACAGCTTTAAACTCACTAGAATCAATACGAATATTTGTAATATTTTGTGCACTTCCTGTCACAGTAGCCGATGTGAATTCCGTTGTATAGTTATCTTTTGTCATACTGCTTGTAGGTTTTTCTAAAGTGAATGACCACCAATCATACTCATTATCATTATTATACACATAGACACCCATGATAGAATTAGCTCCCGTTGCAGGAGTTAGTAAACTCACAACAGAACCTAAAATATCGGGTGATGTACCTGCATCAATAGAGTTAGAATACCCATACATATCCTTTAATTCACTTGACTGAGTACTTGTATGAGGTATTATGTCTATATTTGAATTATTTGTTGTATCAGATATTTGATTTTGAGGATAGTCAATATAATACTCATCATGTTCATGTTCATCTTTTGTCAGTTGTTTTGCATCACGAACCTCTGTCGTTACTCGCTTTGAGACAATTCCACTACTTGGTAATACATCTCTTGTAGTATCTATCTGAGGAGCCTTTACAGCTTTAGAAAGAGATTTTATATTTTTTTGCTCTGTTTTTTCACTTTTCTTAGACTTTTTATCTAAGAAGTTTACTTTCCTTATCGCTTTGAGTTCTGATGGAGTAAAAGCTTGAACACTTGTGGCACCATCAAGAATATGCGCATAAAAACCTTGTTGTACAACATTTTCATACCCATCTATTGTTACAGATATCGCTCCATAAGTACAATATATGATAGCTTCACTACTCTCTTTTTGCACTATTGTAAAGTTTGTACCGCGTATTCCAATAGTTGCCGTTTTTGTTTTTACTGCAAACTTTTCTGGTGCCATTTTTCCGATTTTACCCGTTATAGTTCTCATAGCCCCACGCAGTAGTCCAAACTTCAAGGATGGTTCTTCTGTCTCATCAAAAAGATACTCCTCTATAGAAAATTCTGAATTTTTTCCAATAGTGATGATTGTCTCATCTTCAAAAATAATCTGTACTTTTGCATTGCCCTTAGTTATAACAGAATCCTTCTCTTGAAGTTTCATACCTAAACTCACTTCTATTTTAGAACCATCTCTAACAACAGTAGCAGAACCATTGAGTCCAGTGATAACCCCAACCTCTTGAGCAAAGAGTGTCATTCCTAAAATAAATAAAGATACAAGCGTTTTTATAAATAAATTCATACTATTTCTCCTAAAATGTTAAGTTTAAACCAGTGGTTATAGTAAATTTTCCATAAGAAAATATTGCTTGATTTGATTGCACTCTGTTGTAATCAGATTTTATATGCAATCGCAAATGTTTTTTTATCTTCATATTCATTGTTCCAACTATTAAAAATCCTTGATCTGATCGTACAGAATTAAAAAGAGTACTCTTATCAGAGTAATATCTTCCTCTATACTCACCAAAAATTTCAGCTCCATACTTTGAACTAAATTGATTTGAGTAGATAGCACTAAATCTATACTCAAAGTAATCTACATCATCACGACTCCCTTGTATTTTCTTCTCCTGTAAGAGTATTGTGTTCCCTTGAATGTACGAACTTGGAGTAAGAATATCTTGTAAGAGATATGCTAACTCATAATGGTTTGCAGCTAAATCAGCCTGAGCTGCTTGCTTATAACTCTTGTTTTGATACTTAAAATGTATCATACTTTTTAAAGAATTTGTATGACTATACTCAAAGCGTGGCACTACTGAAAGTGTACGCATGTAATCAATACCACCTAAATAGAGTGAATCTAGCCCAAGAACAAATTCATAGAGATACTTTGTCTCTTTATATAGTAGACTTGGTGTATAAGACATATACTGTATGTTGTAAGTATCTAATTTACTATATGCTTTTGCATATACTTTCAAGTGATTTTTCAAGACCAACCCATTTCTATCACCTATGTCATACATATTTACAATATCACCAAAGAGTTGAAAGGCAAGATCCCCCTGAGATTTTCTCCCGGGAAGTGTACCTATACCAATATTATATTTTGAATCAAGAGATCCAAAATTCACATTTGAATCATATAAAAAGTCTAAATCAAAACTTGCATATGTAAATGACTTCTCTTGTACTTTTGTAACTTTAGCGAGAAATAGCTCAACATTGATACGAACATTCTGAGGAAGATTTGGATTGGCAAGTATTTCTTTAAACTTTAACTCTGAATCTTCATACATCTTCAACATAAAGTATGTTCTAGCCATCTCTAGCTTATTTCTAACATTTCCTGAATCCAACATCTCTACTCTTTCAAAAGCAGCAAGTGCCACCTCATAGTGACCCGTTTCGTATGCTGATCTTCCAAGATAAAAATTGAGTTTTGCATCAGAGAGTTTCGTTAAGTAGAGTTTTGAAAGAAGCTCATAACTTTGAGAAAATTCTTTCTCATTATACAGTTGCACTGCCTCACTATATTCCGACTCTAAGTCAGGTGAAACCTCACTTGCTAAAATATATACTGGAAGTAAAAAGAACAATAACAGAATTTTTTTCATAACACCTATCTCCTAATAAACCTATTTAAGACAAGTATAACACTTTATATTTTTATAAATAATAAAACTAAAATATTTTTTTAAAAAAAGCTAAATAATATAAATAAAGAAAGAGCAATAACAGCACTTATGAGTGCATAAGGAAGTTGTGTTTTTACATGCTCTGCAACTTCACAATCACTTGCTAGAGAAGAGATAATAGTAGTGTCAGATATAGGGGAACAGTGATCACCAAAAACCCCTCCGCTGATAACTGATCCAATAGCTAAAGCAATATTGGCATCAAGTCCTACTGCCATAGGAATCGCTATAGGCATCATAATACTAAAAGTACCCCAACTTGTACCTGTAGAAAAAGAGATAAAAGCACTTAATAAAAAAATAACTGCTGCTAAGAACTCTACACCTAAACTTTCATTTGCTAAAGATGCAAGATAGAGACCTGTTTTTAAATCTGATGTAACCTTTCCTATAGCAAAAGCAAAAAGAAGAACCATCGCTATAGTGAAAAGATTTTTAGCACCTTTAAAAGCTGTCTTTATATAAACTTTTAGACTCATACTCTTTGTTCCAAGATAATATATAAACATAAAGAAAAGTGTAACAAGCATAGTATAAAAGATAGAACACGATCCACTCCCTTTTAAAATATTACCATTCCCTGTTAAATATAAAAAAATGAATACACTAATCATCATTACTGTTATAGGCAATAGCATTAGATACATACTCTTGGCTTTATATGGGCTATCAGAATTTATAGATGGAGAAATCGAAGCATTTTTCATAGCTCCTATCTCAAGGTTAAACCAAATCACTAAAAATGTAACCGCCAAAGCAGAGAGAGCATAAAAATTATACATAACTGCTTCTATCAACAAAAGGACAGCATCACCCTCTATCATACCTGCATCGATTTGAGTATTTATAAGTCCTAGAAGAAGAGCACCCCAACCATTTAATACTATCAGTGAACTTATTGGAGCAGATGTTGAGTCACATACAAAAGCAAGTTTAGCATGTGATACTCCTTCCTTGTCACAAAGCGGTTTTCCTACAGCACCTGCAATAAGTGATGTGATAGATGACTCTATAAAAATAAAAACACCTATAATATAAGGTACCAAAAGTGCTGATCGTTGTGTATTTACAAAAGCGCGTTTTTCATGCATATACTCTACAAATCCATCTATCCCTCCACTCTTTTCAAGCAAAGCTATAACACTCCCTACTAAAATTGCGAAGGCTAATGTTTTGAGTATCCACCCCTCACTTAAAAGTGAAACAAACAAATCAAAAAAATAGTCTAGAGATGCAAGAAATGAATAATCACTTATTATAAAAGAACCTAGCACTACTCCACTCAGTAAAGAGAATAATACATTTTTGGTGTAAAGTGCTAATATAATTGCCAAAAGCGAGGGAAGAAGAGAGAGTGCGGAGAGTTCTATGGAGTAATCCTAGAACTCTATCGCTAATAGTAAAAGACCTAAGCGTCCAAATTTTTCTTTATAGAGTGCACACTCTTTCTCTTGAACCTCTTGAAATCCCATCTTTTTATAAAATAGTTTAGACTCTAAAGAACCTATTTCAATGATAGTTTGTGCAATTCTATACCCTTTGAGTCTAGCAGTTAAAAGAGACTTCTGCATCAATGCCTTTAAAATACCCACATCAATAAATCCTTCTCTCTCTTCCATAAAGTCAAACATCAAAGTTCTATTATTCAAGTCAAAATCACACCCATAAACGACTTCTAAAGTCTCTTCTACTTCTATGCATCCTACTTCAGCTAAAGCTTTGATAAAAGCCTCTTTTGTAGAGATACGAGGCTCATAACTACATAAACTTCCTACTGCTTGTTCATCCATTGTCGCAATCAAAAAATTACTATAATGACAGTGACTCTTTGAGTCTGTTTTTGTGAGCTGTTCTAGTTTTTCTAAAATTTGTTTACTATCATTCGTTTGAAAGAGTAAATCAAATAAACCATCTTTTTTACCAGCTCGAGAACTCTGTAGAATCATCGCTGCTAAAAAGGGACTATCACTCTCACTTGCTTTTCTAATTGTAATACTCATAGCATTTATCCATAAATTAATTTAAATCATATAATAGTAATAGTACCATACTTTATGATAAAAAGTTTCTTAATTCTAATAATTTTTCCAATTTTTCTCTTTTCATCCCAAGAGATTATTTTAGTTGTAGCCGATGATTTTAATTCTACTCACGCATCTTTAGAGTGTTATGATGATGCAAAAAAAGTTTTTTCTACAAAAGTAAATCTTGGAAAAAATGGCTTGGGATGGGGATTAGGAGAAGTAAAACTTAGTCAAAACTCTCATGACCCTATAAAATATGAAGGAGATAAAAAAGTACCTATTGGAGTTTTTCGACTTACAGATATTTTTGGCTACGCTTTTAAGTCAAATTATAAGCTTCCATATTTACACACATCAAAGGGACTTATATGCGTTGATGATAGTGATTCTAACTTTTACAACACTATAATCGAGCGGATAGGAGATGAAAAAAGCTTTGAGTATATGAAGAGAGAAGATCAACAATATAAATTTGGTGTAGTCATAGCGCACAATTCCAAAGCACTAAAGAAGAGAGGATCTTGTATCTTTTTGCACATACAAAGAGAGGCAAAAGCATCAACTGTTGGATGTACATCGATGCAAGAGAAAGATTTAAAGTTTATCATTCATTGGCTTGATAAAAAGAAAAATCCTCTTCTTGTCCAGATACCTAAAAGTACAGCAAAAGAGATTAAAAAACTTTATCCGCAGTTAAGGAGTTCAAAACTTCTTAACTAATTCTCTTTACTCATTCTATTTGAGTGATTAGAGTAAAGCCAACAATATAAAAATAAAAGATAAAAAAAGTATAAGGCATAAAGTATCTGAGTAGTAAAGTAAATAATAAAAATAGAAAGTAATTTAAAAAAGTAAAATAGGGAAAAAGTAATTGGGGGAAAGATAAAGTAAAGAACAACCAACTAGGCAGCGACCTACATTTCCAG
>JALSUU010000266.1:14876-17599 GCA_027071075.1 Sulfurimonas sp. | reverse complement strand
GTTCTATAATAGACTTCTTGCATAACCTAGATATATCTAGGTTATGCAAGAAGTCTAATAAAAAGAAAAGGAAAAATCATGCATACAATTACTTTAAAATCTGATGATACTTTTTATAATACACTAGAAGATATGGTGAAGACTTTACATACAACTAAAAGTGATTTAATCAGAAAAGCAGTTGTTTACTATAGAGATGCCTTAGAAAAAGAGAGACTTAAAGAACAGATAAAAAATGCTTCTTTTAAAGTAAGAGTAGAGAGCTTGAAAATTTCTCAAGAATTTGAACCTACCCTGAGTGACAGTCTGTAATGCTTCAAAAAGGTGAAATATACTTAGCTAAACTGAACCCTAAAAAAGGGAGTGAAGTTGGTAAGATAAGACCTGTTTTAATTTATCAGACAAATATTTTAAATGAGTGTAAACACCCTACAACTATAATTTTACCACTCTCAACTGTTTTGATAGATGAAGCGTATCCTCTAAGATATAGAATTACCAAAAGAGATAAGTTAGATAAAACAAGTGATGTCCTATGTGACCAAATAAGAGCTTTAGACAAGCAAAGGATTTTAGAAGGTTTACTCACTAAACTTACTTATCAAGAAATACTTGAGATAGATAAACAAGTTAAGATTGTATTAGATATTGAAGTTTAAATTGCTAACAAATTTATTTTATACAAAGATAGTTTAAGTGTAAAAACTACTAGCAAAAATCATTCAGAAGCGATTACTTACTGCTCAAGCCTCTCTTTTGGTGGTTATACTGATTTGAGGTAGCCATCTTTATTGAGCTTTTGAAGAATAGCACTGACTAATTCAGCTCTAAATTGGCTATAATTGCATCATTCAAAATAATAAGAAGATAATGTGAACAATAGTGAATCAATAGCAATTGGTGGATTTGATGGAATGCATGTTGGGCATCAGGCACTCTTTAATGAACTTGATAACAATGGAACTATAGTTGTTATAGAGACTGGATATGCGAACCTAACACCACTTAGACATAGAGAGAAGTTTACAGATAAGCGAGTGGTCTATTTGGAACTTGCGAATATTCGTCATCTTGATGGTGAGGGTTTTGTAAAACTACTACAATTAAATTTTCCAAAACTCAAAAAAATTGTTATAGGATATGACTTTCATTTTGGTAAAAATAGAAGATACTCGTTTGAAGATTTGAAAACACTTTTTGATGGTGAAGTAATTGTAGTAGATGAAGTGAGACATAATAACGATTCCGTTCACTCCCATAAGATTCGCCAAAAATTACAAATCGCTGATATCAAAGGTGCTAACGAGTTTTTAGGACATAACTATACTATTATTGGTAAGGTTATAAAGGGGCAGGGGCTTGGCTCAAAAGAGTTAGTTGCTACTATAAATATTCAAGCACCTGGTTTTTTAATTCCCAAAGAGGGTGTTTATGCTACTCTCACGCGTATAGATAATGAGGAGCATTTTCATCCCTCTGTGAGTTTTATAGGACATCGTGTAACTACCGATGGAAGTTTTGCTATAGAGTCGCATATCCTTGATGGAGAGATTGTATGTGAGACAAATGCAGATATACGATTTGTCTCCTTTATTCGAGAAAATGAGAAGTTTGACTCTTTAGAGTCTCTTAAAAAAGCTATAAAATCAGATATAGCAAAAGCAAGTAAAGAGTTAAAGTTTTTACAACTTTAAAAGGAAATGAATGCCAAGAATATATTTAGAAGAAAAAGAGCCAATTCACTTTAAGTTTGAACAAAATCAAGATGACTTTGTTGTTGATGAGATAGGTCTAAAATGGAAAGGAAGTGGAAACTTTACTATTTATCATGTGAAAAAAGTGGAGATGACTACTTGGGATATGATAGCTGCTTTTGCAGAGTTTTTAAACATAAATGCTGAGAAGATTGGCTATGCTGGGCTTAAAGATAAACATGCGACTACTACTCAGTATATCAGCATTGAAGCACGATATGAAAAAGAGTTAAAGAAGTTTAAACATCCTCAGATTAAGATACTTAGGAGTACAAGACATTCACACTCTATTCGCATGGGGGATTTGCTTGGAAACCGTTTCAGTATCAATCTTTTTGAAGTAAATCAGATTCAAGCTGGTCAGATAGAAAAACTGGCAAGAAAGAGTGAAAAACTAGGACTTCCAAACTACTTTGGGTATCAACGATTTGGTCGTGATGGGGACTCTATAGAACAAGCGAAGAAGATGATTGATGGAGATATTCATATAGAAGACTCAAAGCTGAAAAAATTTCTTATCTCTGTTTACCAAAGTACCCTTTTTAATGAGTGGCTAGCAGAGCGAGTGCAGATCAGTAGAGATGAGAATGGAAGTAAGTTTAAACTTTTAGAAGGTGACTTATACTCTGATGCAAATGGCAAACTCTTTACTCCTAAAAATCCACAACAGAAAGATTTTGAAGCACATAAGGTTGTCCCAACTGGGCTTCTTTGTGGTCGTGGTGTCTATAGATCTCGTGAGAGAGCAGGGGAGATAGAAGCGAAGTATGATGATGGCTTTTTGTATGAAAAAGGTCTGCGTCGTGATGCTATAATTTTCCCACAAGATATAGAGATGAAGTACACAAAAGGTTTTGATAAGATGCATATATCTTTTACTCTTCCTAAGGGATCGTATGCAACTGTATTTTTAGAAAATATCGCTAGTAAAGAGTTTAAAGCTAAAAAAGTAAAAAAGAGAGAAAAAAA
>JALSUU010000266.1:0-14776 GCA_027071075.1 Sulfurimonas sp. | reverse complement strand
CTACCACTCCTCTTCATCTTCATTAATTTCTGAATCATCATAAGGATCCATATGAATTAAAATATGGGTCTTTTTATCTTCAAAATACTCTTTTATTTTCGCTTCTACTTTATCAGCTACTAAGTGTGCATCGTAGAGTGATATACTCACATTAAAGACAGCATGTACAGAGATAAAGATATGAGAACCAGACTCTCGTGTCTGTAAATAGTGGTGTGCTTGAATGATAGGTTCTGACTCTATTATTTTCTCTATCGCTTCAACATCTTCTTTTGGTAGTGCTGCATCAAGAAGCATTAAAATTCCCTCTTTAATGATAGGTATAGCAGAGTAAATCATATAAATTGCAATAGCAATACCTAAAATAGGGTCGATGAGTTGTTCCCCTGTGTAGGAGATAGCTCCTAGAGCAAAAAGAACAGCACCATTTGAGAAGAGGTCTGTTTTGTAGTGAAGGGCATCAGCACGGATAACCATGTTCTTTGTCTGTTTTGCTATATGTGTAAGATAGGCTACTAAAAAAGCTGTGATGATAAACGATGCAACCATAACCCCAACACTTTCACCTACAAAGGACATATCCTGCGGGTGTACCATTTTAGAAAGGGCTTCATAGAGGATAAAAAGTGCAGAGAGAGAAATCACTGTTCCCTCTATGACTGCTGCAAGTGGCTCTATTTTAGAGCGTCCAAAGTGGAACTGCTCATCTGGATTTTTCTCTGCATTGCTCAGGGCAAAAAAGTTAAAAAGTGAGACAATTAAGTCAAGCATGCTATCTATTGCCGAAGCGAGTACAGCTATACTTCCACTCATAATTCCAACTGTCATTTTCATCAAAACTAAAATGGCAGCTACCGATGTGGAGACAACAGTCGCTTTTTTTTCTGGACGCATAAATTTACCTTTAATTTTTAAAGTATTGCAAGCGCATCTTCTACTCTTTTGTAATGTTTACAGAAGAGATTGTATGCATCTTCATATTCATAATCAACTCTATTTTTTGATTTTTCTTCAACAGTTTTAGCAAGTTCACCTATCTCTTTATAGTGTAACATAAAAGAAGAACTTTTTATATCGTGTGATGTTCGTTCTATCTCTTCTAAGTTATTCTCTTTTAAGCCTTGTTTGAACCTCGTTAACAGTGCTTTACTACTTTGGACATAAGAGACTATAAGCTTTTTTACTACTGCATGAGGAAAGTTTGTTGCATTTTTTGTAAGTTCTAAAGCATTTAAAATATAAGTATTTTCATCTTCACTTACATCTTTATTTTGAATTATATTTTCACTTTTTTTCTTTTCTGGAGTGATATTCGCATATTTTTTTAAAATATCTTGCAGTTTATCAATATCTACTGGCTTAGAAAGATAGTCTGATGCACCAGCATTGATAAACTTTTCTCTATCTCCAGACATAGTATTAGCAGTGAAAGCAATGATTGGAGAGCATTTCTCTTTATACTTCTCTTTTAATATTCGCATAGCTTCCATACCATTCATATGTGGCATATTCTCATCCATGAGGATAAAAGTGTATTTTGAAGGTTTGTACATTTCAACTGCCTCTACACCATCATTAGCAATATCACAACTGATTCCAAACTCTTCGAGTAACATTTGAATGAGCATTTGATTTGTAGCATTATCTTCTGCAACCAAAATATGAATACCATCAAAAACATTTGACTCGTGAGACTCTTCATCCTCTTGTACATTATTTCCATTTCCTGTTTCTATAGGTAGAGAGACTTTAAAGGTGGTACCAACGCCCTCTTGGGATGTGATTTGAATAGTACCATTCATAAGCTCTACAAGATTTTGAGTGATACTTAGACCTAATCCAGTCCCTCCATATTTTCGTGTTGTAGATCCATCGGCTTGTTCAAATGGTTTAAAAATTTTATCTTGTACTTCTTGAGTCATACCTATGCCATTATCTTCTACAACAAGAACAAGTAAGCCATTGTCATAGGTAGTAGAAAAAGAGATTTTTCCATCCTTATGTGAAAATTTAATGGCATTTGATACGAGATTTAAAGCGATTTGTGAGATTCGCATCCAATCCGCATAAAAATAGTTATTTAATTTTTTATCTATATTTACTTCTATATTGATATTTTTGTCGGCAATTAAACCATCAAAGGTTTTAGCGTACCTTTGTATCTCTTTATATGCTTGAAATGTGTAAGGTTCAATAGTAAACTTAGAGCTTTGGATTTTAGAGAGGTCTAAAATATCGTTAATAAGATTTAAGAGAATTTTGGCACTACTCTCTATCTGTTTAATAATCTTTAACTCTTTTGTATCTTGAATTTTTCTTCCTAGTATACCACTAAATCCTATAATTGAATTAAGAGGTGTTCGTAACTCATGACTCATATTTGCCATAAACTCCTCTTTACTTTTTTCAGAGCTTATATCTTGTCGTATTGAATCATATCCTATAACTTTATTGCTTTGATTGAGTTTCGGAATTACTGTTGCCTTTGTCCAGTAGTATGTACCATCTTTTCTTCTGTTCTTTACTTCACCTCTCCAGATTTCCCCATTTTTAATAGTTGCCCATAGCTCTTTAAAAATATGAGATGGCATATCTGGGTGTCGTACAATATTGTGAGGTTTCCCAATAAGCTCCTCTTTCTTATATCCAGAAATATTTACAAATGCTTGACTCACATCAACGATAATACCTTTAAGATTTGTAGAACTACTAATAATATAAGTATCGGCTAAAGATTGTAAGTGTTTTTCATTACGAAGTAAGTTTAAAATTAAAATAATCACTACAATAAAAATAAAAAAGACAAAAAGGTTAAATAAAAGTGTAACAATAAAGTGTTTTTTGATAGCTGTAATTTTACTCTCAATATCATCTGTAATATCTTTGAGGTAATCTTTTTCAAGTAGAGAGAGATTATTTATCTTTTTCGTGAAACTGTTAAACCAAGTATTGACATCTACTTGAGAGCTATTTGTATTAGTAACACCTAAAAGCAGATTTTCCATATTTGTTATTTTTTGAAGATTTTTTACATCACTATAACTGTTTTGGTAGTGTATGTATTGCTTTTTGCTGTGTTTTAAGATTGAAATTTTATACTGTTTTTCTCTATCAATCAGTGCATAGAGTCTTAAAATTGTTTTTTGATCTTGCTCTTTGAGTCCTATTATCTCTGTACCAAAGGCTCTCTCTATACCGAGAGTCTCTTTGAGTAAAAGTAAATTACTAAAGGAGATTATATTGTTTTTTAGTGATTTAAAATTTATATTTTCTGAAATTGTGATGATTCTATCTAAGAGCGTTTCATTTGTTCTTGAATAGTAGTCTAAAATCTCTTCACTTGAGCAGTAATGGTTATTTATCTTTTTTCTTTGTAGTTGAAGTTGTTCTAAGATAGGAAATTGCGTATGAAATTTATCTTTTATAAGGCTGAGTACCTGATCTGTTTTTTTTCTTTGTAAAATTAACTTATCATGAAAAATAGTGCTGTTGTTTGAAGCAAACCCAACACTTAAACCTCTTTCAATTTGCAACTCGTGAATAAGGTTAGATAAAGTTTTTACAAGCTGTATCTTATTATTTAGTACAGTTAATTTATTATATCTATTGTAAGAACCATCTACAGAGGTAAAGGAAAAACCTAAAAATATAAGTATTAAAATAGAGATTGGAAGCATTATATTGATTTTATAATTTAAGATTTTTAACATAGCTCTCCTTTTTTATTTTAATAATCATAATTTTTTTAAGCATATTATCATAGAAATACTATTTTTAAATTAAATTTTCTATTTTTCTATTTTATAGGCTATGAAATGCTTTTTATCACCTATAACATTGAGTATTTTAGATACAATTCATGAAATCATAATGAAAAAGAAGTAGATATGAATTTAGAGAGTGTAAGAGAAGATAGAAAAAAATGGATGACTTGGAAAAATATTAAGCCTTTGCGTGATGCAGTTGATGCACTCCAAGAGTATGATGCCCAAGTAGAGTTAAGTGACACTGTGAAAATTAGTGGCAGTTTTGATGAAGCGCAACTCTATGAGACAGCAAAACTACTGATGCCTTGGCGAAAAGGTCCCTTTGCGATAGGCGAAACTTTCATAGATACAGAGTGGAAATCAAATATCAAATATAACCTTTTGCGAAAACACTTTAATTTAAAAGATAAGAGAGTAGCAGATATAGGGTGTAATAATGGCTACTATATGTTTCGTATGCTTGAAGATGAACCAAAGCAACTCGTAGGGTTTGATCCCTCACCTGTTTATAAAATGCAGTTTGATTTTATAAACCACTTTGTAAAGAGCGATATTGTGTATGAGCTTTTAGGTGTGGAGCATGTAGAGTTTTATGAGGAAAAATTTGATACTATTTTTTGTTTAGGTGTTTTGTACCATAGAAGTGATCCTGTGATGATGCTCAAACAACTTTTTAAGGGACTTGATAAAAAGGGTGAGGTTATTTTAGATACTTTTTATATAGATGGTGAAGAGGAGATGGCACTCTGTCCTGAGGGCTCTTACTCTAAGATACCAAATATCTACTTTGTACCAACCATTAAGGCTTTGAAAAATTGGTGTCTGCGCGCGGGATTTGATTCCTTTGAAGTTTTGGAGACAAATATTACTGATGCAAATGAGCAGAGAAAAACAGAGTGGATAGAGGGACAATCACTTGAGGACTTTTTAGACCCTGAGGATAGTTCTAAAACAGTAGAGGGTTACCCAGCACCACAAAGAGTCTATGTAAGACTAATAAAGGATAGATAATGGCAGAAGATACTATAAATGAAGATGATTTAGAGATAGAGTATGAAGAGGGGAGAGAAGAGGTTTTCATTCATACACATGAGCGAGTTAATGCTGATTTATGTGGGGAAATTCTTCTTTTAGAACGCGGGTATGTTGAGACAAAACTTGTAACTACTGCTGAAATGGTTGCTGATGATATTGGGCTTGTGCATGGTGGATTTATCTTTAGTGCAGCTGATTATGCGGCTATGGTTGCTGTGAATGAAAGAAATGTAGTTTTAGTTGGTAGTAACTGTCAGTTTTTATCTCCTGTAAAGTTTCATGATGAGGTAAATTTTATAGCAAAAGTACGGCACAAAGAGGGTAGAAAACGCAATGTACATGTGGAAGGTTTTGTTTTAGATATCAAAGTGTTTGAAGGTGAGTTTAAAACAGTTGTAACTGAGCGACATGTTTTAAAGCTACAACTTTTAAACGAAGAAGATGAAGCTTTAGGTACTCCTGCTGAAGAGATTTAATAAGTTATTTTCTAGCAGTAAGTAAAAACACTCCAAAATCTCTTTGGGGTTTGTTAATAGTATTAATCTTTTCAAAATTTATGTTTTTAAAACCACATTTTGAGACTGCATCATGGAGTGTTTTTTCATCAAAGCCAAAATGATGTACTCCTGTATTGTCTGAGTGAAAAGTCCCATCTTCAAGCTCTAAATCTGCTATGGCTATAAAACCATTTTCATTGAGATTTTTATAGATACTTTGAAAAAAAGATTCTAAATGCTCGACATGATGCAGAGTCATAGAACTTACTACTCCATCAAATTTCATAGATAGAGGTTCTTTGACTATATCTTGACAAATTGCCTCTATATGAAGCTCTGGAGAGTTTTTCTCTTCAAGTTTTTGGAGCATACTTGGTGACATGTCTACACCATACACTTTTTTACAGAGTTTAGCGATTTCAAATCCTAAAAGACCAGTACCTACACCAAAGTCCATGATCTCCATATCTTTTGTGATGTCTATATTTTTTACGATTGCGTCTGCTATTACTTTTGCACCATTTACTTGCACAGTGCCTTTGTCCCAAGTGTGTGCTTTATCTTTAAAATGATCTTGCATTATTTTTCCTTGAAGTCTAATATATATTTTTCTTAAAATTGTATTCTAAAACCACTACTTATTAATAATCCATTTGAGTATATCGGTTGATTTGTAATTTTATCAGCTGTTGCATTCGTGCCAACTCCTCCAATTTCAATGAAGTAATTGCTACTGTTATTCATATAAAATTCGTAGCCAAATAAACCGTATCCACCAAATGCAGATTTCTTAGAAGAGAATTCATTAGAAGGAAATATACCAATTATTCCACCTTCTCCATACAATCTGATGAAATTACCAACTTTGCCTGCAACTCCAACTAATCCTAATGATATATTAGAATAGGGTGTCCATGTTGTTTTACTGTTTTTTATATGTTCGTTAAACATATAATTTCCTCTTAATCGAACAGCGATTCTATCATGTACGAAATAGGGACTGCTAAAATCTAATCCTAGCCCAAAGTCATTTTGGTATTGATTCAAGTGAAAACCAGCACCAAGTTTATTACTAATATTTTTGTCTTGCGCATCGACAACTTCTATTAAACTCAAAATCATTAATACTAAGAATGCTAATCTTTTCATCTTATTCTCCTTATAAAGTTCTCATCCAGTAGTCTGCATTTCTTTGTTCCTGTGCTATGGTTGTTGTGCCACCATGACCAGGGTAGAGTGTCTTGTCAAAATTAAGCGTTTTAAACTTCTCTAATGACTTTTTCATATCACTAGGATTTGAGTAAGGAAAGTCTGTCCTTCCTATACTTCTCTCAAAAATAAAATCCCCACTAAACATAGCATCACCAATCTCTATAGTAGAACACCCAGGAGAGTGACCAGGAAAGTGGCGAAACTTTATCTTTGTACCATCAAAGTCAAACTCCTCATCACCAACAACTTCTACATCAGGAGTAGAAGGTGGAAGGTCTGGCATCCAACTGCTTGAAGAGAGGAGCATCACATCACCTTTTGGCGTGTAGAGTTTAATACCTAACTTTTTTTGGAGTGCATCGTTAGACCAAACATGATCAAAATGCCCATGCGTGTTTAAAATGGCTACTGGATTTGTGACATTTTGTAAAACCCATTCTGTTGCATCAACACCCGGATCAATGATAAAATCTTTTCCATCTATGGTCGCAATGTAACAGTTTGTTTGATAAACTCCCATTGGCTGTACTTTTATCTGCATAAAAACTCTTTTTTAGCGAGATTATAGCATTTCTTGATTATCATTTGCTTATGAATTTTTATAAAGAATTAGAATTAATTTTACAAGAGCAGAGTGTTATTACAAAGATAGAGATGTTTGAACACTTTTATAAAGCCTACAAAAAAGGTAGCTATGATACTTCAGTGGAGTATGATGCAGAAGAGTTTGAGACTCCTTCTTATGAAAAGGTTTGTAAAATAGTGCCTCCTCAAGATGTTCCAAAAAGAAAAAATCTTACTTCTAAAGAGGGACAGGTTACACTTATTCATGCTATTGCGCATATTGAGTACTCTGCTATTGATTTGGCACTTGATGGGGCATATCGGTTTTCTGGGCTTCCTAAAAAGTACTATGATGATTGGTTAGAAGTTGCAGATGATGAGATACGGCACTTTTTGATGTTAGAAAAACTTCTAAAAGAACTTGATGCAGAGTATGGTGATGTAGAAGTACATAACGCTCTTTTTGAAGCAAGTCAAAGAACACAAACTTTAGTGGAGAGAATGGCAGTTGTTCCACGCTACTTAGAAGCAAATGGACTTGATGCAACACCGATGATACTCACAAAACTTAAAAAACTTCCAAAAAATAGTATGATAGAAAAAATAATAGAGACTTTAGAAATTATTTTAGCCGAAGAGGTAGATCATGTAAAAAAAGGGGATGTGTGGTTCTCTTACGCTTGTGATAGAGCAGGAGTCTCAAGAGATAGCTACTTTGAGATTATAGATAAGTACTATCCACAGGGCTTTTTACGCCCTAAGAACTTGAACCTAGAAGCGAGAAAAGAGGCAGGATTTAGTTGCCAAGAGCTTAACTTTATGGCAAAAAAAGAGGTCTGCTTGTAAAAGCTTACTTCTTTTTAAAGTGGTAGTATTTATCATTAAGATACTCTGTGACTTCTTGACTCTCATCATCGAACCAGTCGGCATCATTTGCAAATCTACAAGCATCTACTGCCATGTGCAGTTTACGGAAGTTTGTTACTTTTTTCTCTTTAGGAGAGAAGTCTTCGTTGTTATGGCAGGACATACAATCTGCATCTTTGAAGAGTTCTTTTGCATCTTCATAATCTGCGGAGAGTGATGAAGCGAGTAAAAGGAGTGAAGATAAAGCGAAAATTTTAAACATTAAAAAACCTTTGTAATATATTTGTAAAATAGGAGAAATTATAATGTAATATTAGTTATTTTTTCTTAAATATCCATTTGTTACAAAAGTTAGTTATAATATTTTTAATTATTTAACAAATTTGAAAGGTTTTGAGAACTTATGAGTAAGTATTTACAAATTACAGAGTATCTCCAGCATTTTTTAGAAAATGAAGTAAAAAAGACAGGTCTAAATAAGGTTGTCCTTGGACTGAGTGGAGGTTTAGACTCTGCTGTTGTTGCCGTTTTAGCACAGAAGGTTTTTCAAGATGATCTTTTATGTGTCAAGATGCCTTCACATTACTCTTCCCAAAGTTCACTTGATGATGCAGATGAGTTATGTAGAGACTTTAATCTTAATGCTATAACTGCCTCAATAGAGCCAATGTTACAAGCCTATGAGAGTATGAACCCTCACTTAGATAACTTACGCAAAGGAAACTTCTCCTCTCGTATGCGTATGGCTACACTTTTTGATATTAGTGCAAAAGAGAGTGCCTTAGTGCTTGGAACGAGTAATAAGAGTGAGTTGATGCTTGGCTATGGAACACTTTATGGTGATTTGGCATCTGCTGTTAATCCTATTGGGGATCTTTATAAAAGTGAAGTTTTTGAACTGGCAACTTTTTTAGGTGTGACACAAAGTATCATCTCTAAGCCACCATCTGCAGATTTGTGGGATGGACAGAGTGATGAGGCAGATTTAGGTTATACTTATAAAGAGTTAGATTTTGCTATGCAACTGTATGTAGAAGAGAGACTCTCTCGTGATGAGATAGTAGATAAAGGCGTTGATGCAAAGATGTTAGATATGATAATAAATAGAATTTTTCGTAACCACTTTAAGCGAAAGATGCCTGTTATCGCCAAGTTGACATCACGCACTATAAATCATGATTTTAATTATCCAAGAGATATTAAACTATAAAAATGAAAAAATAAGGGAGAAGAGATGAAAAAGTTAAAAGTACCGTTTAACAAGTATGAGAGTTCTCGTGAGGCACACTCAAATGTTAGTGATACACTTGATGGAGAGGATATTTGTCAAGTTGAAGAGTTAGAGCGTGAGTTTGCTGATTATGTTGGAGCAGATTATGCACTGGCAACTTCTCATGGTACATCTGCTCTGCATTTAGCTATGTTAGCACTTGATCTGAAGCGTGGGGATAAGGTAGTCTGTTCAGTAAATGCACATCCTAACCTTCCTGAGGTTGTGCGTCACTTTGATGCAGAACCTGTTTTTATTGATATTGATGCAGATTCCTACAATATTAACCTCGATAAGTTAGAAGATTATCTTAAAGAAAACACCAGCAAAAAACTTAAGGCTGTACTTATTACACACATCGGTGGTACTACTGTTGATTTAGAGCGTGTTTATAAAATGGGTTCTACTTATAGAGTAAAAATAGTAGAAGATGCAAGTACTGCACTTGGTGCTACTTATAAGGGTGAAAAGATTGGTGCGACAGGTGCAGACATAGTCTGTTTTAACTTCTCAACGCATCTCAAGAAAAACATCTGTAATGGTGGTATCTTAGTTACTAATGATGATGAGATTATGGAGCGTGCGAGACTTTTAGCAAATCATGCGATGGTAAGAGATGAAGATTCCTTGGATTATATTTATGATGTTGTAGATATTGGAAATGACTACTCTTTAAGTGAGCTAAATGCAGCATACATTCGTTCTAGTATAATGGATCAAGATGAAAATATCGCAAGACAAAAAGAGATAGCGGCAAGATACTCCAAAGAGTTAGATGGCGTAGAACATATTACGATTCCAGATATGAGTGTAGAAGAGAACTCTTTTTCTCTCTATATAATCAAAATAGATAAAAATAGGGACTCTTTTGCCTTAGAGTTACGCGAAGCGGGTATAGGCAGTGGTCTGCACTATATTCCACTGCATCTTTTAACATACTATAAGTCAAAGTATGCACTGCGTGTGAATGATTTTCCAGTTGCTCTGCGTGCATATCAACAGATACTTTCACTCCCTATCTATTCACAGATGAGTGATGCAGATGTGAAAATGGTTATAGACAAAATTAAAAAAATTGCAAAAACAAGAGTATAAAAACTCTTGAAAAAATCGCTTGTTTTTTGGGTTGAAGAGTACTTCTACAACCCAAACCCTCTGCAAAAACTCCTCTCCCTTTTACTCTTACCTCTAAGTTATCTCTACTGCTCTTTAATGTGGTTGCGTTTTAAAAGTAAAACTCCAGAAGATTTTGGCATAAAGATTATAGGTGTTGGGAACTTAAATGTAGGGGGAAGTGGAAAGACACCGCTTATAAGTGCTATGGCAAAAGAGAAAGAAAATGTAGCGATAGTACTTCGAGGTTATGGTCGAGAGTCACAAGGTTTGATAGTAGTCAAAGATAGAGAGAACATACTCTGCAGTGTATCACAAAGTGGTGATGAAGCGATGATATATGCCACAAAACTCCCCCAAGCTATAGTGATAGTGAGTGAAGATAGAAAAGAGGGCATCAAAAAAGCAAAAGAGATGGGTGTAAAAACTCTCTTTTTAGATGATGCCTACTCAAAGCACGACATAAAGAAAAAAGATATCTTGATAGAAGTAGAGAGTAAAAACAGTCGCTGTCTGCCTGCTGGTCCATTTAGAGAGAGACTTTGGAGTGGTAAAGAGGTGACAATCTTCAAAGAGGGAGTTGACTTTAAACGAGAAGTGGAGTTAAAAGATGCCACTTCTAAAATGTCACTTGTAACAGCTATAGCAAGACCTGAAAGACTTGATGCATACTTACCAGAGGTCATAGCCAAGAACTACTTTCCTGATCATCATGCTTTTTCTAAAGAGGAGCTAGAAGCGATACTTATAAAAGATAATGCAGACTCTCTTTTGGTAACTTACAAGGATTATGTAAAGATAAAAGCATTTGGTTTGCCTCTCTCTTTGCTTGATTTGGAGATTTTGCTTTGTGAAAATAGTGAGTAGCTTATGGATACTTTAACTGATCTTAAAGCAATTCTTCACTCTAAAAGAGCAAATATATATTATTTGGAATATTGTCGTGTTTTACAAAAAGATGGTCGTGTTCTGTATTTGAGTGAGAAGAAAAAAGAGTACTTGTACTGGAATATTCCCATTGCAAATACCACTTGTTTATTGCTTGGTACTGGTACATCGATAACACAACCAGCTATGAGAATGTTGGCACAAGCTGGTGTTTTAGTTGGTTTTACTGGAGCAGGTGGCACACCTCTTTTAATGTCTAATGAGATTGAATGGTTTACTCCACAAAGTGAGTATAGACCTACAGAGTATATTCAAGGATGGATGGGTTTTTGGTTTGATGAAAACAAACGCCTTGAAACTGCAAAACGATTTCAAATTGCACGGATAGAGTTTACACAAAAAGTATGGGCAAAAGATAAAGAGTTACGAGTAGAAGGGTTTGATAGTGGCGAACTGCAAAACGAGTTTGAACAAACTTTAGAACAAATTTCTTACGCACCGAGTGTGGGAAAACTTTTACAAATTGAAGCAGACTTAACAAAAAAACTCTATAAATATGCTGCAAAAAAGACAAATCAATTAGGATTTACTAGAGAACATGCAAGAGCTGAGAATGCTAATGGTTTTTTAGATCATGGAAATTATTTGGCATATGGCTTGGGTGCTACTACGCTTTGGGTTCTTGGAATTCCTCATGGTTTTGCGGTAATGCATGGAAAAACTAGGCGGGGTGCTTTGGTATTTGATGTAGCGGATTTGGTAAAAGATGCCCTTGTTCTACCATGGGCATTTATTTGTGCGAAAGAGAAACAGAGTGAAAAAGAGTTCCGTTTACAAATTTTACAAACTTTTGTAGAACATAAAGCATTGGATTTTATGTTTAAAGAGCTGCAAAATGCTGCACTTTACTACAAAGAAGAAGAAAAATAGTATGATGGTTACCTTTGTATCTCAGTGTCAAAAAAAAGCTTTGCAACGAACACGCAGAGTTTTAGATAGTTTTGCAAATCGTATTGGAGATAATACTTGGCAGACCATTATTACAAACGAAGGTTTACAAGCGGTGCAAAAGTTACTCAAAAGAACAGCTTCAAAAAATACAGCGGTAAGTTGTCACTGGATACGCAGTCGAAGTCGTAGTGAATTGTTATGGATAGTAGGCAACAAAGAAGCCTTTGATGAGAGCGGAGTCGTTGCTGTTAATTATGGAATGACAAAAAGATTTGTGGGAGAAAAAGAGATAATGGTAGATAAGATTTATGCAAATACAAATGGACAAAGATTAGACCAACACTTGTTTGGAGTTGGCTATTTGTCAAAGAAATTGATTGAGAGAACTGTACCGAATGATGAAAATCTTGCAAAAACAGTTTATACGGCAGGGTGTTGGCATGACATAGGCAAAATAGATAGTGCTTTTCAAGAGTGGCTTTTAAACGCCATGAAAAAGCAGAAAAAATACAAAGAGATTGCCGATGACGGTGAGCATATTGATAAAAATACGGGAAAATCTTCTTGGCAGAAATATCCACGCCACAATGAAATCTCTTTACTTTTTTTTGAACTGTTGAATGATTTTAATGGAAACAAAGATACAACAGAAAGAGTAAAACATGCTATCTATTGGCATCATGCCAAACCACTTCGAGATGTAAAAAACGAGATAAAAAATCTTGTTGGAATTTACGATAAAATTGAAAATTTTGAAGCATACTATAAAAACAAAATAGATGAACTTCAAGCTGTTCTTAGTTCTGTCGATGCTCTTGCAAGTGAATATGATGAGCTGAGTGATTTGTTTAAAATAAAAAAGATAGAAATAGAGGGAATTGAAGAAGAGTTAGAGGGTGTAAATCTTCCATTATACAAACGCTACTCTCTAAAAGAAAATATTAATGACTATAAACACAACATAGGCTTTAATGCAAAAAACAATTTAGCTAGAACAGCTATTGTTACGGCTGATAGGTTGATTTCTCAATTAAAAGCAGAAGCCTTGGATGAGTATATTTCAAACAAAACATTAGAGAGTTTACTTGATGATGCCCTGCATAAAGAGAGAGGACTGTCTTCTGCAATTTTGGAGTCTTTAGAAAGATTTGAAACAAAATATCCAAATAGTATGAGAAATGAAAAACAAAAAGAGGTAGCTGAAGCACTGAGTGAAGAGGAAGATATTTTTGTAGGGGTATTAAAAGGTCCTGCAGGATGTGGAAAAACTAAGATTGCACTAGAGTGGGCGAAAAATACAAATGTAAAAAAATTATACTGGATTTGCCCAAGAGTACAGGTGTGTGAAGGAATTTATGCTGATTTATCTACTGATGAATATTTACCAAATACCCATATTGAGATAGTGACGGGAGAGATAAAAAAATCTCGCATGAAAGGTCAGGAAGTAGAGACTATAGAAGGGCAAGAGTTTTCAGCTGAAATTGTCATTACAACTATTGACCAGATTGTTAATAGCATCACAACGCATAAACATATAACAACATTTATGGATTTTATGAATGTACATGTAGTATTTGATGAGTATCATGAATACATCAATATGCAAGGTTTTAATCTATTTTTTGCAGAGTTAGTTGAAGCAAAAAAATTGCAACAGACTACTGAAACACTCCCAAATACCCTACTTGTCTCTGCTACGCCAAATCCGCTGTTTATTGAAAAGTTCTTGCGTTTACATGAAGATAATGTGATAAGCATGGAAAGTTTTAATGAACGCAGTTACAAGATAGAGTTTAAAGAGTATGATGATAGCGATGATGCAAACAATCCTTTGATGCAAGAGGTAAAAGATGATAATACTTTTGTGATTAGTAATACTGCCATTACAGCTCAACGAAGTTTCATAGAGCATCAGAAAAATGAAAACGGCATTTTATTTCATTCAAAATTTACTAAAAGTGATAAAGAATATTTGTTCAAAGAAGTGTATGATTCTTTTAAAAAAGATGGTTCATGTAAGTATGATGTATTACGAAGTGGACCTGTTGTTCAAGCATCTTTAAATATTACATGTAAAAAAATGATAAGCGAGATGACACATGCAGAGAATTTTTTACAACGATTGGGAAGACTTGACCGTTTTGGGGAAAATGATGAGGTAAATGTTTATACCGTTGCTGTTACTGAGGGTGTGAAACAGGGGAAATCAAAAAAAGATGGAAGTGCTCATTTTTTAAATGAGTTAGACTCTTTACAATCTGCTAAAGCGTGGTATATGTTTTTAGAAAATAGTTTAAGTAAAGAGAGTTGTACCATACAACAACTTTATGCTCTTTATGAGGAATTTTATAAGGATAATTATGCTTGTATATCAATAGAAGAAGATTTAATTAAATCTCTTAAAAAAAGTGTACTGATAATAGAAAAAAATGTCCTTGATCCAAAAATCTTTCCACAGAAGGAGAAAAAAAAAGTAGGGGTGAAGATAAAGAAAAATTCTTTAAGAGGCAATAGTCTTTTTGTGCAGATGGCACGAGCGAAAGTGAATGCTATTGATGATGTTGTTATTTTAGATGAGTATGCTTATGCGAATATTGATGATGCTATG
The DNA here is from genome assembly GCA_027071075.1 of Sulfurimonas sp. Taxonomy (GTDB): domain Bacteria; phylum Campylobacterota; class Campylobacteria; order Campylobacterales; family Sulfurimonadaceae; genus Sulfurimonas. The sequence goes on along the minus strand of JALSUU010000266.1, from coordinate 1 downwards.
A
>JALSUU010000265.1 GCA_027071075.1 Sulfurimonas sp. | reverse complement strand
TATTTTTTAATATTTTATTTTTTAAAACAGTGAAAGTATATACTATTTTAAAATAAAGTTTTGCCACCTAAGTGGCTTTAACGAAATTAATTCGCTACGATTACCATCGCTTCTCTCAAAGGACGGTTTTTATATTTATAACCTGTTTGAAAAGTTTGAACGATTTGTCCAGACTCTACATCTTCATGATCAACAGCTTGCACTGCATTGTGGATGTTCGGATCAAAAGGTTCATCATGTTTTACCATAGTAACACCATGCTTTTCAAGTTGCGTAAGAAATTGTTTATGTGTTAACTCAATTCCCTCTTTTAGCTTTTCAAACAGTTCTGCCTTATCTGCATCACTCTCTACTGACTTCATTGCACCATCAAGAGCATCCATAACTGGAATCATATCTTTGGCAAATTTCTCATTTGCATACTCAACAGCTGTGTATTTCTCTCGTTCTAATCTTTTTTTGATATTATCAAAATCTGCATGAACACGAGCATACTTCTCTTTTAACTCAGTAAGTTCACTTTGTAGTAAATCAAACTCGTTTTCAACTGCTTTGGCATCAGCGTTCATTTCATCAGAGTTAATCTCTTCATTTTCTACGATTGCTTCCTCATTAATGAGGTTATCATCTTGTAATTTTTCTTTAGACATAATTATGTAATGACTCCTTTTTTAAAAGATAGGAGTATTATACATATTGAGTGTAACAATGTCAAGAGAATATTGATAAAATTTTAGAAGATAAGTTTAGTCTTATAGTATCAAGTTTGAATTTTATGTAATGAATTAGATTTCTAGTGAATATAGTATATAATATGCTTAAGATAAAAAATGGAGTTATTATGAAGTATTTGTATTGGTTATTAGGATTAGTAGTAAGTTTAGTTTTACTCGTGTATGTAGCGGTTTTTACCTCATTAGGAAACTCTTTTGTGAAGCCATATATAGAAGAGCAAATTCAAGCGAATACAAAAATGGATAGTAAATTAAATACATTTTCACTCAGTATGAGTGATTTTGAAATTCTTTTAGAGATAAATAAAGACAACAGAGTGTTACTAAAAGGAAACTACTCTCTCTTTTCTCAAACATTTAATGTAGCCTATCGTGTACGATTAGAAAATTTACAAAGTTTAGAGCCTTTAGCCCAAACAAAACTCAATGGCTCTTTTCATACTGATGGAAAAGTTGTGGGGGATATGAAACTAATAAATGTAGATGGGAAGAGTGATATAGCATCAAGTGCAACCACATACCATGTAGAACTCACAGAGTTCAATCCAACTTCTATCATTGCCAAAATTGACTCTGCAAATCTTAAAGAGTTACTCTATACGGTAAATCAAAAAGCCTATGCAAATGCAGATATTAATCTTGATGTTAATTTCAAAAATATTACACCGCATAAGCTTGATGGAAATATCAAACTCACAACACTCAAAGGGGCACTCAATACTAAAGTGATGAAGAATGATTTTAATATCACTATTCCTAAAACTGCATTTAGTATGACTCTTGATGCAGACTTAAAGGGTGATGATGTTGATTATACTTATGCGCTGAACTCAAACCTTGCCAAGATATCTTCAGGTGGTAAAGTTGTTCCTGAGCCTTTACAAGTAGATATTCATTATGGTGTAGATATTAAAGAGTTAGCTGTATTAAAACCAATCACAAATGCACCTTTGCGAGGTGCTTTTAAAGTAAATGGGACAGTAAAAGGAAGTAAAAAATCTATGCTCTTGGATGGGAAGTCTAACTTTGCTGCATCAAAGACTACTTATAAGGTTACTCTTGAAGAGTTTGCACCTAAGAGTGTTATTGCGAGTATAAAAAAAGCGCGTTTAGAAAAACTACTCTATATGGTTGGGCAACCACACCTTGCATCATCAGAGTTAAATATGGATGTAAAATTCACTTCGCTTGACCCTAAAAATCTTGCGGGAAAACTCAAACTCAACCTTAAAAATGGTAGAGTAGATACAAAGGTAATGAAAAAGAGTTTTGATGTAAAAATTCCAAAGACTACATTTAGCTCAAACACAAATGTAGATTTAAAAGGTACATCGGTACTCTATGAAACACTCTTTGATTCAAATCTTGCAAAACTTACTTCAAAAGGTACAATCAAACCAGAAAACTTAGATATGAATCTCGTTTATAAGGCGTCCATAAAAGAGTTGGCGCTTTTAAAACCTATTACAGGAGCAGACCTAAGAGGAAAGGTAAACTTAGATGGTTCACTCAAAGGGGATAATAAAAAACTCCTTTTGAAACTTCATAGTGATTTTGCATCATCAAATACCTCAGTGAATGTAGTGTTAAATGATCTTAAACCAAAGTCAGTAAAAGCAAAGATAAAAGGCTTACAACTTAGAAAAGTGCTCTATATGGTAAAGCAACCGCACTATGCTGATGGAATTTTTGATATGGAAGCGGATATCAGTGATGCAGATATGAAGAGTCTTAAAGGAACTATTGTTTCTACTATAAAAAAAGGTGTTGTTGATTCTAAGTTTATGACAAAAGAGTATAAGTTTAAAACGAGAATGCCAATGACTACATTTAATTTTAAGGCAAATACTACACTCAATGGCGACAAGGTGACACAAAAAGTTGACTTTAACTCTAACCTTGCAGACTTTGACATCAAAAAAGCAATTTTTACAATCAGTGATAGCTCTTTAAAGAGTGACTATGTAGTAAAAGTACATAACCTTGATAGACTCTACTTTGCAACAGATAGACACTTAAAAGGGAATCTCTTAGCCAAAGGAGAACTCAAAAAAGCAAAAGATTTAGACTTAACAATGTTGAGTAATGTTGCTGGTGGAAAGCTTGATGTGAAACTCCATAACGATGACCTTGTAGCTAATCTTTCAAAAATGAGAACCTTAGATGTTTTAGATATGCTTATTTATCCAAAGATATTTAAATCTTACATAGATGCAAATGTAAAGTATAATCTAAAAAGTTCTCAAGGGGTAGCAAATGGAAAACTTTCTGAGGGAACATTTACAAAAAACCAAATTTTAGACCTTACAAAAAAATATGCGAAGATAAATATGTATACGCAAAAATTTAAGGGTGACTTTCATGCAAATATCAAAAGAGAGAATATTCTTGCATCATTAGATCTGAAGTCAAACACTTCATCTATAGTAACAAAAGGTACTCGACTCAATACTAAAACACAAAAGATAAACTCCAAAGTATCTGTAAGTGCAAATGGTAATCTTGTAGATTTTTATTTAAGTGGTAAAGTTGATAGCCCTACAGTAAAAGTAAATGCAGATAAGCTAATAAAAAAAGAGGCTTCAAAAGCTTTGAAAAAAGGTGTTAATTCTCTTTTAAAGAGATTTTTCTAAAGACTATTTATTTGCTACATCACAAAGAGTAAGACAAAAGACAATCTCTTTTTGCTTACTCTGTAAGATTTCACATGCCTGAGTAAGTGTTGCTCCAGTTGTAATAATATCATCTACTAAAATCACATCTTCTGCTTTAAAATTTTTCAGTGTAAATTTTCTAGGGTTAAGGAGTCTAAACTCTTTTGATTTCCCTGAGTAGGAGACTCTATTTTGTGCTCGTAGACAATTAAAAAGTGGTTTGATATTGCGTGTTTGCAGACTTTTGTTGAGTATGGCTGTGTGTGAGTAGCCGCTCTCGATGTTATCATCAATGGCTAGGGAGACAAGAGGCTCATCAAAATCAAAGTTATTTATAAACTGCGTAAAACTATTTTTTGCTAAAATAGAGTAGATGTAAAAACCAAGGTCTGTATGTTTTGTATGGAGGAGTTCTTTTATATCTTGGTATTTATAAAAAGAGAGTACTTCGATACCGTTACTGAGTTTTCTTCGATAGAGGGAGGGTTTGAGATAACTCGCTTGACAGACTTTGCAGATATGTGTGAGCGATAGATTCTCACACATTAAACAGCGCATTTTAATCCATTTTAAGTACCGACATAAATGCCTCTTGCGGCAGTTGTACTTTTCCAATAGATTTCATTCGTTTTTTACCCGCTTTTTGTTTCTCTAACAGTTTTCTTTTACGGGTGATATCACCACCATAACATTTAGCAGTAACATTTTTACCCATAGACTTCACAGTTTCACGAGCTATGATCTGAGAACCTAAAGATGCTTGAACAGCAACTTCAAAAAGTTGTCTTGGAATCTGCTCTTTCATGTTTTTAACAAGAACACGACCACGAGAAAGAGCCTGATTCCGAGGTACTACGATGCTAAGTGCATCGACAGCTTCTCCTGCTACTTTGATGTCAAGTTTCACAAGGTCACCCACTTTGAAACCAATTGGTTCATAATCAAACGATGCATAACCCTTTGAGATACTTTTTAAAGTATCATAAAAATCCATCACTATCTCATTCATAGGGACTTCATACTCAAGCATAACTCTATCTTCATTAAGATAGGTCATCTTAGTTTGCGTCCCACGCTTGTTTACTAAAAGTGTTATTATATTTCCTAAATACTCAGCAGGAGTAATTACAGTAGCGCGTACATAAGGTTCTTCTATTCTATCAATTCTATTTACTTCAGGTAGTTCTGAAGGATTTTGAACATTTACAAAATCACCATTACTTAGGTAAACATTGTATATAACTGAGGGAGCTGAAGCGATGAGGTCAAGGTTAAACTCTCGCTCTAAACGCTCTTTAATAACTTCCATATGTAACATTCCAAGGAAACCAACACGAAAACCAAAACCAAGTGCTACAGATGTTTCAGGTTCATAAGAGAGAGAACTATCATTGAGTTTGAGTTTATCAAGTGCATCACGAAGATCTTCAAATTTATCAGTATCTATAGGAAATATTCCTGCAAATACAAAAGGTTTCGCAGGTTCATATTTTCCAACTGGTTCAGCCGTCGGATTTTTTACATCGGTAATAGTATCTCCAACATTGACAACGCTAACCTCTTTAAGACCTAAAACAACTATACCAATCTCACCTGTACGAATAGCCTTCGTTTTAATCTTTTTCATAGGGTGTGGATACAT
>JALSUU010000264.1 GCA_027071075.1 Sulfurimonas sp. | reverse complement strand
AATTCAAATTATTTTTATCATTATTATTATATCATATAACGGGTTTTTTAAGAGGCTCTTATAGTGACAAACTTCAATACGAGGAAAAAATCATGAAAAAAATTATTATTAGTAGTGTAGCAGTTGTGCTTAGTACATTTCTTCTCAATGGGTGTAGTACAAATGCTACACCTTCTCATGCATCAGGTGATGCACAAGCTGTAGACTATGTCCATTTTGACAAAGCAATAAATAGTAAAAGTATGCAAAATATTCTCAAAAAAGTTGGTGAAAGAGAAGGTTGGAGAATGACCGAATACAAAAGCAATGCGATGATTGCAGAAAAGATAGATGCTCCAGATGAAGAAGCTGTTACAATTACCTTTTCAAAAGATTTTTTTTATACAAATCCACGAAACAAATCTTTAGAGAGTGCTATCAAAAATGCACTTCCTAAAGATGAAGAATAAAGAAGTTATATGGATTTTTTTAAATATATTCATGCAGTAGGAACAGGTCCTAAAGGGAATCGTGATTTAAGTTTTGATGAAGCAAAAGACATGATGACTCAAATCTTAAACCAGTCCGTTCCTAGTGAGCAAATAGCGGCTTTTTTACTTGGATGGAGACTCAAACCAGAGACTATTGAAGAGTTTAGAGGGGCTATTGCTGCGTGTGATGCAGAGATGCAAACTACAAAAGTAGAAAACTCTTTAGAACTCGGATACCCTTTTGATGGAAAAGCAAAAAACCCTTACATCTTTCCTCTTGTAGCAAAAGAGTTAGCAAAAACAGATCTCAACCTTGTGGTGATTGGTGGGGAAAAACAACCTGCTAAAAATGGCATCACACTCAAAGAGATTGCTACTAAACTTGAATTAAGTTCAAATATTCACTATTTTGAGCGGATAGAGTTCTTTAAAAAGATGCATGATCTTACAGATATTAGAAGAAAGCTTGGTCTTAGAAGTGGTTTTAACACCATAGAGAAACTCCCTGGTGTAGGGCAAAGTGAGTATGCTATTACAGGTGTTTTTCATAAACCTTATGTTAAAAAATACTCTGAGATTTTCTCTGATAGATATAAGCGTTTTGCTCTTATTCAAGGAAATGAAGGGACACCTGAACTCTTTAGTAAAGGTCGCCTATGGATTGTAAATGGTGATGCAACTGAGGAGTTTATCATCGACCCCGAACACTACGGCATCCACTATAAAAAATCTTGGGATAAGATAGACTTACAAGAGTCTCTAGAACAGATAAACAACCCATCCGAGGAGTATCTCAAACTCGCAAAACTCAATGCAGCTGTTTATCTTTTTGTAACACAAAGAGCGGACTCAATAGATGATGCATTTGCGATGTTAAATGGATAGAACTTCTAATCATATTAGAAATATTTTACATGGTTTTTTCCTCTCAGTAGGAACAACCATAGCAGAGCCTTCCACAATTCTTCCTCTCATAGTAAACTACTTTGGAGGAAGTTCACTCCTTGTCGGTTTTTTTGCTTCTCTACTTCGTGGTGGTGCTATTTTAGTACAACTCTTTGCCGCCTTTAAAGCACAAAGTTATCCTTTGATGCTCCCTTTTATCCGTCGTGTCTTTTTCATACGCTTTTTAGCATGGTTTTTCATAGGAGTAGCCATCATTCTCTTTGGAGACTCCTACCCAAATCTCACACTTTTCTCTATAGGTTTAGGGCTTTTTGTCTTCTCCTTTAGTGCAGGATTTGGAGCTATCTACTTTAAAGATATTATCGCAAAGATTTTCTCCCATAAGTTTCGTGGCAAAACTATGGCGTATAGACAGTTCTTTAGTGCCTTAGGTGGACTTATCAGTGGAACACTTGCGGCAATCATTTTGGAGCACTTTGATGCACCTCAGAGTTATGGCTATCTTTTTATTGTAAGTTCTTTTGTTATGGGATTTGGCTACATCGCTTTTGGTACAATAGATGAACCTATAAAGACAGAGATAGCTCCAAGAGAAAACTCTTTTAAAAAGTTTTTACACAACTCGCTACAAACACTCAAAGCAGATAAACAACTACAAGTCCAACTCACAACTTTTTTACTCGCTTATGGCTACCTTCTTGCCCTCCCCTTTATCATTCTTGATGCAAAAGAAAAAATAGTGCTTGATGGAATAGCCATAGGCTCACTCATAACAACCCAAATGATAGGTGCAATGCTAAGCAATATCGTCTGGGGAAAACTCAGTGGAGAGGGAAAGAACAGACTCACAGCAAACATCTCAATACTTTTTCAGATTTTAGCGATTGTTTTAGCCTTTGAGGCATCAACTATTTACGAGTATATGCTTCTCTTTTTTATAGTAGGTGGTGCTGTTGATGGAAACAGAATCGCCTCAGGAAACCTCATCTTAAAACTCGCTCCCCCTGAAAAACGCCCAGTCTATGTAGCCCTACAAATAAACATCATCTCATTTGGACTCTTTTTCTCTCTTCTTGGCGGGGTTATCTTACACTTAAGTAACTACACACTTTTGTATTCCCTTACTTTAGCTATTTTAATGATTTCGCTGTTTTTTTCTTTTAAGTTGAGGGACTAATCTTTCTTAAGACAATGCTCAACCTTAGAAACTTTTACCTTTCCAATCATTGCATCACACTCAAAAAGTTCTGAAGTGTCAAGAAAAAAGAGTGTTGGGTACTCTTTTGTGAAGAGCATTTCTATAGGGTAGCTCTGCTTTTGTTCTCTATGAACTATAGTAAAAACAGCCTTTTTTTCTATAAGTGCAGAAATTTTAGGATTTTTTAGAAGCTTACTAAGTTCTTTGTTACACTTCTTACATGCATCATTTACCAAAAAAACCATCAAAGTCTTTTCTAATTTCTTTGCCTTTTTCTGTGCCACAGAGTAAGAACTCTCTACCACAAAGGCATTCAGAGTCAAAGTAAAAAAGAAAAGCAGAGCGAATTTAATCAAATACCCTCTCCTCTTTTGCAATAGTCACAACTGGTGGATTTGGGAGTTGTGGGTAGCTTACTTTTACAACATCTGTTACCCATTGAGGGTAAATTCTAAAGTTGAGTTTTATTTCTGCTTTGAGTGGATATTTTGCATTTGAAGGGAGAGGAAAAAGTTCTTGGACTCTTTTTCCTGCATCGATGCGTGTATCTTTTAAGAGTTTTTCATATCTCCAAAAGAGTAGACCTACGGGGTTCCCCTCTTTATCACCAAAAACTTTATTGTAAACAATTGAGTTTTTCTCTATGTTCCCACTCTCATCAAGTTTTCCACTGCTAAAGATAACTTTTCCATCTCTATCTCTCACCGTAATATCCAGCCACATTTCCCTAAAGTCCGATGCACCCGTTGGCAGTTTATGCCCCGCACCTACATTTGTTACACCCACTAGCAGTTTGTTCTCTTTTATGGCACTATCTAACTTTGCAGAAGATTTAAGTAGTTGCAGTGATTGCGATTCGTGCTCTTTACTTTTAAGCCCTACTAGAAAATGGTTTGCCCCTGTAAAGTAGTGTGTTTTTATCGATTTTTTCACTTTACCACCAAGAGTTGATAGACCGCTCTGCCCTACATACTTCCCATCTTCAAGATAGTTCATATGACAGTCGATGCAATCCTTATGCTCTTTTGGATTTTTGGGGTTATTATACTTTGAATCCCTCCACTGATTATAAGTTGAGACAACCATCTTACCCGTATGTGGTAAAAACTCATTATGACACGATGCACAGTACTCACTCTTTTTATAGAGCGGTTTCATATACTCCTCTTTATGTGTTTTAGGATTTGCATTGATAAGCTTTTGGTTTATCCACACTTTTGTATCGGAGTGTGCATCTTCATAGAGATACTTTTTTCGCTCTTGGAGTTTGAGGGTGTAGGAGCTGTTCCCCTTTGGTGAAGCATCTGTTATTCTATGACATGCTATACACGACACACCCTGCTCAAGTCTATTTGGATGGGCTTTATATTCATCCACAAGGTTTTGAGAATCCTCTACAAAAAGAGGGTCAGGCATAATGTTATCTCGCATAAAGTGTGTCGTTTTCTCCTGCTTCATAGAGACAGCACTCGGATTATGACACCCCATGCACCAAGTGCGAAACTTCTCTCCTCTATCCATCCCCGCCAAATTTTCCAAAACCATATAGTAAGGGTTTGAGTCTGCTAAATGCCTATGATTTGAGTTTGCCCACTGCTTAAATATCTTTGGATGGCAGGCTTTACAAGTAGTAGAATTTGTCCACTCTATGTTGTGGTAGCGACTCACGCCCTCTTCATACTCTACATTTGTTAATTTTACTGCATCAGAGTAAGAAGTAAGAGGTAAAAAAACTATTAGCAATGATGCAATTTTTACAGCAGTTGATGGAGTAAAAAACTTTTTAAGATGTAGACCCAAAAGGAACAAAAGTACAAAAGAGCCATAAAGATGAACAATATGAGAGAGATTGCCTAAAGAATCCCCTCCTCGATTTCCAACAAGAAAAAGATAGACACCGCTCACTATTAAAAGCATAAAAACAATTCCAAAGAGCATACCACTCTTGCTCTTTGCCTTGTGTTTCACCATCGTACCAATAATGTGAGAGTAAAGAAAAGGAAAAATAAAAAGCACTATGAGAAGTATAGAACCAAAAATATGTAAATATTCTATAACTCGAAAATAGGACCAAGAGAGATTAAAAAACTCCATTTGCAACACTCCTGTTATAAACAAAAAGGCCATATCGAGATTTATATATAAAAATTTCATTTTAACTCCTCATATTCTACTACTTCACCCTCTAGGGATTTTAAAAAAGCAGTTATTTCATCTATTTGAATCTCTGTGAGTTCCATACTGAGTTGGTATTTTCCCATTATATAGACCGCTTCTCTCAGGTCAAAGACTGCACCATTATGAAAATATGGGGAAGTTTTTGTAACATTCCTAAGCATAGGAACGCGAAATCTTTGCTCCTCCTTTTTCCCTAAAAATCCACCTACATTTTCAAAAGGAAAACGGTGATACTCTTTAAAATTAAAGTTAAATGCTGCAACATCCCGCCCCACATACTCCGTACTAAATACACTTGTCACATCTATGATATAGTTATAGTTTCTAGTTGGAAAGTGCTGAACAGTCTCTCCCCCAACAGTTCGCCCTGAGTGACACCCCTTACAACCAAGTTCTATGAAATTTCGGAGTCCTCTTTTTGCTGTATCACTTATTGCACTATTATTTCCATCTAAGAACCTATCAAAATCACTTCGAGTAAGTAGTGTTTTTTGGTATGCATCGATAGCTAAAGTGATATTTTTAAAAGTGACACCATCAGGGAAAATCTTTTGAAATTGCTCTTTATAGTAAGGCTTCACTGCGATTTTTCTCTCAGCCTCTTTCGCAATTAAACCCATTTTATCTGCATCGTGTATCATAATTGCTACACTCTTTAGTGATTTTTTGACAGAAGCATCCCACATCTGGTACTTTGCTAAGGCTGAGTTTAAGATAGTAAGTGTATTTCTATGGTAAGGGTCACTTCTTCCATCTACACCAATGGCGGTAGCGAGTCTATCGCTTCCACTCTGATCTTTTATATGGCACACCATACAGTCTGTTTTACTTTGCGGATTTGTTATATCATCTAAAAATTGATTTTTATTATGAGGATTTTTTGAGAGCATGTGACAACTTGCACAACTTACTCTGTTATCTTTGGAGAGATTACTATCAAAAAAGAGTTCTTTTCCAAGAGCTACCTTCTCTTTTGTTATAGGATTTTGAGGAGAGTCCAAGAGTTTTAAAAATGCATCATACTTTTTAGGAATAGACTTCATCCCCTTACTTAAAGCAACCTCTCGAAGCTCTGCATCGCTAAAGGAGTGCTTGACTTTTTTGGGTATAAGATAAGGCACGGAACTTATCCAAATCACTATTATCGTAATACCGAGTAAAATTAGCCGTAACATTTAACACTCCTGTATTTAATTGAGATAAGTATAAGATAATAAAAAAAGATATTCAATGAATTTTTAGCAATAAAAGAATTTTATTTTAGCACTAGGGGGATTATTTTTTTAGTAAATCTTTGGGATAAACACCATAATGTTCAAAAAACAGTTTTGAGAAGTGCCCTTGATGTTTGTATCCAACCTCTTTTGCAATTTCACCAATATTTAAATACTGCTCCTTTAAAAGAAAGTTAGCTTTTTCTAAACGGAGTTTTTGAATATAAGTATATATAGTAGTCTTATAAGCTTTTTTAAAAACTTTTTTTAGTTTAGATTCATTTGTAGCACAAAGATGGGATAGTGTTTCTATAGATGGAGGTTTAGTGAATGAGCGTAATAAAATATCTTTACAAGAACGGGATATACAAACTTCATCATCACTCAGTTCACTCTCTAACATATCGAGTAGATTAAAATGATGAATCATAAATTCTAAAATATTATGCTCACATTTTATACCAGCCATAGTGTTTTCATCTTTTGATTTAATTATTTTATCTATTATGTATAAACTCAGTGCATCAATAGGTTTATTATCAATTAAATCACAAGATACATCTTCTTGAATATTAGTATATAAAAAATCAATCACTTCATTTTTATTGGAACTTAAATATCTTTTTAAAATAAAATCAGCAATAAATAGTACAAATATTTCAGTTGCATCAGACTCATTAATTGTTAATTTTAAATCTTGTCTTGAGGATGTAAATATATTTATACTATTTTGTTTTACATCATACACTTTGTCTGATATATTATCTTTAACTTGAAATGAACCTAACTTTGTTACCGGTATTGCTACCATTCTATCTAGATTTTTTACATCAAAAGTTTTTTCTGTGTGAGAATCCAAATGTATATCGAAAAATACAATTCCATTAGATATATCTACTCTTTTAATATAATCATCTTTATTTTGGTATAAATAATCTACCTTATAAGAGGTATCGGTTATATTAAAAAAGAAACTATCCATTTAAATTGTAGTACTCTCGTACTCGTCTCTCGAAATCTTCATCACTTAACTCTTTCCGCATAGGTATAAATTTTTTAGCTTTATCTCCAACTGTTGCACGGGCAGGAAATTTATCGTCATTTATTATGTCTAAAATCATTTGTGCTACTTCTATTGAATCATTTCCATTATTTATTTGATTTACGATAACTGGTGCTAAAGAAGAAACTAAACTAGAATATGGCGATTTTTCATCAAAGGTTTGTAAATTTGTCACAAGGTTATCACGTGCAAATTTTGTATCGAAAAAACCGGGTAGAATGGAATGAACACGTATGTTAAAGTTTTTCAATTCATAACGAAGAGAATCTGTTATACCCTCAACTGCGTATTTTGAAGAGTTATATAAAGTAAGTAAAGGTAGCCCTATTTTGCCCAAAAACGAAGATATATTTATGATTACTCCGCTCTTATTTTTACGCATTATAGGTATAACACTTTTACAAACACGTAGCACACCAAATACATTTACATTAAATTGATTTAACATCTCTATCTCTTGTAAATCTTCAACAGTTGATACTAAACCATAACCAGCATTATTGATAAGTATATCAATAGCAGTATGTTTTTTTAAAATTATTTTTACAGCTTCATCAACACTTTTTTGTGATGTTATATCCATAGTAATAGGTATGACATTTTTATTTTTAGAGATTTTTGAAATATCTCTCGTTGCTGCATAAATAATAAAACCATTATTAGATAAGAATTCGCTAGTAGTTTTTCCCATTCCAGAACTAGACCCTGTAATTAAAACTACTTTTTTCATATCTTTTCCTCGTATAATTTCTTTTATGAGTAACGAATCTTTTTTTTAAAAATTTTAACTTTAAATTCCAAAAAATTTCTTTACCCAATTTTTCTCAGCATCACTTTGTAGAAAAATTTTCGCCATGGTTTGATTGTTTTCACCAATAATTTCCACATCATTTTCAACAATTTTTAGATGCTTTTTACCCCACTTTTGGTCTAACTCATCCATACGAAGCAGAACATCTGCAGCGGTTGGTTTTTCAACTCTGCCATCTCGACTATCTATAATCTTTAGTCCACCTACATACTTATCAAACTTATATGGACTATACACTTTTATAGCCTTATATATTCTATCCTCTTTCGCTTTTGGCATAGCTCTTTGCATCGAGAGTACGCCTAGTACAAAAAAAGCCAATATCACACCTATAAAAACTCCCTGTTTTATATTCATTATTTACTCCAGTTCTCTATATATTTTTTCGCTTTTGCATCAAGCATTTGCATTCTCTCTTTCCCTTTGGGAAGGGTTTTTCTTAAATTTTTCATCTCTTGTAAAAACTCTACTATCGAATCAGGTACCATTTTTTGTAAATAGATTCGCAGATGTTTTGCCATCGCTGGTGATGTCCCAGAAGTAGAAACTGCCACCGTTAAATCTCCCTTCTTTATATAAGAGGGAAAGATAAAGTCGCAATACTCTGGCAAATCGACAGCGTTACATAAACATCTGTACTCTTTTGACTCTTCATAAATACTCTTTTGAAGTGCTATATCATCGATAGCTACAATAATCATAGAGTACTCTATAATATCCCCTACCTCATATCTTCTTCTCTCATAGAAAAGAGCATTTTTCTCTATCAACTGCATCATCTCTGGAGAGAATTCTGCCGCAATAAGTGCAATATCTTTTGTGAAGTCAAGGAGATGGTCTAACTTTTCATAAGCAATATTTCCCCCACCAATAATGAGAATCTTATAAGTATCAAGTTTTAAAAAAGCAGGAAAGTATGCCATAAAGAAAAATCCTAGAGAAATTTTTTACTGAGACATAAGCATAGCATAAACTTTATATAAAAAAAATTGATAAAAATCAATTTGTATTTATACAAATATAGATACAATCCTTTTATTCAATAAAAACAAAAAGAGTTATACAATGAAACAAGAAATATTATCAAGAATACAGAAAAAATTTCCACTTGTTCCAAAGCCATTTGAGGTGATTGCACAAGAGTTAGATTTGAGCGAAGCAGAGGTCTTAGAGATACTTAACAATGAAAAAAAAGAGAATATCATTCGTCAAACATCTGCTATATTTGACACAAAACGCTTAGGGTATAAATCTTCTTTAGTTGCTTTTAAGATAGCACCTGAACTTATTGATGATGCAGTAGAGATTATCAACGCACATCCAGGGGTATCACATAACTATGAGAGAAACCATGACTTCAATATTTGGTTTACAATGGCTGTTTCCCCAACAAGTGAATTAGGACTTGATAAAACCATAGAGATACTTGCAAAGATGACAAAGGCAGAGGATTATATCATGCTTCCGACGCTAAAGCTCTTTAAGATAAATGTAAAACTTAACACCACCGGAAAAGATGAAAAGAAAGAGAAGGTGAAAAAAGTAATCCATACAGATATAGAGCTTACACCTTTACACTACGAACTTATTAAACGCATCCAGTATGATATAGAGTTTGTAAGTGAGCCTTTTGCGAAGATAACGAAAGAGTTAGATATATCCTATGAAAGATTTTTTGAGATTCTTCAAGAGTTACAAGAATCAGGGATGATGCGCCGTTTTGCTTCTATCTTAAACCACAGAAAAGCAGGGTTTAATGCAAATGCGATGGTTGTTTGGGATGTAAATGAAGAGAAAGGGGAAGCTATAGGAGAGAAGGCTGCTGCCTTTAGCGCAGTAAGCCACTGCTACCTTCGCCCAAAATATGAAAACTGGCCTTACAATCTTTTTACAATGGTTCATGGTAAAACGACTGAAGAGACCAATGGCATCATAGAAGAGATGGCAAAAGAGATAGACTCCTCTGCACATATGCCTCTATACTCATCAAGAGAGTTTAAAAAAGTACGCATTGAGTACTTTACACCAAATTTTGAAGCATGGGAAAAAGCCCATATTTCAGTAGCTTAAAGGAAAAAAAAGATGGAAAGTTTTTTTACATTAGAGATAGCATATATAGTTATAGGAATTTTCTTTTTGGCAGTTACGCTCTTTGTAACGACAAGAGATTTTATGCCAAAGGTTGCACTCAAGCGTGGGATGATTGGTGTTTTTAGTATTTTTGCTCTTATGATAGGTATACATTATGCTCTTACTACAAAAAGAATGCGTGGCGTTGCTGAGATTTTTAACGAGGGAAAAACGGTAATCTGTGAAAATAAGATGCGCCGAACTATCTCACAATCTGTACTTATCTCTAAAGAGTTAGGGTGGAGACTAGAGGGAGACTACTTTAAAAATCCTGATTTTGAGAGAGATTTTATGACTGCACGATGTGTGGACTACTCACCAATAGCACCAAAAGAGGAAACAAAGTGAAAATAGCATTTTGGTTTCTTCTCTTAGTCACCATCAACCTTTCTGCACTAGAAAAGTTCCAATCTTCACAAGTATGTCAAAAATGCCATCCGATTATATATAAAGAGCATTTTTCATCACAACACCGTAAAGCTTCCATTTTTAATGATGCAATTCACAAGGCAGTATGGGACAAGCACCCACTGAAAAAGAAGGACAAATATGTCTGTGCAAAGTGTCACACACCCAATGATGCACGCATCATTACTGCACTTAAAAACAAAGAAGCTGCAGTTCCCAAACAGAATAAAGCACAAGATGAAGGTGTCTCTTGTGTCTCTTGCCACAATATAAAAAGTATACAAAAGCATGAAAAATCGAACAACAATCTTGTTACAACAGATAAAAAAATTCTCTACTCAGCACGAGAGAGTGAAAAAAATGAGAAAGATAAAAAGTATAAGACTGAAACAAGCATGTTTGGTTTTGTTACAAAAGAGAGTGGTTCACCATTTCATGAGATAGATTTTTCAAATAAAATATTTTACAATGGAAATGTCTGTTTAGGGTGTCACTCACATAAGCAAAATGCACATGGACTTCAGGTCTGTAAAATGGATCAAAATGCGACATCAAACAGCGAAAAAGAGAACTGCATCACCTGTCATATGCCTTTAGTCCAAGGAAGTTTTTCTACCATAAAAAAATCAAAGATGCATAGATATCATGGTTTTACAGGAACTATCCATAAACCTGAGATGTTGAAAAAATATCTTGATATTGGTTTTGAGCAGGAGGAAAAAGGTTTTAGTGTAAAACTCAAAAACCATGCTTCACACGCTTTCTTACTTCAACCACTCCGTTTAGGGCAACTTCATGTAGTCATTTATCGCACAGGTAAAAAAATCTCCTTAGAACCTAAGAACTTTGTACGCATCATCGGTAAAGATAAAAAACCAGCACCACCCTGGGTAGCAACTGAAGTTCTCAAAAACACACAACTTCAAGCAAATGAACTGCGCAGCGTTCACTTTGATGTAGATTTACAAAGTAAAGATGAACTGCTCATTACTTTTGGATATTTTGTAGTTAACCCAAAAGCTGTAAAAAAATTAAACCTTGCATCACACAAAGAGTTTACGCAATTCAAAATCTTCAAACAAAAGAGATTTTATGTTAAATAATTTAAAAAGATATGGGATGGCATTTGTGTTTCTTTCATTAGTAATACTTTTGATGCTAGGAAGTACGCTTCTTGTGAAAAGTTTTGGAGATGATCTCTTTGAAGATGCAAACATTACAATAAAACCCCAAGGAGAGAGGATAGTCTTATGAGTTTACCCATCATACTCACTGTTGCTATAGTTTTAAGTATCGCTTTTCATTTCATAGGCGTCTATGCTGATGCAAAAAAAAGCGTATGGTTTGTTCTTGTTTTGTTATGGGCAGCAGGTTTTTCCATCGCAACGAGCGAGGTCAAACCAAAAGCCTATGAGTACATCAAAAGCATAGAGGGAAAATACCCTGATACAGATCGACTCATACAAGAGTCACTTCCTAAAATCTCACTCTATGAGATGATACTTATCAAAAAGTCGATTTTAGAACACCAAAAAAACAAGGGTTAAACGCTCTTCTTTTGTGATACAAAGACCACAAAAAGCAGAGAGAAAAAAACTGTTACAAAGATGATAGTGTATCCCGTTGGCAAATCAAAATTGTAAGATATAAAGAGTGATGCAACAATGGCGATTGCACCAAATATCCAAGCAAAATAGAGAGGCTTAACTCTACTCTGCACTATCCCTGCATAAGCAGGAGCAATGAGCAGTGCAAAAACTACTAAAACTCCTGCAGACTGAACAGAAGAAGTTACTGTAAAGGCAAGCATGATGAAAAAAAGTAACTCTTTTATAACACCCTTTGTCCGAGGGTAAAGCAAAAACATCACCAAAGAGATAGGGATATATATCGCAAAATCTCTCAGTAAATCATCCGAAGAGGTAAAGAGAATATCCGCAGCACTCAGTTTAGAAAAAAGCTCCATTCCCTCAGCACTCTTTGCTAGAACAAGCATAATCGAAGAGATACCAAGTGCATACAGAAGCCCAATAAACGCCTCAACATTCTTTATCTTTTTAGTAGCCCACGCTATCGTGACCGCTGCTAAGATAGCAAAAAGAAGAGTGAGTGGTGTTTGGTACGCACCTTCTAAAAAAGCGACACTCAAAGCCATCCCAACTGCAGCAATCTGTCCTATTGCCAAATCGGTAAAAATCACCCCACGGCGAATAATCTCTACACCAAAAATAGTATGGATATAAACCAGTAAAATAGCCAGTACAAAGGCCGGCCATAAAAGTTCAACTATTTGCATATTCTATTTGCTATCATATTATAAAAATCTTCTAATGTCTCACTTCCTTTCACGGAACCAACATCATGAGGAATCACCACAACTTTTGCATCTACTTTTTGTGCTATAAACTTTGCAGTTCTTTTCTCATGATAAACATCTTGAAGAATTGTTTTTACACCATTTCTTTTCATCTTCATAAGAAGTTCTAAGGTATGTTTTGAACTTGGAGCAATTCCCGGAAGCGGTTCAATATTTCCTATGCTCTCAATTCCATAGCGTTTTAAAAAGTAGTTATAAAGTTCGTGATACTGCACTACTTTTTTTCCCTTACAACTTCTTAACTCTGCATCATACCCCTTCAAATACTCTTGCCACTTTTGCGTAAATGTATCTAAATTTTTCTGATACACATCAGCATTTTCTTCATCAAGTTGCATCAATTTTTCTGCAATCGCTTTTGCGATAATAGGTACAAGATGTGGGTCTGTTGAGTAGTGTGGATTTCCTTGTGCGTGGACATCACCAAAAGCACGAGAAACAGCTACTGGTTTATCTATCATGTTTATTGAGTGAGAGATATCTAAAAAGCCTTTTGCTCCATTTTGAATATTTCTATTATGTGCATTTTGGATAAGTGGAGGTAACCAACCAAGTTCTAAACCTCCTCCATTCATGATGAGCAAATCAGCACGGCGAAGTTTTGAAAGTAGTGAGGGTTTAGGTACTATGAAATGTGGGTCATACTTGGAACTTCCAAGCACAGTAACACTTACTAAATCCCCACCTACTTTTTTTGTAATTGCCCCAAGTGTAGAGTAAGTTGTGTCTACCTTCAGTGATGCAAAAAGTGCCGTTGTTAAAACCAATGTGATTAATACTATTTTTTTCATTTTATATCCTAGTAAGAGTGGGCGCCATGAGCACCTGCAGCGATGTTGAGTGTAAGCATTACTGTGTTTATATCCTGACGAGCGCCATCTATGATTTTACTTCTATCATGTGAATAATTTAGTCGCAATCGTGACATTGGAAAAGGTTTATACTCCACCATAGCTGTGTATCTCTCCAAATTGTCTGTATTTATACCAGCATAACTACTCAAATCTATCTCATTTTTTGTGATACGATCGTAACGAATACCTGTGGAATAGTTATTATTATACTGATAAACAATTTGGGTGTAGAGTCCTGCTTGTGAATCTCTTGATGCATTCACATCTTTATCTCTTTGTAGATACTCACTCTGCCACACAAGAGCACTGTAACTTCCAAGTTGCTCTCGCATCGTTAAATCAACTCCGTAGATATTGCTATTCTCTTTTGTTACTGTTTTCCCATGTGCAGCACTTACACCACCTAGAATAGAAAGGTCATCACCAATATCTACACTTGATTTAAGATAACCCACAAAAAGATTTGGATCTTCATAACCAAAACTCATGTCGTTTGTACCTTGAAATGCTTCTACTCCTGCCATAATGTAAGTATCTGTCGGTGCTACCCACTGGAGTTGCACACCTGCATCGCTAATGGCATCAGGACCAAAGAGAGATTTATAAATGAGCGCTTGTTCATCAAAACTCCAAGAGTGTTGATGCTTTTCATTGAGTCGTCCAAAAGCACTCTTAAATTTTCCCGCCTTGATACGAAGACCCGCTGGCAAACTAGTAGTTGTAACAAAAGCTTCATCAACTTCTAATTCACTAGGATGCATATGCAAATAAGCAAATGCCTCAAAGTAAGGATCCACCACAGAGTGTACTGCAAACTCTGCATAGTTGAGATTGAAACCTCTGTTTGCATTAAACGGAAGCTCCGCATTATCATCATCTGTAGTTAAATCATTATTTACAAAGCCGGGAACTTGATAGTTCGCATAGTCACTATTTTTCACATCTCTATAAACTGCTGACATATTTAAAATCATTGCAATATCTGGCAAGTAAGCATTTTGTGAAAAACTCGCACTTGTGTTGGTACTACTCTGCTGTTGTGCCTCTAGCATCTCTACTCTTGAGAGTAGTTTTTGTGTTGTCTCTTGTTGTGATTGTAACTGCTCTTTGAGAGCCTCTGTTTCACTGTTTGCCATTAAAGAAGTAAAAGCAAAAAGTGATAATAGCAATTTTTTTTGCATAATTATCCTTATAAAATTATAATTTGTATAGTTGTTTATTTATGAATTTTGGTTTAAGATAATTGAGGAGGGGCGCGTGAGTGTTGTTGGTTCTCTATATGAAGTGTTACAAACTGAGGTATGCTAGTGAGCGTTGCATCAGCAGTAAGTAAAATTTTTGTAAGATATAGAGTCTCTGTTGGAGTATCTATATCGACTATATTTGATTGAATAGTACATATTTGACAGTCACTATGCTTTTGCAGGTCATTATGATGATGCAGTACACCCATCAATGAAGCAAGTAAAAAGATAATGCTGATATATTTATGTATAAATCTATTTCTCATTTTTTAATTATAACATAAAGATATAAATTTTTAATAATTTGTTAATATTATATTTATTATAAGTATGTATAATTACTGAATAATTTTGCTTCAAAACGAGGAGATACAAAATGACATTTTTAGATGAAGATATTTATACAGCTGTTGATAATTTTATTCCGCAAGTGAGTGAATATGTAAACTCTCATGGTGGTGGCATTGAACTACTTGGGGTAAAGAACGGTGTTGTTTATATTACGCTTACTGGTGCTTGTGGTAGTTGTTCTATGAGTTTGATGACTACAAAGATGGTTGTACAAAAAAAGCTTAGAGAGTTAATCCACCCCGAACTTGTCATCATAAATGTAGATGGCTCAGAAGAGAATACTCTTCCTGATGATGTTTATGTCCCTCAATATATACCAGAAGAGACACCTATCATACATCACACTCTTTTTGAGAATATAAAACATATGATAGGAATAAGATAAATATCTTTAGATTTTATCAGGTGTAAGATTTACCTCTTCAAGAAAGTGGCGTAACTTAACCACAGCATCTTTTGATAACTCTGGTCTATGCGAAAGTGTCAAAGAGTGACTCTTTCCATCATAATGAATGATTGCACGATGCTCTTTGTTTAAATCTATTGTCGCACCAAAATGCTCCAGTGCAGAGAGTACTCTCTTTGCTTCAATATTTCCAGACATTGGGTGCTCAAAAATTTTCTCGATTTTTTGTTTGTGTTTACTCATGTAAAGTTCCTATTATTAAATCTCGTATAATTTGAACAAGTCCAAATTACACTCAGTCACTTCTGCGTTAAAACGCGACACATAAAAAAACTAAATTTTTTTATGTGCAAGCTTTGCCTAGTGGCAAGAAAGGAGTCAGCTTGACTCCTTAACTCTCTCTATAATTATCCTCCTTTTATGATTAAAACTATCTTATGGTAGAATGATAAAAAACTTTAGGACATTTATGTTTAAACAAAATCTCGCTTATGAAGCAAGTGCTGGAAGTGGAAAAACCTTTATGCTTGTTGTGCGTTATCTTTCCCTACTATTTATGGGAGCAGAACCCTCTAAAATTTTAGCACTCACTTTTACCAACAAAGCCGCAAGAGAGATGAGTGAGCGAATAGTGGAGACACTTGAAGAGTTAGAGTCTCGTGGCGAACTTGATGAGATAGCAAAGGTTACAGAGCTTTCAAAAGAGGCACTTCTTAAAGAGCGTCATGCAATTTTGCAACACTTTTTAAATGCAAACACAAAAATCATGACCATAGATAGTTTTTTCACACAGATCTTAAGAAAGTTTTCACTCTATGCATCACTTATGCCAGACTTCTCAACCTTTGCTGCACAGCATGAGCAGAAACTCCTTGAGCGATTTTTAAAAGAGGTGAGTGTTGCTCACAAAAGAGATTTGCTCATAAATCTCTCGCTTGAGTCTAAAAAAAGAGTGAGTGATATTTTTACTCTCCTTGATGCATTTTATAGTAAAAAAGAGGAGTTAGCCTCTCTCTCTTTTTCTCCTCAGGACACAAGACCTTTTGAGACGCAGGCTATGGACGCACTTCACGACTTACAGCAGATTGTAAACGCTTGTGATGGGGCTTCTGCTTCACTCATTAAAGCTGTTGATGCAAAAAACTTTCATGAACTCAAAGAAAAGTCATGGATAGTCAAAGAGAGTTTGGAGTACTGGGTTTTTAAAAAGTGTTTTACCCTTGATATGAATCGTGCCTTGCATACTATCCAAGAGTCCATAAAAGCCTATAACATTGCCAAAGATCAGAACTTTTTTTATGCACTCCAAGAGTTACTTTCCTTGTATATGAAAGCAAAAAAAGCACTCTATATGGAAGATAGTGAGCTGAGTTTTACCGATGTTACCTCTTTAGTCTATGAGATTCTCAATCGCTTAAATGATAGTGAGTTTTTATACTTCCGTCTTGATGCCACTATTGAGCATATGTTACTTGATGAGTTTCAAGACACTAGCATCATCCAGTATGAGATTTTAAAACCGCTTATAAATGAGATAACTTCAGGAAGCGGTATATTTGAAAATGGAAGTTTCTTTTTTGTGGGGGATGTGAAACAGTCTATTTATAGATTTCGTGGAGGTGTTTCGGCTCTTTTTGGTGAAGTTGTCAAAGAGAATGGCACGGAGGTTGAGAAACTTGTTACAAATTATAGATCGCAAAAAGAGGTCATAGAGTTTGTAAACCGTACTTTTGAGGGAAAAATAGCTAACTACACTCCACAACTTGTACGCCAAGAAGCAGATGGTGGGTATGTAGAAGTCATCTTAAATGATGCACTCCTAGAAGAGACCCTACTCCAAGTGCAGAGACTCATAAGTGCTGAGGCAAACCTTAATGACATCGCTATACTTTGTGCGACTAATGGAGATGGTGAAGAGATTAAAAACAGACTCCAAGAGGAGCATATAGAGGTTGTAACAGAGACAACGACAAAACTCATCAACCAAAAATCTGTAAAAGCTGTTTTAGAGTACTTAAAATATCTCTACTTTAAAGAGGAGATTTACCGACTCAACTTTTTCGCACTCATCTCTCAAGAGCCAAAAAAAATCTACTTTATTGACTTAAAAAGTGCCAAACTCTTTGACATCATAAAACAAGCTATAGATA
>JALSUU010000263.1 GCA_027071075.1 Sulfurimonas sp. | reverse complement strand
TTATTGTTAAGTCTTCATTTGAAGCACGAAAAAGATCACTTACTTCATGTACACGATGCCCTAATTTTAATCCTGCATCAAGAGCCATATAAAAGAGTTTTTCCATGATAAGTTTAGTGTTAAAACCCTCAATGTCTTCATAAACAATCAAAAGGTCAATATCGCTATGAACACAAAGCTGTTCGCGTCCATAACTCCCAAGAGCAACGATCGCGATAGGTATAGAACTTCGCATAGGTAAAAAGTCACCAAAAAGTCGGCGAAGTACAGTTTTGTACATAAGCGAGATGATAGAGTCAAGTTTTTTAGTATGTCGTACTAAAAAATCTTTTCCTTGGTTCTTTTCAAAGAGTTCATGCAGTGATTCTTTATACTCTTTGATGTACTGTTTAAAAAGTTTGGAGAGTTCAAAGTCAGATCCGTTACGCTCTATAACATTCTCTATCTCTAGTAATAAATTCAAAGAAGACCTTTTTATGAAATAATTTTATTTATTATATAGAAACTTTGCTATAATTACTTTTAAAATTATTTTTGGGGATTATGATGACAATAACAAAAAGTGTAACATTTATAGCAAAAGAGGGATCTGAAGCAAAAATGAAAGAGTTGTTGAGTGCTATGGTTATTCCAAGTAAGGCTGAGGATGGCTGTCTTTTTTATGAAATATTTCAATATGAAAATGATAGAAAAAGATTTATGGCTGTTGAGACTTGGAGAGATGAAGCTGCGCTTGATGGGCATAAAACTTCCCCACACTACAAAGTTTATAAGTCATCATATGAGCCATACTGTGCAGATAAATATTCAGACGAATTAGAAGTATTAGGATAAAAAATGAAAAATTTATGGAATGAAAAAAAAGCACAAAACTATACAAGTGATTTACAGCAGAGAGTCTATACCTCAAACCTTTTAGGACAAAATGATAGTTTAGTGCTTCATGGAGGAGGTAACACTTCTGTAAAAACAACTATGAATGGAGAAGATGTTTTACTTGTAAAGGGAAGCGGTTGGGATTTAGTGAGCATCAAAGAGGAGGGTTTTGCTCCTGTTAAAATGAGTACGCTTTTAGAGATGGCAAAGTTAGAGAGTTTGAGCGATAGTGATATGGTAAGTGGACAGAGAGAAGCACTACTTGATAGCGAAGCACCAAATCCTTCGGTAGAAGCGATTTTACATGCACTCATTCCTTTTAAGTTTGTGGATCATACTCACGCCGATGCTGTAGTAACCCTCTCAAACAATGTAAATGGAAAAGAGTTCATTCAAAAAGTTTTTCCTGATTTTTTGATTGTTGATTATGTAATGCCAGGATTTGAGTTAGCGCATACTATATATGAGATGACTAAAGAGTTAGATTGGGCTAAAATTGAGGGTATTATTTTACACAATCATGGAATCTTTACTTTTGATGATGATGCAAGAGAGTCGTACAACAAAATGATAGATGCAGTAACACAAGCAGAAGTTTTTTTACAACAAAACGCTTCACTTCAAATAGCACAAAAGTTTGAACCAAGTGAGTGTGATATGCAAAAAATCGTAAAAGTATTATCTGAGGCAAAGGGTTATGAAATATCTATAAATATTAACCAATCTCCTTTAGCAAACTACTATGCATCACAAGATAATTTACGAGAGTTTGCATCAAGGGGTGTTTTAACTCCTGAACATATCATCCGAACAAAAAGAGTTCCTTTAATCATGGAAGATACTGATTTAGAGAGTGGTGTTGCTAACTATATGAAAGAGTATGAAGCGTACTTTAAAAAGTTTGCAACAGATGAGATAATGATTAATCCTGCACCAAACTATATGGTTATTAAAAATCTAGCAGTGATTAGTTTTGGTCAAACTCCAAAAGAAGCGGCTATTATAAATGACATAGTAGAACATACTATGAAAGCGGTTCTTCATGCAGATAAATTAGGTGGATATGAGAGTATCAGCCTAAAAGATAGTTTTGCAATGGAGTACTGGGAACTAGAACAAGCAAAACTAAAAAAATAATTTACTAAAAATAGCTCCGCTGTTTGTGACCTTTATTTTATAGGACAAATCCTCCCTTTGGTCTGAGCCTATAAAATAAAGCTCCCAAACAGCTCCTTTCACATCTTTTTAAAAACACTACACTAAAATTGGAAAAACTATGAAAAAAGAAACATACCTAATGGCAATAGACGCAGGGACAGGAAGTGTTCGTGCTGTTATTTTTGATACACAAGGGACTCAGATAGCATCAGAGCAAAAAGAGTGGACACACTTAGAAGAAGAGGGTGTGGCAAACTCTATGAGTTTTGATTTTGAAAAAAATTGGCTACTTACAAGTGAGTGTATTAGAGGTGTTATAAAAAGTTCTGGTGTGAATGCACAAGATATTGTAGCACTCAGTGCCACAAGCATGCGAGAGGGGATAGTGCTCTATGATGCAAAGGGAAATGAGCTTTGGGGTGTGGCAAATGTTGATGCACGAGCGAGTGAGGAAGTACAGTACCTTAAAGAGCATTTTGCGGGGATAGAGGAGGAGTTTTATGCTTTATCAGGGCAAACTTTTGCACTTGGTGCTTTGCCTCGTCTTTTATGGTTAAAAAACAATCGTCCAAATATTTACGAAAAGGTTGCAAAAATCTCTATGATAGGGGATTGGATTTTAGCGAAACTCTCAGGGGTGATAGCAAGTGATCCTAGTAATGGTGGAACTACAGGAATATTCTCTTTAGAAAAAAGAGAGTGGAAAAGTAGTATGGCAACGCGTGTTGGCATAAAAGATGAAATATTTCCTAAAGTCTTTGAGGTTGGTGAGGTTATTGGTGGTGTTACAGAGAGTGCATCGGAGATAACTGGCTTATTTGAGGGGACAAAGGTAGTGATGGGTGGTGGTGATGTACAACTCGGCTCTGCTGGGCTTGGAGTGGTCAAAGAGGGAGATGTCGCAGTGCTTGGTGGTTCGTTTTGGCAGCAAGTGGTAAATATAAAAAGTAGTGTGAAGCCTCCAAAAGATATGAGTATGCGCGTAAATCCCCATGTGGTAAGTGGTCTCTCTCAGGCAGAGGGCATTACTTTTTTTAGTGGTTTAGTGATGCGGTGGTTTCGCGATGCCTTTTGTGATATTGATAAGCTTGAAGCTAAGGAACAAAATAGAGATGTTTATGAAGTTTTAGAGTCAAAAGCCAAAGCTGTCCCCGTTGGTTCACATGGCATCATGCCAATATTTTCCGATAGTATGAAGTATGCTAAATGGTACCATGCTGCACCCTCTTTTTTAAATCTCTCTCTTGATGCAAATCTCTGTAATAGAGCTTCGATGTTTAGAAGTTTAGAAGAGAATGCAGCGATAGTCTCCTCTATAAACTTAGAAAATATTCAAAAATTTAGTGGTATAGAAGTAGAGGAGATTGTTTTTGCTGGTGGAGCAAGTAAGGGTGCTTTATGGTCACAGATTTTGGCAGATGTTACTGGGTGTAGGGTAAAAATTCCTAAAGTTACAGAAGCAACAGCATTAGGGGCTGCAATGGCTGCTGGAGTTGGTGCAGGGATTTATGACTCCTTAGTGGAAGCTTCAACGGAACTAGTGGTTTGGAATAAAATGTATGAGCCAAATTTGGAAAATAAAAAGATATATGATGCCATAAAAGTACAGTGGCAAGAGGCGTATGCAAAACAACTTGAACTTGTTGATGCAGGGGTGACAACTAGTATGTGGAAAGCACCAGGTCTGTAATAGTTTCTTCTGACTAATCAAAAATAAATCTAAATCAGATATAATTGCGTTAATAATAAAAGGCAGTAATTTATGAGTAAAAGAGTAGATTTTGAAACAGCGTTGCAACTGTATGATATGGATTTTTTTGAACTTGGAGAGTTGGCAGATAAAAAGCGTCAAGAACTGCATGGAAATAAGACATACTTTAATATAAATCGTCATATAAATCCTACAAATGTGTGTGCAGATGTCTGTAAGTTCTGTGCATACTCTGCAACACGCAAAAACCCAAACCAATATACTATGAGTCATGAAGAGATTTTAAAAATTGTTGAAGAGATTGACAAAAAGGGTGCCAAAGAGGTGCATATAGTCTCTGCACATAATCCTAATGTGACACTTGATTGGTATTTGGGCATCTTTAAAAAGATTAAAGAGCAGTATCCTCATTTACATGTAAAAGCACTTACAGCCGCTGAGGTTGATTTTCTCTCTCGTCATCATGGACTCAGCTATGATGAGGTACTAGACTTAATGGTAGAAAATGGTGTTGACTCTATGCCTGGTGGTGGTGCTGAAATCTTTGATGAGAAGGTGCGTGATTATATCTGTAAAGGAAAAGTGACTTCTGATCAGTGGTTTGAGATTCATAGAAAATGGCATGAGAGAGGAAAAAAGTCTAATGTTACTATGCTTTTTGGTCATGTAGAATCGCGTGAAAACCGCATCGACCATATGATGCGTATTCGTGATTTGCAAGATGTAACAGGTGGATTTAACTGCTTTATTCCACTTGTTTACCAGACAGAAAATAACTACCTTAACATAGAAGCACCTATCACAGCAAATGAGATACTTAAAACCATGGCAGTCTCTCGTTTGGTGCTAGATAATGTACCAAACCTAAAAGCGTACTGGGTAACTTCAACGGTAAACCTTGCACTCGTAGCACAAGAATTTGGTGCAAATGACCTTGATGGGACTATAGAAAAAGAGTCTATCAACTCAGCAGCAGGAGCAAAGAGTGCCAATGGTGTGGATGTTCTTGATTTTACAGCTTTAATAAAAAACAGTGGTTTTACTCCTGTTGAGAGAGATAGTGCTTATAACGAAATAAAAGTCTGGTAGATGATGCAGATATCGGTTGTTATTCCTACATATAACCGATATACTTTTTTAAAACGAGCTATAGCTTCTGTTATGGCTCAAACATATCAACCCTCTGAAATCATCGTTGTTGATGATGGCTCTACTGATACAACCGCAGATATTCAAAAAGATTTTCCTCAAATACAATATATTTATCAAAAAAATTCTGGTGTTTCATCTGCACGAAATTTAGGGATAGAACATGCATCATCGGAGTGGATAGCATTTTTAGACTCTGATGATGTCTGGTTAGAAGAAAAACTTG
>JALSUU010000262.1 GCA_027071075.1 Sulfurimonas sp. | reverse complement strand
GCTGAAGATATCAATGCAACAGCCCTAATCGCAGATGATGATGGTGCAGGAAATGTTGTAGTTATCGCAAATCAAGCAGCTATAATAAGTGGTTCGCTCTCCTCTTCTGTTGAGTTCTCTGTTTTACATAAAACAGGTGGAGATAATCTTTCTGTTTCAGATTCTGGTAGTTTAGTAACAAGTAATACTGACTTAGCAAAAGGTGCAGTAAAAGCTGTCTTTGCTCCAGATGCATTTATAAAAAGTGAGATTACTAATAGTTTAGATATCAACTTAACAGCATATATAAATGGAGATGATTCAAACTACTCTTTCACGGTACAAAACATCTATGATGTGAACACGACTTTTGATTTGAATACTACAGCTGATATAACTACATACACACTTACTGATTTAGTTACAGCTGTAGATTCACAACTAAGTGATTTAAATGTTACAGCGACAGTGACAGGTGCTCCATCAGGCGATAAAATCTTAACAATTTCTGGTTTTGATTTAATTGATTCAAATGTAGATGTAAATATGACTGGAACTATAGATGAGACTGCAGTTACAGATCTTGGTGCTATAGATACAACAAGCACAGCGAATTTAACGCCTGACTTGAAGTATAATGCAGTCTATACACCTAACTATGTACTTAATGGTCCACTCTATACTATGATGAAAAATGGATTTAGACTTTCAGCTTTAGTAACAGGTGCTACACAAATCTCTGATGGTAGTGTAACATGGGAGAGTATTGACTTAACAAGACCTACATCTGAGTGGTTAGACTCTCAAGACTATAACCTTTTTGAAACAGATCCTGATGCTGGTTATTGGGCATACCTTGATACTCCATCTTCAAGTGCGATGAGTATTGTAAACTCACCTGTAAGTACAGTTGCTTACACAACATTCTTTGATGGAACGACAACAAGTAACTTCTACTCTGGAAATATAGATGTAGAGTTAGCAAATGTACTCTCTGCAGCAGACACTGATGATTCTGTTCGTGTGGTAGCAACAGTAGGTGGTCAAGAGATAGAGTTAACAAGAGATAGTGCGACATCTTCAACTTACTCAGGTAAAATTAATCTTTATGAGATTACAACAGATCCTATAACAGGTGTAAATACAGATGTTTCAGTAATTGTAGCAGATGGTTTAGGAAACAAAATTGCTTCTACAGTAGTAGCAACGATTAAAAATGTGAAACCTGCAACACCATCAATGACTGTAAATGAAAATACAGTAACAATTACGGATGCAAATGGTTCAACAGCGAAACAGTACTATGTATTTGAAAACTTTGTTCCAGAGAAATATACAGCTGGCGATGAGTTAGTAAAAACGGCAGCGACAGGTTCATTAACAGGTGTGTGTGCAAATGCAACAGCTGTAACAATCGCTTCTAATCCTGGAAGTTTAAAACTATTTTCAGTCGATGGTGGTCAAACAGGTACTGGTAATGGTACATTAGGTACAGGTAATGCTTCTGATCTTTACTCTATAGCTTATATGCCAATAGCAAAATCAAGAATAATCTTAAGTGATTATAATGATGGTGGAACAAGTGATGTAAGTGTGGGTGGTACAAACTATGATGTAAGCTGTGTGACTTCAGGTGTTTACACGAACAATGAATATGGTGTAACGCTCACAACTGAGACATCAAATGTCTATACAAAAGTAGCTTATACACCACTTACTTTAGCAGATAATTTTGCTACACCAATTACAATGTTTGTAAGTGATGGAACAACAACTGCGAAAATAGATTATGCAGATGCTTATATTGGTAAAGAAGTATTTGTTATGTTAGATGGTAAAGTATATGGATACACTTTCCCTACAAAAATTGTAGCAGAAAACAGTACAGATACATCACCAATCTCAATCGCATCTGGTCTTAAAACAGGTGTAACTTTCTAATCCCTCTCTTTCAGGGATTTTCGAGGAGTAGTTCTATGACACTTTTAAAGAAGATTATAATTACTTCTCTCTTTTCTGCCTCTCTTTTAGAGGCAGCCTGTGCTCCCACTCTTCTGGGAGTACAAAATCAACAGATTTCATTTGATACTTTAAAAAATAGTATACTATGGCAGAAAAAAGCACTTTCATGGGAGAGTAGATTTTTTCCAAAAAAAATAAATAAAGATAATTTAAAGTGTTCTAGTGAGTCTTACTTACTTTTAAATACACCTCAAGTTGTAAATAAAAACATCTTGTATTCACAAAAATTTTATAAACTTCATGCGGGTTGGAACTACTTACATAGCCATACAAATGGTGTTGATGTTATAAAAACATTTCGAGGTCTAAAAGATATAGAGTTTGTATATGTATATGAAAGATTTTCTAAAGTCTGGGCTGGGTTTTCACCAGTGAAAGAGATTCAAGAGAAGATTTTTCATACGCGTATTCTTTTTCTTAAAAAAATAGAACCAAATGTTGGGTTTTATGTGTATGCAAAAAAACCGTTGAAAGTGAAAATTGTATCTCCATTGATGAGTAAGCGCTGTCAGAAAATTCTGCAAAGTAATGATTATAGTGATATAACAGATAGTGGCATAGATGCTGGTATGGTTTATAATAAAATAAAAAACATAGGTGTTCAATCAAGATACCTATCTCACTATAGAAGAGGTATCTATGATGATACACGGATTACTCTCATCTATCCAAAACTTACCTCTGCAAAATCTGCAGAACATAAGTACGGACCAGCAGTTCCAAAGAGTATGATTGAGTATGCAAAAGTATATGAGGGACAGAAGTTTTATATGTATGATTATAGAGTGCAAAAGTGTTATATGGGGCTTTTCCCATCGAGAAAGATTCCTCCTTTCGCATCACTCAAAGAGATTAAGTAGGTGAAAAAATGAAAAATATTTTTATTGGGTCGTGCTTTTTTCTTTTTGTGAATATATTCACAGCCTGTTCGACTGGTGAGTCTTCTGATGGTACTGTGGTTGGAAGTGAAGAGGTTAGTGTAAGTTTTAGTGGGCAGGTTATTGATGGTCCTATTAGT
Source organism: Sulfurimonas sp. (assembly GCA_027071075.1). GTDB lineage: Bacteria > Campylobacterota > Campylobacteria > Campylobacterales > Sulfurimonadaceae > Sulfurimonas. The sequence continues at coordinate 15,067 of JALSUU010000262.1, read as the reverse complement.
GGTGCAACAGTCTGTATTGACTTAGACTTTAATGGTGTTTGTGAGACTGATGAACCGCGTACTAAAACGACTTCTAGTGGAATTTTCTCTTTTAGTAATATAAAAACTATGAATACAGGTTTTTTACCTTTGATTGCGAGGGATGGTGTAGATACTACTACTAAAAAAAATCTTATAGGCTCATTGCAGAACATTGTATATGTTGTGGATTTAGATAGTAGTAAAACTCAGTATATTACACCCTTAACAGATCTAATAGCAGTCAACTTTATAGATTCTGCTTTACATACTAAAGGAACCTATGATACTTCTCGATTTATTGTTGCAAAGGCTTATACCATAGCCGATGAGTATGTGGATCAATCCCCACAAATGTATGCAGGTGTTTTTTCGCAGACTCAAGTAGTAGAACAGACTCTTAACCTCTTGGTTGCGGATGTTGAAAAAGTGAGAGCAAGCTCTTTAACATCGGTAGAGAGGGAGATGTTACGAACAAATATTAAACTCGCTCTCCTTAGTGAAGCACAAGCATCTCGAGAGATTAACCTAGTAAATGTTCTTACAAACTTGGAGAAACTTGAAAACATTACATTTTCTCAAAGTGAAAAAGAGTATCTTGATGCACAACTAAGAGAGATAGAACTCTCTTTAGACTCTTTTGTCGCAAATAAAAGTTTAACAGTTACAAACTTAAACAACTACCAAATTGCTTTAGAAGGTGCAACGGAGAAAATTTATCAAGATATTGTAAAGACAGATTCAAATACAACAATGAGTGCCACTCCAATAAACATAGATATTGATGCAATATTAGCTATGGGTTCAGATTCAAATAGCTCAAGTGATACTAATACAACTACGCCTGTGGAGAGTAACACTACTAAAATCTCTTTTAGTGGTTCTATGGTAGATGGCTATATTAGTGGTGCAACTATATGTATGGATTTGGATGCAAATGGAGTATGTACATCCAAAGAGCCATCTACTCTCACAACTACAGAGGGTAAGTATACTTTTAGCAATATAGAAGTAAATAAAAATAGCTTGATTCCTCTCCTTGGTTTTGGAGGGAAAGATAGTGCAATAGATAAAACATTTACACAAGAGTATAGAAGTATTGTAAGTAGTGCACAAGCTTCTGGTGTGATACTCTCACCCGTTACTGATTTGTTAATGCTGGGTTTAAACAGTAGTTCTGTAGATGCAACAGCTTTAAGTGTAGCAAAGAATAAGTTGTCTACTGCTCTAAACCTTGGAAACTTATTTGAAGATCCTATGCAAAATATTTCTCAATTTGTCGTTGCACAGGGAATTGAACAGATTAAAAAAGCGATTGAAACAGTAGTGAAAAATAATAAATTTTTCACTACACAGTCCCTTCAGAGTTTGCGTCAAAGCATTACAAAGATTTTATATACACAAATTATAGTAAGCGGATATTCGAGTTTAGATATTGATACACTTTTAAGTAGTGTGGAGATAGAGCAAAATATTCTTTTAACAGATAAAGAAAGAAATTTTGTTGTTGCACAGGTGAATGAAGTACTGCGTGTTTTAGATGATTTAAAAAATAGTTCCACTATGGCTGTAAATGCTTTAGGAAGAACACAAAAAATGTTAGAGACCATTTTAACTCCAGCATATAACACTATAACATATACAGATATTAATGTTACTGCAGATATAGTTACAAAGAGTGACTTTAGTAAAGAGGGTGCTGTATATGATGCGAATGCTTGTACCGTGAGTGGTTCTGCTAAAAATATTTTAAGTGATACAAATGCCACAGATGAGTATGCTAATGATATTCATAATGGCTTGACCTTAAAGTCAGCAAGTGGCGATGCATCATTGTATTATCCTAATTTCACGGGAACATTATCGAACGAGAAGGTATTTTTTTCTCAAGATACTTATCTTTTTGCTTTTGATAAATCATGGGCAAAAAATGATGCGATGGTTTATATTAAAACTTTAGCACCAGATGGAATACAAAAAGAGTGCTATAGAGCAAGACTTAACACAGATATATCAGGAGATATAATTTTAACAAAAGTGTATAGTTATTCAGCGTTAAAATAAACTTTTTGTATTTACCTTAGTAAGTTTCGAGAATATTATGCTAAAATTCATTATGTATTTAAAAGTATGGTGGGCATTTGATGAAAATGAGAGTTTTTTTATTTCTAATTGTAATCTCTTGTGAGCTTTTTGGGGCTTCTAAGACAGAGACAAAGCTAGAAGTTGGTGTATTTTTACCAAAGCTTAGTGGAAGTATAGAGAATTTTTACGGTAGTTCTGATTTTTCAAAAGATTATATCTATAGTGATGCAACAGCTTCATATTTTGCACTTGATGTAAAACCTGATTATGATTATGTTCCAAATATTACTGCGAACTATTTTTATATGAAAGAGAACTCAAATACAACGCTTGATAAAAGTGTTGTTGTGGCAGATGGAACTTTTAACTCTAAAGTGGGTACAGTTACAGATTTTAGTGTACTCAATACTGTTTTTTACGCAGAGTTCAAGAAAAAGGGAAAAACGCTCTCTTTTTTAAGATGGAAGCCATATACTGGAGATTTTGCATTTGATGTGGGTTTGAATGCAAAGTACCTGATGTGGAACTTTGAGATTACAGATCAAACAGATACGACAAAGTCTCCCTCTTGGATCCATGTTCATGAGTTGATTCCTCTTCCTTACTTGGGTTTTAAGTATTATCTCTATAGTTTGACTCTCTACTCTGATGTAAGTGCTCTCTCAGTTTTAAAAGCAAAAGCTTTTAACTATCAAGTTGGTGCTTCTTATAATGTAATAGGTGGACTCTCTTTAAGTGGAGGTTATGTGCATGAAGAGTTTAAAGCAGTAGAAAAAAAAGATACTGTTCGTTTTAAAGCTGCCGGATATAAGTTTAGTTTTATGTATGTTTTTTAAATAGACTTCTTGTATGAAGTTGAATAAATAAAGGATTGTGAATGAAATATTTTATTGTGTTGATGTTATTGTTTGTCGGTGTTGCAAATGCTGAAGATGGATACCCAGATGATGGGCTTGAAGAGTATAAAGCGAAGAGTGAACAGCCACTACTTAAACCGAACTCTTCTATTGTTATCTCTGTTGTTGGGCAAGGTGTGGCTCCCTCTTTTACTATCTCTCCTGCTCAGGCGTATGCACTAGCAAAAAGAGCAGCAACAGCAGATGCTTACAGACTCATAGCCGAAAAGGTAAATGGGGTGCAGGTTGAAGGTAAGGATACTATCCGCAATATGGTGATGAAAAGATCAACTGTCAACACACAAGTAAGAGCGATGATTAAAAATGCTACAATTGTTGAAACAACCTTTAAAGATGGTCTTTGTGAAGTAGAGATGGAGATTCGTCTTAATTATAGTCAATTTTAAGTAAAAGCTTTTTTCTTTTAAAATTTATAGCCTAAACCAAATTTAAAACTTTGCAGTTGAGTAAACTTTCTCTCAAGTGTTGTATCGTAAATAATTTTATGATCTAGAGTGAGTAGTTGGTATGTCAATGAAATTGGTAAAAATTTAAGGATGTTATAACTCATGCCAATTTGTCCGCCTAGAGCAAGAGAGGTGGATGGTGTTGCATTGTCAATATTAAGTGTTAATTTTGAGTGTCCAATCAAGAGACCCGCATAGAGATTCATATTTTCGATTATCTCGTAGTTATAGTTTAAAGAGCCATAAAAATTTGAAAGTTTTATATCCTTGGTATCTGAAATCTCATAAATAACACTAGAGTAAAGATACTCTGTAAAGTAATATCCTGCTTCTACTGAATAGCTGTATCCCTTAGTATTTGTAATATTTATGTCATCTGTAGTGATGGAACTTTTTGCACCATGTAGTGCAAGAAAATATCTATAAAATGCAACATCTTTGACTTTTTTCTTTGGTTTGTTTTTAGGAGATTCTATGTAGGCAGAAGGAAAATAGTGTTTAATTTGTTTGAGTTTATAGTTACTCTGTTTAGAAGAGGCATATTTTTTAGAGTAGACAATATAGTGATTATTTGATTTTTTAACATACATATTTACATGGATTTTTTGTAAAATAGTATGAATCTCTTGTAAATTACTCTTGTGCGATGTTTTAGTAATCATAATCCTCTGAGCAGAGAGTGAAGTTGTGAAAACTACTAAGGCGATGAGTAGTACTATATACCTCATGAGAAACCTTTTTATTTTATAAATAGCAAATCTCATACCTACTTTGGATAGTCGGAACTTTATTTGGGATTATCCAAATTTGTAATATAATACATATAAATACTATTAGAGGATGAGGGATGATTCAAGTCATGAGATTTTTACTACTGTTTATTACACTTCTTCTCCTCTCTTCTTGTGGAGAAGCGGGTATTAGTGACTCAAATACAACACAAAAAAGTGCTACACCAATTTCAAATCCTGGTGAAGATTATAATGTCACAATCAATTCTGTAGTACAGCTTGATGGTTCCTCAAGTGTTGACTTGAATGGAAATGATTTAAATTATAGCTGGAGTATAATTTCTAAGCCTGAAGGAAGTACTGCCACACTCTCAAATAGTACAGTTGTGAATCCTACATTTACAGTAGATAAAGTTGGAGTTTATGTTGTGAAACTGAGTGTAAGTGATGCAACGATAGAAGATGCAGTCTCCTCACTTATAAAAATTTATGCAGATAGTACCCCAATAGCAAATGCAGGGGAAGATCAACATATAAATACACTCTCTTTGGTAACATTAGATGCATCTGCTAGTGTTGTAAGTCAAGGGGAAACACTCACTTACAAATGGACTCTTGTTTCAAAGCCTTCCTCAAGTACAGCCATATTATCTGCCACTAATGTAGTAAAGCCAACTTTTACGCCAGATATAGATGGTGTGTATGAGTTCTCACTCTTGGTTAGCAATGGAAGAGTTGAGAGTGAACCTGATAGTGTCATAGTAACCGCAACAAGGAAAAATGCGCTACCTGTCGCAGAAGCTGGCGAAAATCAAAATATAAAAAAATTAACTACCGTACTATTAGATGGCTCTAAAAGTTCTGATGCAGATGGAGATTTACTCACTTACAAATGGATATTAGCTTCAAAACCTACAAAAAGTAAGGCTACACTCTCTGATGCAACTATTGTAAATCCAAGCTTTTTTGCGGATATGGCAGGGACATATCAGGTTGATTTAGTAGTGAATGACACCATCACTGATAGTGCATCAAGTAGAGTTACTATTGTAGCATCTGACTTTAACTCTATACCGATAGCAAATGCGGGAACAAATCAAAATGTTTATAAAGATGCCATTGTTCACTTAAATGCTGCAGCAAGTTATGATGCTGATTCTGATAGTTTAACATACAGTTGGAGCATGACCTCCAAACCAGAGTTAAGTCAAGCGCTTCTCTCAGATAACTCTAGCGTAAATCCTACTTTTATTGCAGATAGAGTAGGTTCTTATGTTTTTAGCCTTATCGTAAGTGATGGGAAAGTGAAGAGTGATTATGCCTATGTGACTATAAATGCTGCAGTGAAAAATATAGCTCCTGTGGCACATGCAGGATTAAACCAAAATGTAAAAACACTCTCTTTGGTGACACTTGATGGATCGGTGAGTTCTGATGCGAACTTAGATTCTCTTGAGTATAAATGGACAATGGTCTCTCAGCCACAAGAAAGTACAGCAAAACTCTCAGACAACACCATTGTAAATCCCTCTTTTTATGCAGATAAAGATGGAGCTTATGTTTTTCAGCTAATAGTTTCTGATTCTAAGCTCTCTAGTGATGCAAAATATGTGACTATAAATGCAAGTACAAAAAATGCAATTCCTGTGGCAAATGCGGGAAAAGATCAGTATGTGACAACCCTCTCAACTACTATGCTTAATGCATCAAGAAGTTATGATGTAGATGCTAATACTTTGACATATATTTGGAATATTGTTTCTAAACCTACTTTGAGCACTGCACATCTTTCAGACACTTCCTTAGTCAACCCAACCTTTGTGCCTGATGTGGATGGTACTTATGTTTTTCAGCTCGTTGTCAATGACTCGATTACTAACTCTTTATCAGATACAGTGAGTGTTATTGCTGTAACAACAAACTCTGCACCGGTAGCTATAATAGGACAAAATCAGAATGTTATAACAGGAGAGAGTGTTATTGTAGATGGTTCTTTAAGTAGTGATGCAGACCATGACCCTTTAAGTTACTCATGGAAAATAGTTTCACGCCCCAACGGTAGTAGTGCGGATTTGACAAATAAAACAATAGTAAATCCAACTTTTGTACCTGATGTAGATGGTTCGTATGTAATAGCTTTGAGTGTGAACGATGCAATAGTAGAAAGCCCTCTAACATATACAACTATTGTAGCATCAAAACTGAACTCAAAACCCATAGCAAGTGCTGGTAACAATCAGAATGTTACAAAGTTGAGTGTTGTTACTTTGAATGCTTTAGGAAGTAGTGATGCAGATGGGGATACACTTCGTTATAGATGGCGTATGATTTCATACCCTACTTCAAGTACCGCACAACTCTCTTCAACTACAACGGCACAACCAAGTTTGCGCCCTGATAAGATTGGTACTTATGTGTTTGAGTTAGTTGTAAATGATGGTCATATCAATAGTGAAGCTGATTATGTAAGGATAGATGTAAATTAGGAACATTAAATGCTACTCTTTAAAAAACTTTTTATGTAGGAGTAGATTATGATTTCTTTAGATACTAAAGCACAAAGTGCATCGGAGAGTTCTCCTCTTAATATATCTCCAAAAAGCGATACTTCCTCTTCTCAATCATCTCTATTCTCTCAACTTTTAAGTGGTATTACAGAAAAAAAAGATGGAAATATCGTTCAAAATGGAGCATTAGTTTTAGCACTTGATGCACAAATAACTGAGCTGAAAGACGATGCGGCGACTAAAACTACTCCAAAAGAGATTTTGAGTTCACTCCTTCAAAAAAGTGAATCAAAGGATGATAAAAAGGCTTCACAAGTACTAGAGTTAAATCCTCAACTCACAAAAGTGCTTTCCCCTACAGAGCTAAAAGAGTTAGTGAGTGATGCAAAGAAGTATCTCAAAAGCAAAATAATTGAGAGTGAAGGATTTAAAAAATCTGAGATAGCCGCCCTTCCAAAAACACTCAAAGGTTTAGTGGCAGTTGCAAAAAAGTTTCATCTTGATGTGAGTAAGATAACTTATGAAGAGATAAAAGAGTCTCCAAAAAATCTAAAATCTTTGAAGCCACAAACAGCAGAAGTTGTGAGTTCAGTGAAACAGGAAATAAAAATAGATATTCCTGAAAAAACAACTCCTAAACCAGTAAAACTTCAAACAGCAGAAGCTGTGCATCAAACAAAACAAGAGGTGAAAACTAAGACTCTTGAAAAAGAAACTCCTAAAGTAGTGAAACTCCAAACAGCAGAAGTTGTGAGTCAAAAAAAACAAGAAGTGAAACAGGAAGTGAAAACTAAGACTTTTGAAAAAGAAACTCCCAAAGCAGTGAAACTTCAAACAGCAGAAGTTGTGAGTCAAGAAAAACAAGAAGTGAAAACTAAGACTTTTGAAAAAGAAACTCCTAAAGTAGTGAAACTCCAAACAGCAGAAGTTGTGAGTCAAGAAAAACAAGAAGCGAAACAGGAAGTGAAAACTAAGACTCTTGAAAAAGTAACTCCTCAACCAGTAAAACTCCAAAAAGCAGAATCTGTGCATCGAGTAAAACAAGAGATGATAACTGACAAGCAAACAGATACGCAAGAGCAGATACAACAGGTAAAAACTGCAAAGGTTAAAGAGTCTCTGCCAATTGCAAAAGATACGCTACTTTTTAAGGCACAAACAACAAAAGAGGTCACGACTGAACAGTTAGTACAAGTGAGAAACAACTCTTTAACTACTCATGAAGTGAACAAACCAAAGATAAAAGCAGATGAGACACTAAAACTTCTCCTTCGAGGTGAAAAAGTGGCTAAAAAAGAGAGCAATGGATTGAGTGCCGATTTTTCAGTTGCAACAGCGAGGGTTATCGCTCCAACAGCAACTACAGATGCATCGAAAAGCTTAGAGTCTCTGCTTCGTGGTGATCAAAGTGAAAATACGCAGAGTCTTAAAATAGATGGATTCAATGTTCCCAAAGCTGATAGCTTAGATATTAAACTGCATGAAGCAAAGCAGATGACAAAGTATATCTCTCAAGATGTGAAAACGGCTATTGAAGATTATAAGTCTCCATTTACACGAGTGAAAGTTCAACTCAATCCTGAGAGACTCGGTGCAGTGGAGTTAACAGTAGTGCAGCGCGGAAAAAATCTCCATATAAATCTTAGTTCAAACAATGCAGCTATAAATGCCTTAGCAGTGAATGCAAATGATTTGAAAGTCCAACTCACTAATAATGGAATAAATAATGCTTCATTAAACTTTAATAACAACTCTCAAAGTTCTCAAGGCAATTTTTCAGGACAAGGGCAAAACCCTGGGCAGCAAAAAGAAGCAAGTCGAGAGTATAACTATTTTGAGTCAGAAGAGAGCAGTGAAGAGATACTAAACTCTTTAGAGATTGTAGTCCCAGACTACGCATAAAGGATATATTATGGCAGTAACAGCAACAAAAGATGCAAGTGCAGCACTATCAGCAGTAACAGATACATCAAAAACGAATCCAAAGGGAGTTCTTGGAAAAGATGATTTTTTAAAACTTCTCTTAACAGAGCTTCAGTATCAAGATCCTACTGCCCCAACAGATACGGAAAAGATTTTAAGTCAAACTTCTCAGCTTGCGACATTAGAGTCAACAGATAAAACAAATAAGGCACTTGAAAATTTAGCAGCTACCTTAGGTGGTACACAGCAGTTCTCAACTATTGCTGCGATAGGTAAGATGGCAGATTTAGGAAGCGATTCGATTATTCATAAGAAAAGTAAGAGTTCTAGTTTTGAACTCTATTTTCCAAAAGATGTAACTTCTGGAACAGTTGATATTCAAGATGAGAGTGGTAATAGTGTTGCGACTATCAAACTAGATACACAGGACGCAGGTGTACATAAGTTTACATGGGATGGACTTGGCTCCAATGGGGAAGCTTCAGATGCGGGCATCTATAAAATAAAAGCAAACTATACAGATGCAAAGGGAGACCAAGGAGAAACACAACTTGGAAAATACCCTATAGAATCTGTACGCTTTGATGGTGGAAAGACTTTAGTTAAAGTTGGCTCTAGTTATGTTCCGCTTGAGAAGATAAAAGAAGTTTACTAGAGGAGTCGGTTATGATGTCTCAAGCTTTTTATACAGGTCTCTCTGGACTCAAAAACAACTCTACGGGTATTGATGTAGTTTCAAATAACATCGCAAATATCAGTACAACAGGGTACCGTGGATATACAGCAGAGTTTTCTTCTTTGTTTGAAGATGCTATCTCTACCGGCAAGGCAAATGCTGGATCTGTTGGTGGTGGTGTGCAAGTTCAAGCTACAAGTATGATGAAAAATCAGGGTACCTTAGCCCTCTCTGATAAAAGTACTGATGTAGCCATTCGTGGAAATGGCTGGTTTGGAATAAGGCAAGATGGACAGCCTGTTTATACGCGTGATGGCTCTTTTACCTTTGATGCAAATAACGACCTTGTAACTGTTGATGGGTATCATGTGCTAGGAACCATTGGTGGTAATATCAGTAAAGATGATACCCTTAAGTTTAAAATCAATGAAATCTCTCTTGGTGATATCGGTGCACAGCAAAAACTTCGTTTTCCTAAGAGTTTAAGTTACCCTCCCGAAGCGACTAGTAATGTAAAGTTTATTGGAAATATTGGGGTGGGTACAGAGCCATATAAAATAGGTGCAACAGTCGTTGATACACAAAATAATAAAAATCAATTAAGTGTAGAATTTGTAAAAAAAGCAGACCAAGTTCTTCCGGGGAGTCAATACTCTCTCACCGCTACAGTCTCCTCAGCAGATGGCTCTGTTGTTCATGATACAAAGGTAGGTGAAGTAAAGTTTGATGGTGCTGGTAAATTTATCTCTAGTGATGTGACGACTATTGACAATAATGGAACACCGATAAGTATCAATTTTGGTAAAGGTTTTGATGGGATAACGGCTATAGATTTACCTTATACTGCGGGATCAAGCATAGCAGATGGAACAGTTGGTGGAGAGTTAGCAGGGTATCAAGTAAACAGAAATGCCGAAGTAATCGCTACCTTTACAAATGGTGAACAGAGTAGTGTTGGTAAAATCGCAGTCTATCACTTTGCAAATGAACAGGGACTTGACCGTGTAAATGGAACACGCTTTAGTACAAGTTCAAATAGTGGTGCAGCGAGTTTTTATAAAGATGCTAGTGGTAAAAATATCAATGGTGCAGAAGTTTTAAACTTTCAACTTGAAAACTCTAACATAGAGCTTAGTTATGGACTTACTGAGCTTATAATCCTCCAACGCGCATACGATGCAAACTCAAAATCAATTACAACGGCTGATCAAATGGTGCAAAAAGCTTTAAATATGGCTGCTAAGTAAAATAGTGCTATATTTCTAAAGTTGGCACACTAAATGCTACATACCCTTTACTAACAGTATCTTTTTTTGGTACTGAGATAAAGGATTCAAAATGTTAAAATCACTCTTTGCCGGTGTCTCCGGACTCCAGTCGCACCAAGTCGCGATGGATGTAGAATCAAATAATATTGCTAATGTTAACACTGTTGGATTTAAGTATTCGCGTGCAAACTTTTCAGATCTTTTAGCACAAACAAAATCAATTGCAACCGCTCCTCAAGGAGATTTAGGTGGTAAAAACCCTGTGCAAATTGGTTTAGGGTCTACTGTCAGCTCAATGACGCGTATCTTCTCACAAGGATCTATTCAAAACTCTGATAAAAATACAGATGTTGCTATTCAAGGAGATGGATTTTTCATAGTCTCTCCTGATGGTGGAAATAGTTATAAATACACGCGTGCAGGAGATTTTAAGTTTGATGCAGGTGGAAACTTTGTGGATAACAATGGATTTATCACACAGGGATGGTTACGAGACCCTGCTACTGGTAAAGTGGACTCTACTTCACCTATAACAGATATCAAAATAGCACCAGGACTTACAACGCCTGCAAGTCCAACGCAAGAGATTGTTCTTAAGGCAAATCTTAATTCAGGACCCTTGGTAGAAAATTTTTCTCCATCATATCAAATTAGTTCAGCAGGTGTTGTGACAGATAGTAATGGAACTGTAGTTCCCGCAGATGATTTAGGCGTAATGTTTAATCCAAACGGTGAAGCATTTTCTCTCAAAGATGGTCAAGGGATTGTTGTATCGTATGATGGAGGAACAACAACTAAAACATATAAATATAATGGTACAGCTCCTGGTGCAGGAGAGTTTAGAACGATGGATGAACTAAGAAGTTTAATTGCTACTGATGCAACTGCTGCAAGTGCAGGGGCTGTTGTAACTGTTGATGCAGCTGGAAAGATAAGTATAGATAACTCTGCTCCTGGATCAGATTTAAATATTAAAGTGAGTGCTTTTACTGATGCAGCAACAGGTATCGTTGAAAATGTTCGTTTTACTGAAAGTGTGAAAGCTTTAGAGTCTTTTTTACCACAAAACTCTCTTGGTTCAGTATCATATTCTCAATCTTTTAACGCAGCTACACACTCAAGTGGAATAGATGTTTTTGATTCACTTGGTACAAAACATACAGTAAGAACATCATTTAGAAAGGTCTCTCCAAGTAAGTGGGACATGACAATAACTGTTCCTGATCCTGCTGAGATTAATACTACAAATCCTAAAAATGAGAAACGAGGATCTATCTCTTTTACAAGTTCAGGAGCACTCTCAAGCGTAAATCCTGGAAATATCTCTTTTACAGGAAACAATGGTTCTGCACCAAACCAGACTATAAATCTCTCTTTTGGTACTGCAAATAAGTTTGATGGAATGACAAGTTTTGATAGTAAATCTTCTACTTCTGGTATTAGCCAAGATGGATATACTGGTGGAGATTTAGTTGGAATCAGAATCGATCAATCGGGTACTTTAATCGGTTCTTTTTCCAATGGTCGCTCTTTTGGACTAGCACAAATCGGTATGGCAAAATTTACAAATAATGAAGGTCTAGGAACCGAGGGTGGAAGTGTCTATGTACAAACTGCCAACTCAGGTGATCCTATCATCGGAACAGCGGCTACTGCGGGGCGTGGATTTATTCAGTCCTCTGCACTTGAGGCTTCTAATGTGGATCTCTCCCGTGCTTTAACACAGCTTATTATCATTCAGCGTGGTTTTCAAGCCAATGGTAAAACGATTACAACTTCTGATCAACTCCTTCAAACACTCATAGGTTTGAAAAACTAAAAACTCTTCTCTTTTAGTCACTTTATGGTATAATATTTTATTATACTAAATAAAGGGGCTTCTATTTTGATAAAAAATATACTTTTAAGTTCACTACTTCTCGCAACTACTGCTTTTGCTTTTGATACACGCACGCATGTTTTTGTTGCCCAAGAGATTATTAACGATTTAAACGACTCTAAACTTACTATAGAGCCTTTTGGTGATTTTGAAGTGGATAGTAGCATCACAAATGCCATTCTCTCAAACCAAAAAGTGTTTCGTATGGGAAATATCGGTCCTGATGGCTTTCCTGATGTTGTAGCGGGTCAAGTAACTGTGCATCCTGGTCTTGAAGATGGGACTATTGATGATGGTACTGATATTGTTCATGGCTGGAAAAGTGATGAGTGGTTTGCGTGGATTTTAGAAAAAGCAAAGACACCTCAAGAGAAAGCTTTTGCCTATGGTTTCTTACTCCATGGTGCAGCAGATACTTTTGCACATACTTATGTAAATATGTACTGTGGTGATATTTTTGATATGAATGATGGGGAGACAGATGTTGAAAAAAGACATATCTTCTTAGAAAAGTTTATCAGTGATAGACTGCCTCCTCTCAAAGATGCTTCTGGTGTAACTATTGGTAACCCTTGGGATGTTGTTGCGGTGGATGATGCACTTCCAATCTCTTTCATAAAAGGTACCCTCCTTATGAACGATGCAGTGGCAGAGCAGTATGCACTTTCAGGAACAGCTTCATACCTTGCAAAATTGTATGAGTTTAGACAAAAAGTTGCTGGACTTGATGATGAAGATATAGCGGCAACAATAGCAGAAGATTTAGATACAGCGAAAGATAAGTGTGATACTAAATGGTACCCTGGAAAGTATCTGCTTTCTATCTTCAAAGATGATGCAGAGGCTTGTTCTACGAAGGATTACTTAAATGCAAAGCTGGACAAACTTAAGAGTTTACAGCTCCCATCGTACAGTTTTAAAAAGGCATGGTTGGCAAAGATAGATGATGCTATTGATGCGTACATTAAAACTAGTTCAAGAATGTCACAGCAGTTTATGATGGTAAGTGGAGATAGTTACGGAGAATTGAGTAAATGGATGAGATGTTACTCTAGTGCATTTAGTGATCCAACAACGGTGACCTCTTCAGCAATTCAAGAGAGCTGTAAACTCTCAAAAAATTTAGAAGAGAAACTTAGCTTTTTAGATGATGTGACTCCCAAAGATGATTCTACTCAAGTAAGTGGTTTGAAACTGAAAGTAAAAGGAATCAGTGATTCTCTTGGTTCAGAGATCGTGAGTCTTATCGGTGTAGCTGCGGTTGAGGTTATTTTAGTAAAAGAGAAGTCTGTCAGTGAAGCTGATTTAAATAAGCAGTTTGGAATGGATGATAGTGATAAACATCTTCTTCTTATCAATGATATGGCACAGAGAGTAAAACTTGAGATGGCTTTAGATATGAATGGAGAGCTGAATCCCGATAAGTTTTATGTTTTACATAATGCTGTTGTCTTAGCGAAGCTAGCACTCCTCTCTCCTGAGCAACTCAACACTTTAATCGCAAGAGCAAATCTAAGTAGTGAGTATAGTTTTGAAGATGAAGAAAACTTTTCAATGCTTATAGGAACTATAAAAACAATAGATGGAAATCATCAGTGGTTACATCAAGCACCTCCCTATCCAAAAGCAGAGGGTTTTGAAGACAATGCTTCACACTTTTATGGTTATGAGAACGATGCAAGACATGGTTTCAAACTCTACTCAAATGAGCGTTTAAGAAAAAATCTGTTTAGTAAAATATTTAAAGGTCCATTAGCACTTGGTCTTGAAACACCAGAAGTTATGCACATGAGTAGAGTTCTCTCAGACTCTTATCCTTACATAAGTTGTGCAAAAAATCCATTTCCAAATGGTGTGGATGATAAGGCATGTTTAAACAATGATGCAGTTGTAGACCCTATTGACAATAACCTAACAGAACCTATTGCTGCATCGGAAGATAATTGGTATGATGAGTTGATTGTTTATCTTAAATCTGTAATCATCGAGTATTTTAACTCTTTAGTGCCTCCAGAGTATGTTATTAAAACAACTCAAACAAAAGATAGTGTTGTTGTAGAGACAAAAGTACCAGATAATGGTATAGAGTTTTAGGAGATAAAATGAAATATATACTAAGTTTACTAACGATTTTAGCACTTGCTTCTTGTGGAAGTTCTACTCCTAATGAAGCTACAGCTGATACAGGCAGTGTAAATATGGAATCAGGAAAAGTGTATAGTGTAAAAAAAGGGGATAAGCTCATCAAAACAACAGATGATGCAGTAGTTCAAATCACTAAAAAAACCCAAGAAGATGCAACTGAGGTTGTCCTTGTTTCAGGTGAAGCAAAAATTATATTTAACTAAGTTATGATATAATTATATTATCAAAGTGTGGTGCTTTGTGTATGTAAGTTCTTCGTGGCATTGGTACTTACAATTATAGCCCTATCGCTCTTTATTGAGTGGTAGGGCTTTTTTTTGGTCTACACTTTTACTTATGCTATAATTCCAGCAATATAAATGAAGGAATTATACCTATGCAATTCTCTGCTCCCCTTAAATCAAACTCAAAAAAAGTAATGTTACTCGGCTCTGGTGAGCTTGGAAAAGAAGTGGCTATTGAAGCACAAAGA